>DUOB01000062.1 GCA_012839035.1 Propionibacterium sp.
CAAGCCCGAACACCAGATCGGCGCGGACGTGTGGCACCAGGTCGGCCACCGGCTTGCCGGCCCGGGCGATCGTGATCCGCTCACCGGCCTCGACGCGCTCGAGCAGGCGTGACAATGACGTCTTCGCTTCATGCACATTCACCGTTTTCCCCATGGCTACATATTAGTCCGACTTAGCCAAGTCCATCAGATCCCTGTTGTCGTCGCTCTCCACCCACGCCGTTCACCTCCCACTGATTAACGGGGGCGGACCGCAGGGAGAGTCATGTTCCGCACCCACCGCCCCCTCATCGTCTTTCTCACGCTGATCCTCGCCACCCTCACCGGCTGCGCCGCGAGCCCGCCCGGGTCCCGCGCGATGCCCCCAACCCGCGGACACGGCCACCTATTGGCTGGATGATCGCTATGTCCAGGGCGTGGGTGAGCCCTGGTCGGCCGATCCGGCCTATTTGGTCGGGGTGTCGACGGACCGGGACCCGGCGGCACCCTGGTGTTGGCCGAACTCCCCGAGGGCGGCGGTGCGGCGCTCTACACCCCCGACGGCAGCGAGTTGCACCGGTTGGAAGCGGGGGCCCAGTCGGTGGACGGGGTGCTGGCCGTGATCGGCTCCGGAGAGGACGGCGTCCGCGTCTACCCCCCGCGCCCTTAGCCGGTTGGACGTTCAAGGTGGAATGAGCAGGGGATGATCACAGGACGAGGCAACTTTCACGTTGCTCAGACAATATCCAACTAGTTGGATATTATGATCTCGTGACCACGATCGAGCCGAGGCAGGCAACCTTCGCGGGCGTACTCCTGCTGGCGAACCGCATGCAGACGCACTATGACGCCATGCTCGGCGACGTCACGCTCAAACAGTGGCTTGCGTTGACGGTGGTTGCTGCGTTCCCCCAACCGGCGCCCTCGACGGCTGTGGTCGCCCGCGCCCTCGGCACCACCCATCAGAACGTCACCAAATTGCTCAACGCCCTGGTCGCGAAGGGACTGCTCGAGTTCACCCCCTCACCGGCCGACGGCCGGGCCCGACAGGTGAGTCTGACCCCGGCGGCGTACGCGTACTTCCAAAGCCAGGAGGCCTTGGGTGAACGGCTGCTGGATGAGCTGTTCGCCGATATCAAACCCCGGGACGTCGCCACCTGCGCCGACGTGCTGGACCGGATGTCCCGCGCACTGACCGGTGAGGGGATCGTCCCACCGAAACCGGGAGGCTGACCCATGTCGCGGCTCAAACTCGCCCTCACCCTGGTCATCGTCGCCGGCGTTGGCGTCGCGGCGTTCGCCGGCTGGAATGCCTGGGAGTTGCGCCGCCCAGCCGGGACCGCCGCTCCGGACCGCTCGCGCTATTCGCGCACCGGCCCGGATCGGGAGGTGATGCTGCCGCTCACGATCGAGGCGGCCGACGTCCGCCGTCTTGCGCTGTTGGAGTTCGCCCCCGATTCCGACCCGACCTATCTGGGGCTGGAGCCCCAATTCATCGACCGCGGCCACGAACAGGGCTATCGGATCATCGCCTATCGCCACGACGGCTGGGTCGACTTCTATGACGATCTCGCGCTCGCGCCCAACCCCGATGAGCAGAGCAAGGTGACCGGCAAGGGCTTACTCCACTACCGCCATCGGGATCTGGGCGGACCCATCCTGGAGCGGGACGACGAAGGCCGGGCCACCATCGAATTCGCTTTCACCGATGTCGAGGGCCGCGCGATCCGGGGCCACATCCGCGAGCACAGCACGAAACGCTCCGTCCCGCTGAACCTGCTCGCCCCGGTCGGCATGTCCGCCGTCGAGCCCGATTCCTTCCCGCTGATCATGCTGTACGACTTCGACTTCCTGCGCCTCGGCGACTCCGACCTCGAGGTCAGCATCGATGGGCGAGCGGTGCAGCTCGCCGACTTCCCGGTCCCGCTGCCGGTCCAGGGCCAACGCCGGAGCTTCGCGAAGTACTCCGTCGACACCGACATCCTCGCCGTGTTCCCCACCAGCCACGACCTCGTGCAGCGCCTCCGAACCACCGGCGATGTGCATCGCGACGGCGAGGTCAGCTATCTGTTCGCGGGCGACGCGCTGGAGCGCATCCTTGTCCGCGACACCGAGATCGTCTTCGCCCCGGCTCTGGACGTGCGGACTGCAGGCTCGGGGCGCTTCACGATCACCACCTATCCGGAACACGGCGTGGTTGCCGGGCCGTACGCAGTGTCCGCCGATGGTGCCGTCAGTCGCTTGGAGTTGAGCATCGATGAGGTGGAGGTCCCTCGCCAGCGCGGTCTGCTCTATCGGTTCATCGTGAACGAGTCCTCGACGTTCGGGACCTGGCCGAAGGCGTACCGCTATCACGCCACGATCGACCAGGCGACCGGTGCCATCGACGCGCAGTGGACCAATACCCGACCCGGTGGGAAGTGAGACACGTACGCCTTCGGGCCGCTGTTCCCGCCCTGCATCAGACGAATAATCAGCCCATGCGCACGACACTCACCATTGACGACGATGTGCTCGAAGCCGTCAAGGAACAGGCAAGGAAAGAAGGCCGCACTGTCGGCAACGTGCTGTCCGATTTGGCGCGTCGCGAACTGACCCGGGTGTCGAAGGCCGAAACCTCGGCCACCAGGAACGGGTTTCCGGTCCTACGGCGTCGCGGAATCCGGTGACGAATGCACTTATTGACCAACTTCGGGATGGGAACCCTTGACAGCCGGGATACCCGAGCGGTTTGGCGCGGAGGTCACATCCCCAGTTCGTACGCCACGGCCCGATGCAGGGCCGGCTTCAGGCGATCGGCGAACAGTTGCGCGACGAGCTCACCCCGGCTGGACGCTCCGCACTTGCGCAGGATTGCTTTGACGTGATCACGCACGGTGTGCGGGGACAGGCTCAGCTCGGCGGCGATATCGATGCTGGAGAGCCCCCGGGCGAGATAGCGCACAATGTCGCACTCCCGGTCGGTCAAACCGAACGACGCCATGGTCATGGAGAACAGATCCGCGCTGCTGGCGGGCTCAATCACCACGGCCACGGTTCCGTCAGCGGCATCGGTGCGCGCGGCCCGGACCCGGAACCAGCGGCCGTCGATATCCCGCACTCGGGACTCGACATGGCGACCAGCCAGGTTGAACCGGGCTTGGGTGATCAGCGCCCGCAGCACCCCCGGGCCGAGCGCATCCGGGGCGGACACCCACTCGACCGCTCGCAGGCTGTCGAGCAAGGCCCGGCCTTCCATCGTCGCCTGGGTGATGTGGTAGTCGCGGTCGAACAGCACGCACGCGGTCGAACTCGACCGCAGGGATTCGCTGCGTACGATGGCCGAGCGAAGGGCACGAGCAATGAACCGGGCGAGTTGGCGCACCTCCCCCACCTCGACAGCGTCGAACGGACCATCCGCGCCTCCCCGGACCAGGCTGACCACCCCCCCCAGGCACTCGATCCGAGGGTGAACACCGCACGCAGTTCGTCGGCAGCACCCAACGGGGCATAGATCGTGGCATAGACCGGCGATCGCATCAGGTCACCATCGGTCGCTTCCCACAGCGTGCCCACCGGATCGTGGCTGCGGGCCAGATCGGTGAATTTCAGATAGCCCGGCAGGGTGAGCTCGGCCTCCCAGAAGGGCACGCAGGCGCTCTCATCGAAACCCTCGATCACAGCGGAGACCGGGAGGATGGTGTCCGGATCGACGCCCATCATCGCCGCCCAGCTGAATGTCGTGACGTCGTGCAGCGCGGCCAGCGCGGCGCGCAGCACCGCGGCGCTGTCCACCCCTGCATCGGTAACGGCCAGGATCCGGTCCCGGGCAGTGGTGAAACGCGAGATGGTCATGGTTCACGGTACGCCCGGATGGGATCCCCAGCCCATCCCCAACTTGAGGGAAAACCAGCCTCGGTCTCGGGATTTCGAAGGCGTACGCCGCGCCCGACCGTGGAGACATGACCGAATCCACACGTTCCCGTTATCTGACTTCGAATGATGCCGAGTACGCCGCAGCGCACGCGTCCTGGAATCTCGCCTATCAGCACCGACCGGCCGTCGTGGCCCAACCCAGCACCGTCGACGAGGTCGCCGACGCGGTCCGCTACGCCGGGCAACGCGGCCTCAAGGTCGGCATCCAGGTGACCGGTCACGGGCCGTGTGCACTGGGCGACGACACAGCACTGCTGCTGTCGCTGCGCAAGCTGAACCGCTTCTCGATCAATCCCGAGCGCGCGGAGGTCACCCTGGGCGGAGGCGTTCGATGGGACGACCTGCTCGGCGCGGCCCAGGACCACGGTCTGGCCCCGTTGCTCGGCTCGGCACCGCACATCGGCGCGGTCGGCTATACCCTCGGCGGCGGCTTCGGCTGGCTCGCACGCCAGCACGGGTTGGCGGTGGACCGGGTGCGATCCCTGACTGTCGTTCTCGCCGACGGGTCGGTCGTGACCGCCTCGCCCACCGAACATCCCGACCTGTTCTGGGCCCTGTGCGGCGCGGGCGCGGGCAGCCTCGGCGTCGTCGTGGAGATGACGATGGGCCTGGTACCGGTCCGCGAGGTGTACGCCGGCAACCTGCTCTATCCGGCCGATGCCACAGTCGAGGTCTTCGGTTTCTGGCGGGAGTGGGTCCGCGGAATCGACTCCGCGATGACCAGTTCCCTGAACATCATGGCGTTCCCCGACCTGGAGATCGTGCCGCCGCCACTGCGTGGTGAGACCTTCACGATCGTGCGCGGCTGTCACTGTGGTGACCAGGCCGAGGGCGCGGCCCTGGTGGACCGGGTACGCGCGTGGCGGGCCCCGATCGCGGACCTGTTCGGACCGATGCCGTTCCGGGAGATGGCGGTGATCTCCCAGGATCCGGTCGATCCGCTGCCGGCCACCAGTTCGGGCCGCTGGCTATCCGACGCCGACTCCGCCACGGTCGAGGCGATGGTGGACTTCGTCGGCGGTGGCGGACTGTTCGCCGAACTTCGCCACTCCGGAGGGACGGTGCGACGGCCGAACCCGGCGGTGAGTTATGCCGCCCGGGATGCGGAGTTCGTCCTTGACGCCGTGGCCGTGACCCCGACCTCGGAGGCAGTGGCGGCAGCCTTCGGAGCACTCGATCAGCTGATGGCCGCGACCGAACCCCACCACGCGGCCCTCCCTGCGTACCTCAATTTCGTCACTCTGGACGAGCGTCGCAAGCTCGCCCGGAAAGCGTTCGGGGCGGCGGACCTGCAGCGGTTGGCCGCGGTGAAGCGAGACGTCGATCCAGGTGGATTGTTCGGCTACGGGGTCCTCGAGTAGGGGCAGCCAGTTGACGAACAGGACGGTCACCAGCACGGCACCCACGATCCCGCTCAGTCAGTGGCAAAAGGATTGCGAACCGTCACGCCCCGAATGGACGCACCATCGCTCAAGTCCTCAGTGAAAACGGTGTCGCACGCGGCCAGGCTTGCCGCCTCGATGATCATGGCGTCCCACATCGAGATCTGGTGACCGATCGAGGTCTCGGCAGCACGAACCACGAGTTCGGCATCGGCGGAGATGACCTCGAGTTCCGCCAGGGTCGCGAGCGCCTGCATCGCGACGGCGGGCGGCATGGGCGGAGAGAACTTCCGCGTCACGACGGCGTACCACTCCAGCAGGACCTGCGTGCTGATCACGGCGTCGGGTCGCTGCCTCATCAACTCGCGGGCGATTGCCTGCTTCTCGGGCTCGTCGTTGTCGAAGGCATACACCACCACATTGGTGTCGAGGAAGTCAGCCACGGTGCAACTCGTCGCGCGTCCACTTCCGCCCACCGGATCCCGTCCCGTAGCGGGAGCCCTCGGCGACAGCAAGCACGCGCGCCATCCGGTCCTCCGCGTCGCCAGCATCGGCGTAACGGCGCAAAGCCTCAGCAAGATAGGCGTTGACCGACTCATCCCGCTGCAATGCACGAAGCCTCGCGCGCTTCAGAGTCGCGTCATCAACGCTGATGGTCAGATTTGCCATGGAATCAGTGTAACACTGAAGTCGTGCTACACGACCCGCGAGCTGGTTCGCGGGTCAGCCCTCAACGGAAGTTCTCGGACCAGCGTCGAGGATTCGTCCCGCACCGACTTGATCTGCGTCAAGGAACGAACCGGCCGATCTTCATAGCTTGGAGTCATCAAGGCATCAAGCACATGAAGAGGAGTTCCACATGAGCACCACGACCACCAAGAAGACCACCCTCCGCGCCGAGGGGTTCTCCTGCCCGTCCTGCGTGGCCAAGATCGAAAAGCAGGTGGGCCGCCTGAAGGGTGTCGAGTCGGTGAAGGTCCACTTCGCCACCGCCCGCATCGAGGTCGTCCACGACCCGGCCCTGGCCAGCGTCGACGAGCTGGTGGCCGCGGTCAGGAAGGCCGGCTACAAGGCCACTCCCTCGGCCTTCTGACCCACCCTTTCGACCCCGCCTTGTCAAAAACCGCATTCACAGGGGGGTCCGTCGAGATAGTCCCCGCGGATCCCCTCCTGGATGCGGTTTGTGACCGGACGCCCGAGCATCACCCCCACACCCCCAATGCACACTCGAACCTGAAAGGCAGAACCATGAACAAGGTCCAGACGTGGCTGCACAGCCACTGGGCCGTCCCCACGATCTCGGGGCTGTTGATCCTGGCCTCGCTCACCGCGAGCCGGGCCCTCGACGCCACTCTCTGGGGCGACATCCTGATGATCGCCGCCGCCGTCGTGGCCGGCACCCCGGTCGTCCTCAAGGCCGTCCGCGCCCTGACCGCCAAGGTGATCGGCATCGACCTGCTCGTCTCCGTCGCGGCGATCGGCGCGATCCTCGTCCGCAACTATTGGGAGGCCGCCGCGGTGACCTTCCTGTTCGCCATCGGCCACGCGCTCGAATCGGCGACCCTC
This sequence comes from Propionibacterium sp., assembly GCA_012839035.1. Lineage (GTDB taxonomy): Bacteria > Actinomycetota > Actinomycetes > Propionibacteriales > Propionibacteriaceae > Enemella. The sequence goes on from DUOB01000062.1 coordinate 6,843, forward strand.
AACAAGACCCGCTCCGCGCTCGCCGAGTTGATCGCGGTCGCACCCGACACCGCCATCGTGCTGCGCGATGGCGAACAGGTCGAGATCTCTGCCGGCGAGGTCATTCCCGGCGAGACGGTGCTGGTCAAGAACGGCACCAAGGTGCCCGTCGACGGCGTGGTCTCCGGCGGCACCGGCGCGCTCGATGAAGCGTCGATCACCGGCGAGTCCATCCCGGTCGAGAAGGTCGCGGGCGACAAGGTCTTCGCGGGGACGATCGCCACCGGCGGTTTCCTGCAGGTGACCGCGACAGGCGTCGGAGCCGACACGACGCTGGCGCGCATCATCCACCGCGTCGAGGAGGCCCAGGACGCCAAGGCCAGGACCCAGGCGTTCATGGACCGGTTCTCGAAGTGGTACACCCCCGCCATCATCGTCCTCGCCCTCGTCGTCGGCCTGATCACCCGTGACGTCGTGCTCGCCCTGACCCTGCTCGTCATCGGCTGCCCCGGCGCGCTCGTCATCTCCATCCCCGTCTCGATCGTGGCCGGCATCGGCCGCGGGGCCCGCGACGGCATCCTGATCAAGGGCGGCGAGTTCCTGGAGACGTCCGCAAAGATCAACGCGGTCGCACTGGACAAGACCGGCACCCTCACCGAGGGCCGGCCGCAGCTGACCGACGTGATCGCGCTCGACCCGGGGTTCTCCGAGGACGACGTCCTGCGCCTGGCCGCCCGCGCCGAGGCCGGCTCCGAGCATCCGCTCGCCCGTCCGATCGTGGAGGCCGCCGCCGACCGCGGATGGGGCGCGCCCGGCCTGCCCGACCACACCGAGCCCGTTCCGGGCAAGGGCATCGTCGCGACGATCGACGGTCAGCGCATCGCCGTCGGCAACATGGCGCTCATCCGGACGGAGCAGCGTGACCGGTCTCTCGGTGACGCCGGCGCCACCGCGGCGGTGGCGGAACTGGCGGCAGCGGGGCGTACTCCCATGGTCGTCGCCC
>DUOB01000063.1 GCA_012839035.1 Propionibacterium sp.
CGAACGGCTGGCGGCCGTGGGGCGGGACCACCCGGTCCGGGTCGTCCCCCGCGATGGCCGGCTCCGAGCCGGGGATCCTCGGCTGCTCTGGTCACTCAACCTGGGATTGACGCTGGAGTCCTGGGAGCGGATCGGGGGGTTCGACGAGCGCTACATCGGTTATGGCGGCGAGGACACCGACTTCGGCCAACGCCTCGCCGCAGTGGGCGGGACGATGTGGTGGAGCGGTGTGGCGGGGGCCTTCCACCAGCATCATGCGGTCAGTGATCCCCCGGTGGAACACGCGGCGGATATCGCCCGCAACGCCACGCTGTTCCGGTCGTTGTGGGGATTCGATCCTATGGCGGGCTGGCTGAGGGAGATGGAACGCAGCGGGCACCTCGTCCGCACGGCAGAAGGGTGGGAGGTTGGACAGCCCGTTCGGGAAGAGGCCTAGAGTTATCGATATGTCACCCAATTTGCCGCCGGTCACGATCGCGATCGTCAATGACTACGAGGTGGTTATGCAGGGCGTTGCCGGAATGCTGGAGGACGACCCCCGATTGCGGGTCGTCGAACTGGATGCGATGACCGAACCGGCGACCCCCGTCGACCTGGTGCTCTACGACGCCTTCGCGGCGCACCGGCGGGAAAGCGATCTGTCCGGACTGCTGCGCGACCCCCGCTGCGGTCGGGTCATCGTCTATTCCTGGCACACCGATGCCGCACAGGTGAGGGAAGTGCTGGAGATGGGGGTGCACGGGTACCTGTCGAAATCCCTGGACGCGGAGGAGCTGGCCGACGCGCTCGTGCGGGCGTACGCGGGGGAACAGGTCGTCGAACCGAAGCTCATCACCGACGATCTCGAACTCGGGGACTGGCCCGGGCGCTCGGCCGGGCTCACCCCGCGGGAGGCCGAGATCGTCGCAATGATCACCCAGGGCGTGACCAACGAGCACATCGCCCGGACCTGTTTCCTGAGCATCAACTCCGTCAAGTCATATATCCGCTCCGCCTATCGCAAGATGGGCGTGCAGCGTCGCAGCCAAGCCGTGCTCTGGGGGATCGAGAACGGCCTTCAGCCGAAGCCGCTGCGTGTGGAGGGCCCCGAGGTCAGTGGTCTCTGATCACCTTTTGGGGTGAGCCGTCCCCGGGCGGGGAATGTGAGGGTGGAGAGCCAGCAACGACGGGAGCAGGCATGCGGGCAGTAACGTGGCAGGGCATTGAGGACATCAGGACGATCGAGGTCCCGGATCCGGTCATCCAGGACCCCACCGACGCGATCGTGCGGGTCACCTCGACCGCGATCTGCGGGTCGGACCTGCATCTCTATGGGGTGTTGGCGCCGTTCCTCGCTCCCGGTGACATCCTCGGTCACGAGTTCATGGGGATCGTCGAATCTGTCGGTTCGGCCGTCGCGAACCTGGCCCCCGGCGACCGCGTCGTGGTCCCGTTCACCATCTCCTGTGGGCGCTGCTGGATGTGCCAGCGCGGGCTGTTCGCCCAGTGCGAGACCACCCAGGTCACCGATCAGGACAAGGGGGCGAGCCTGTTCGGTTATACGTCGCTCTATGGTTCCGTCCCGGGCGGCCAGGCCGAACTCGTCCGCGTCCCGCACGCGGACTTCGGTCCCGTCAAGCTTCCTGCGGAGGTGGACGACGAGCGGTTCCTCTATCTGAGCGACATCCTGCCGACCGCGTGGCAGGGGGTGGAGTACGCCGGCGTCGGCGCGGGGGACACCCTCGCCATCCTCGGTCTCGGCCCGGTCGGGCAGCTCGCCGTCCGCGCCGCCAAGCAGCGCGGGATCGAGCGGGTCATCGCGGTGGACCTCGTCGACGAGCGGTTGGAGCTCGCCCGCGAGTGGGGTGCCGAGGCGTTGGACCGGCGCCAGGTCAAGGACGTGGCCGAGGCGCTGCGGGAGATGACCAGTGGGCGCGGGCCGGACGCCGTCCTCGATGCTGTCGGCATGGAGGCGCACGGCAACCCGATCGCCGAGAAGGTCATCTCGGGCGCCGCGCACCTGCCGAAACCGGCGGGCCGGGCGGCCATCAAGCATGCGGCGATCGACCGGCTGGATGCTTTGCACACCGCGATCGACGCCGTCCGCCGGGGCGGCAGGGTCTCGTTGTCCGGGGTCTATGGCGGGGCGATCGACCCGATGCCGATGATGACGATGTTCGACAAGGGCATCACGATGCGCATGGGGCAGTGCCATGTGCGTCGGTGGACCGACGAGCTGCTGGAGCTCGCCCGGCGGGACGGCGACGTGCTCGGTCTGGAGACCCTGGCCACGCATCGTGTCGGCCTGGACGACGCCCCCGAGGCCTACAAGATGTTCCAGGCCAAATCCGATGGCTGCATCAAGGTCGTCCTGAAGCCTTAGGCGGGAACCGGACGGGACCCTGCTGGGGGCGTGGCCGGCCGGATCCGCGGGCCCCACGGTCCGGCTCAACCCAGGAGGTCGAGGACGGCCCGCTCGAGGTCGTCCTGGCGGGACTGCGGGTTGCGGTGGTTCTTGCCGGCGGCGTCGGCGATCGTGGTGCCGGACTCATAGGCGTCGATGATCCGGGGATCGATATAGGAGTTGCGCGCGATCGCCGGAGTGTTGCCGAGATAGCTCGCGACCTCCTGGGTGGCCTGTTTGACAGCCCGCTTCCGGGACGCCTTGGTGTCACCCGGTTCGTCGGACAGCGCGAGCACCTCGGCCGCGATGACGGTCGCATGCCACGTGCGGAAATCCTTCGCCGTCAACGAACCGCCGAACAGCACGCTCAGATAGTCGTTGACCTCGGCGCCGGTCAGCTCGCGCCACGTGCTGCCGTCCTTCCAGGCCAGCAGCCGGTCGCTGTCGTCGCGACGCCGGCGCATCGTCTCGAGCACGTCGATCGCGGCCTCGTCGTCCACCGCGATCGTGTGGCTGATGCCGGACTTGCCGACGAACGAGAACACGAGCTCATCACCTCGGCGGCGGACGTGCTGGCGTTCGAGGGTGGTCAGGCCGAAGGACCCGTGGGCATCGGTGTACGCGTCGTTGCCGATGCGGAAATAGCCCACGTCCAGCAGCCGCACCGCGACGGCCGCGGCGCGCTCCCTCGGCATGCCGGTCAGCCCGAGATCCTCCTCGACCCGCCTGCGGGCCTGGGGCAGCATGCCGGCGGCGGTCGTGACGCGATCGAACTTGGACCGGTCGCGGCGCGCGCGCCAGTCGGGGTGATAGAGGTACTGCCGCCGACCCGCGTCGTCTGTCCCCGTCGCCTGGAGGTGACCGTTCGGCACCGGGCAGATCCATACGTCCTGCCAGGCGGGCGGAATCGCCAGCGACTTGACGCGTTCGACCTGGTCCGGCGACAAGGGTGTGCCGTCGGCGTCCGCATAGCTGAAGCCCTTGCCGCGGCGTCGACGGGTGAAACCCGGCTGGCGGGGGCTGACGCGGCGGAGTCGGACCATGGGATTCCTTCCCGATCAGGTCAGGTTCGCATCCGCGAGCCGGACGAATCGCGTCCCCGCGGTGAGCAGGGACGGCAGTGCAGCGGCGAATCCCGCGAACGTTCCCCCCTCGGGGCGGTTCGCGTGGGCGATGACGATGTCGCCGTCCGTGACGGTACGCAGCGCCGCTGCGACCTGGCCCCCCGAGAGGGTTGCGCCCGCATCGCCGTTCACCGAGAACCCGACGGGCACCTCGCCCAACTCCCGGACGATCTCGACCGCAACCTCGTCATAGTGCGCGGTCCCCGACCGGAACCACCGCGGCGCCTCGCCGGTGATCGCGGTGAGTTTCTCGTGGCACCCCAGGACTTCGTCGACCACCGCACCGACGTCCTTGGTGCCGTTGATGCCGTAGGCAGCCCGTCCGTTCACCGACAGCGGGCGGTGACTGGTGCCGTGGTTGGCCATGTCGATGAGTCCGGTGGCGACGAGCCGCTCGACCACACCCGGATTCGCCTCGATCCACCGTGCGTTGACGAACACGGCGGCGGGCACGTCGTGCTCGACCAGCAGGTCGATGAGTCGGGTGTCCAAGGCGGACCCGCCGGGGCCACCGCAGAGGTCGAGGGTGAGGAGCACACCGGCCGAGTCCGTCCGGCCGGGCACGCCGGTGACGTCCAGACCCCACTCGCGGGGCACGCGCTCCGCGTACTTCGCGATCAGTTCGGCCCGCGTGGGCAGGGTGGTGGGGCTGCTGGAGACGTGGGGTGCGGGGGTGGTCGCGGGAGCCGGAGTCGGTGGACCCCCGATCGCGGTGGTGCCTGCGGAACCAGCCCGTGGGGCGCATCCTACGAGCCAGGAAGTGGTGGCCAGGCCGGCGCCGATCACGACGCGACGGCCAACGGGAGGAGGGTGCTGCATTCCTGCACGCTAGCTGAGCGGGCGCTCGCACGCGCGCCGACGAATTCGGCGGGCAACGGACCGATCAATCCGTCCGGGGCGACAGGTCGGACACCGCCGGTCCCTCGAGTACCGTGCCATCGGCGGCGAAGCGCGACCCGTGCAGCGGGCAGTCCCAGGACTGTTCGGCGTCGTTCCAGCGCACGACCCCGCCCATGTGCGAGCACACGCCGGAAACCCGGCAGGTCACCCCGCCAACGGTCGACACGGCCTCCGGCAGCCCACCCGAGCCGCGGCCGACCACGCCTTGGCCCTCCGCCGGCGGCTCGTCCGGCAGGCTGCTCAGCTCGGCCTGGACCCAACCCTTCGTGGTTTCGGCGGCGACCCCACCCACGAGCTTGGCGGTGCTCGCCACCCCCGCCGGTTTGGTCACACGTTGGCGCAGGGTCTCGGCCCACGGCTTGCCGGAGAGCGAACCCGGCGAGCCGTCGGTGCCGCCGAGGATCTCCTGGGCGAGGCTGAGCGCGGCCGCGACGGCGTTCGTCATGCCCCACTTGTTGTAGCCGGTCGCGACGAAGATCCGTCCGTCACCGCGCGGGAGCTCACCCACGAACGGGACACGGTTGATGGACCGATAGTCCTGCGCCGACCAGGCGTGCACGCGTTCGGCGCCCGGGAAGTGTTCCGTGGTCCAGCGGTCGAGGTCGGCCACGGCCTCGGCAGGGGAGTCCGTGCGGCCCGTGATGTGGCCATTCCCGCCGACCATGAGCCACTGCTCGCCGTCGACGGCCACCGTGCGGAGGGAGCGGGTCGGTTGCTCGGCGTTCAGGTACATGCCGAGCGGGAGCGGTCCGGGGAGTGCATAGGTGGCGGCATAGGACCTCATCGGCACGAGTTTGGCGAAGTAGCCGCCCCGGTCGAGCACCGGCGCACCCGTGGTCAGAACCAGCCGATCGGCGATGATCTCGCCGCCGGTGGTCGAGACGGTGAACGGCGAACCGTCGCGGGTGCCGGCGTCCGTGACGCGCACCCCTTCGACCAGCATTCCGCCGCGCTCGGCGTACTCCCTGCGCAACGCCTCCAGCACCCACAGCGGATGGATCTGCACCTGGTCGGGGAGAATCAGCGCATCGGTCGCGAACGGGAGACCGGTCTGCTGGGTCCAGTTGACCTGCAGCCCGGCCGCCTGGCAGGCATCGAATTCGGTGCGCAGCGCGCTGATGCCCTTGTCGGTGGTGGCATAGGTGTACGCGTCACGCCGCTGGTAGGGCACGTCATGGTCGTCCATGTAGCGGATGAGCCAGGCCTGGCCCTCGCGATTGCCGGCGAGATAGGCCTGCAGGACGTCCGCCGAATGGTGGCGCAGGATGTCGGAGAACACCAGGCCCTGGAGCAGGGACAGCTTTCCGGTGGTGTTGCCCGTGGTGACCGCCCCGACGCGGCGCGCCTCCACCAGGACCGTGCGGTGACCCGCCCGGGAGAGCAGGACTGCGGTGACCAGCCCGGTGAGACCTGCACCCGCGACCACGGTGTCGACATGGACTCCGTCCGGCAGCACATCGATCGCAACAGGGGAGGAGGGCTGAGTGGCATGCCAAACGGAGTCCATGGTCAATTATCGACAAAACGCGACGGCGGCGGCCACACCCTTTCGGGGGTGACCGCCGCCGGAGCCGCAGGGACCTATTCGCTCACGAGTGCCTGTGCGGACACCTCCTTGATGCGCCGGGCGCTCACCCAGGTGATGGCGGCGGCGAGGACGATGACGGCGAGCGGGATGGCCACGGCCGGCACCGGACTGGTCGCGATGTTGACCTTGAGCACCCCGATGCTGCGGAGCAGCGCCCCGAGCAGCGGAGCCGTGGTCGGCACCGCGACGGCGGCCCCGGCCAGTGCGCCCAGCGCCACCGGCGGGACATAGGTCCAGAGCGTCTGGCCCGTCAGCTGGCGGTGCGTGAACCCCGTCGCCTTCTGGATCCCGAGCTCCCGCCGGGACTGCACGAGCATGGTCGTCACGACCAGCCCCACGACCAGCGCGACCACGATGCAGGTGAACACCAGGATCGTCGTGGCGGTGGCCGGGACCGCGGCGAGATAGCCGGACAGCTCGACGTTGATGCTCGAGTGGGTGTCGTTCACCGTGTCGATGTCGGCGGCGAACCGGGCGCGGATCTCGCTGACGACGGTGGCGGGGTCAGCGGCGTACGCCACGATCTGGTGGTGCGTGAACGCCGGGTCGAGCCGCTGAAAGGCACCGGTCGTGAGCATGGCGAAGCGGCCCATGTTGCGCGCTCCCGTCGCGACGCCGGTCACCAGGAACTCCTGGGGACCCGGGCCGATATCGGTGGTCCACAGATCCCCGACGCCCACGCCCTCGAGGTCGGCGGTCCTGGCACCGAGTGCGATCTCGTTGGCGTGCCGCGGGAGCCGGCCCTCATAGACGGGGTCATACCGCCACTGGCTGGGATCGTCGGTGATCTGGAACATGATCATCGATCCCTCCGAGGAGATCGGGACCACGCTCGAGGTGAAGGCCCGCTCCACTCCGGGCAACTCGCGCACGCCGGAGACGAGGGCGGGCACGTCCGCGCCGGGGCTGGCGAGCACCGTGACGTCCTCGACCTCGCCGGCGAGCATCTGCACGGCTTGGTCCCGGTCGCCCAGGAGGGTGCCGGACATGCCGAAGCTGAAGACCGCGGCGAAGGTCACGATGGCGACCGTCACGGCGATCACGGCCGTCTGTCCCGCCTGCCCGAGGGCGGTCTTGAGACCCAGCAGCACGGTGAGCGGGCCCCGTGAGGTGGCCAACGGCAGGGGAGCCGCGCGGAACGAGTGCGTGGTCAGACCGCCGGCCAGCGCGCTGATCGTGCTGATGCGGCGGATCCGCACGGCCGAGGCCGCCGAGATCAGGGCCACCATTGCGACGAGTCCCCCGACGGTCGCGGCGAACACCGGCCAGGAGAATCCGGGATCCCAGCTCATCCCGCTCTGGGCACGCAGGGTGTCCCGGAGCAGCGGCAGCACCGCATAGGACAGTCCGGCCCCGGCCGCGGAGGCGACGAGCGTGCACACCGCGAACGTCGCCGTGAGCGCCGTGACGATCGTGCCGGAGGTGAATCCCGTGGCCCGCAGGACGCCGATCGAGGCGAGGTCGACCGTGATCACGTTGCGCAGCAGGAACCGGATCACCACCGCGGCCACGACGACGATCAGGGCCGAGAACGCGATCAGGATGGCCGAGAAGATGCCGGAGCTCATGCTCGTCGCCATCGTGATGATCTCGAGGTTGCCGGACCAGATCACCGGGACAGCTTGGCCGAGGTCCGTCGCGGCACCGGTCACCGCACGGCTCCAGGCCTCACTCGCCACGGTCGCGTTCGCGGCGGCGATCTTGACCTGCACGGCCCGGACGAAGCCGGGCCCCTCGAACTGCGCGAAATCCGCAGCCGGGAGACCGAACGCCAGGGAGCCGAAGCCGGGCGTACCCCCGTAGGTGTCCTCCACGAACGCCGCGATCCGGAAGGTGACCGTGCCCGAGACGGATTCGAACGTGATCGGGTCACCGAGGTCATAGTGGCCGGCGGCCTGCAGGACCGCGGGTGCCCAGATCGGATTGTCGATCGGGTCGGGCAGGCGCTCGGTGATCGTGCGCCGGCCGAGGTCGACCGGAGCATCGACGTCATAGAGGGTGAGGTCGGCGGACGTCCGGTCGGTGCCGTAGGGGAACGAGACCGGGGCGGTCCACAGGGGTGCGGTCTCGACCCGGTGGACGTCGGAGTCGGCGCGCAGGCGGTCGAGCACGGGCCCGGTCGCGGGGCTGTCGTGGACGATCGCCAGCGCCTCGGGGGCGTTCAGGGCGGTGGCCTGGTCGCCGAGGTTCGAGGCATAGCTCGTGCCCAACAGCAGCCCCAGGTTCGCCAGGAATCCCGCGAGCAGCGCCATGACCAGCATGGCGACGGCCTGACCGGGACGCTTGCGGAGGTCGCGGCGGACGAGCAGGGTGATGGCGCGCATGCTCACCACCCCATCTCGGCGAGGAAGGTGGCGGTCTGCTGGGTGCGCTCGGCCTCGTCCGCGTCCGCGGCCAGCCGGTGCTCGCCGGTGATGCTGCCGTCGCGCAGATAGAGGATGCGGCTGCCGCGCGCCGCGGAGCGCAGGTCGTGGGTGACCATGACCACGGTCTGGCCCGCCTCGTTGACCTGGCTGAGCAGGTCGAGGACGAGCCGCCCGGTCTCGGAGTTGAGCTGGCCCGTCGGCTCGTCGGCGAAGAGCACGGTGGGATCGTTGATCAGGCCCCGGGCGATGCCGACCCGCTGGGCCTCGCCGCCGGACAGCATCGCGGGGAACTTGCGGTGGTCGGCGGGCTTGAGACCGACGAGCTCGAACAGCTCCTCGGCCCGACGCCTGACCGCCCCCCGGTCACGGTTGGTGAGCAGCCCGACGGCCATCACGTTGTCCATGACCGTCATCGAGTCGAGCAGGTGGATCTGCTGGAACACGAACCCGCAGTGTTGGCGGCGGAACCGCGCGAGCCGGTTCTCGGAGAAGCGGGAAATGTCGGTGCCGGCGACGGTGACCGTGCCGAGGGTCGGCCGGTCCATGCCGGACAGGGCGTAGAGCAGGGTCGATTTGCCCGAGCCGGACGGGCCCATGATCACGGTGAAGGAGTTCTCCTCGATCTCGAGGTCGAGGTTCTTCAGCACGTGCTGCTGGGTGCCGGCGTTGGAGAACGTTTTCGACAGCTTGTCGGTGCGGATGACCGCCGGTGTCGGGGTGGGTACGGGAGTGGTGGTGGGTGCCAAGGTGGTGGCTGACATGGCGTTTCCTTTCGCGTCCCTCCTGACGCTACGGAGGTGCCACTCACGAGCCACTTTCGAAATCCTTACGACTTTCCAAAGCCCGCGTCAGGCGAGCGGTATTCCGATGGTCACGACAAATCCGGCGGGGGTGTTGGCGGCGGTGATGTCACCGTGCATCTTCTCCATGAGCCAGGCGCAGGTGAACAGTCCCAGGCCCTGTCCGGGCGTCTCGCCCACGTTGGATCCACGGACCCCGCGGGCGAAGATGGCGGGGAGTTCCGTGGTGGGTACGCCGGGTCCGCGGTCGGTCACGTGCACGTGGAAGGTCGCCCCGGCGATGTCGGCGGAGATCGCCAGCGGGGGACGCCCGTATTTGTAGGCGTTCCCCACCACATTGTCGAACACCTGTTTCAGCCGGTGGGGGTCAGCGCGGAGCAGCACCTGCGGGAATGGGTGGATGGTTGCCCGGGTGTCATAGTCGGCCGCGCGGATGAGGTCCGGGAGGTCGGCCGACGGGAACTCGGTGGGGGTGACGGTGAGGGCGGCGAGCTCGGACTGGTTGGCCCGGAACAGATCGGTGACGAGCGCGTCGATCTGTGCTGCCTTGCCGGCGATGATGTCGAGCCTGGCCAGGGTGGTGGCGTCGGTGGTGGTGGCCTGCATGAGTTCGGTCGTGGCGGCGATCGAGGCGACGGGGGTGCGCACGTCGTGACCGATCTGGGCGACCAGGGTCCGCTTGGATTCCTGGGCCGCCTCCTCGCGTCGGTGTGCGGCAGCGAGCTCGCTGCGCAGCAGGTCGAAGCTCTCGGTCCAGGCCCCGAAGACATTGCCGCGGTCCATGTCGAGGGGCGCGTCGAGATCACCCCCGGCGACGCGGGTCGCGAAGGCCTGCAGGCGTTGGAAGGGGCGGATGATCCGCAGGTGGTTCCCCACCAGCAGCCCGGCGGCGATCAGGGCGGCCAGCACGATCGCCGCCG
>DUOB01000064.1 GCA_012839035.1 Propionibacterium sp.
CGCGGCTTGCGTCGGCGCGCCGCATTCGTCAGCTCGCCGAGGAGGTCGAACTCGACCAGGTGCGCGCCGCCCGCGAACAGGGGACCTCGTGGAGCAAGATCGGCGGGGTCTACGGCCTGACCAAACAGGGCGCTCAGCAGCGGTTCCGCACTGCGACCAAGCGCGCCAAGAAGGATGCCGCCGCATCCTCCTGAACCGCTCCGGACTCGCGGCCGACCGAGGGCGGGCTTTCCGAACCTCGCTAGTCGAGCAACTCCACCAGGCGGTGGATCACGACCCCGTCTCCGTCCACCGTGGGCACCGGCAGTCCCGGAGTGACCAGCAGGGCCCAGGGCAAACCGGCGCGTCCGGCAGCCACTGAGTCGATCGCCCGGTCCCCCACGGCCAGGCATTCATCGGGACGCAGGCCGTTCTGCTCGACCACGAGATGGTGCATGGTGGGGTCGGGTTTGCGGGGGTACCCGTCCGGAGCGCAGATCATGTCGTCCACCTCGAGGTCGTGCGCGACCAACAAGTCCTCCGCACTCACGCGATCACGATGCGTGACCACGAGGTTCATCCCGCCCCGTTCGGTCACCGCTGCCAACAGCTCCCGAGCCCCGGTCATCACGGGCGGCGGATCGGTACGCCACCTGAGCTTGAGGTCCGCATAGGCATTCACGAACTCGCGGATCGGAATGCCGCACCGCCGCGACAGCTCCTCGCCCGCTTCCGCGATCGACACTCGCGTGAGCCGCGAGATTTCGCCGTCATCGACCTCACAACCGTGCAGTCGGCAGACGCGATAGAGAACTTGGTCGACCTGGGGATAGGTGTCGATCATCGTGCCGCCCATATCCCACACGAGGTGACGCCATCGGCCTTTCGGCGTGGTCATGGCAGTGCAATGACGACGCGACCCCGGGTCCGGCCGGCGAGAATTCGCTCGGCGAGCTCGGGCACTTCGTCGAATCCGTGCACCTCGGTCATCGCATCGAGGGTGTCAGTGGAGAGATCCTCGCCCAGCCGCTCCCAGGCCCGGCGCCGGCGCGGCATCGGGCACATGACCGAGTCGATGCCCAGGAGAGAGACGCCGCGGAGGATGAAGGGCATGACGGTGGCAGGCAGATCCGGGCCGCCGGCCAAACCACACGCAGCCACCGCCCCGGCGCGGCGGATCTGGCTCAGCACGTTGGCGAGCGTCGTCGATCCGACCGTGTCGACCGCTCCGGCCCAGCGCTCCGATCCCAGGGGTTTGGCCTCCCCGGACAGCTCTGCCCGGTCGACGATCCCGCTCGCCCCCAGGCCGCGGAGATAGTCGTGCGTGTCCGCCCGCCCGGTGGAGGCGTCCACCTCATACCCCAGCTTCGCCAGGACGGCCACCGCGACGCTGCCCACGCCGCCGCCCGCACCGGTGACGAGGACGGGACCGGAGTCGGGGCGTACGCCCGCATCCTCCAACGCCAGGACCGCAAGCATCGCGGTGAACCCGGCCGTCCCCACCGCCATCGTCTGCTGCAGCGACAGGCCCTCGGGACGAGCGACGAGCCAATCGGAACGAACGCGCTGACGGGTGGTGTACCCACCCGGATGAACCTCCGACAGCCCCCACCCCGTGAGCACGACCTCGTCGCCCACCTGCCAGTCCGGGGACTCCGACTCGGCGACTGTGCCCGCCAGGTCGATGCCGCAGACCATCGGCAGGTTCCGGGCGATCCGGCCCTGGCCGGTCACCGCGAGGCCGTCCTTGTAGTTCAGGGACGAATAGGCAACGTCGACCGTGACGTCCCCCTCCGGCAGCGAGTCATCGGTGAGTTCGACCCGCTGGGCGGGCTTTCCCTTGTCGACGAGTTGATAGGCGGGGTAGGTCACGGGGCTGCTCCTCCGGTCTCGGCTTCCGGCTTTCTCGGTGGAAAGACCTTGCCTGATCACATCACGTGAGCGCGATCCGCGCTGAGGAAGGGTGCCCATTAGGGTCGAACCGCGACGCCCGGACCCGGCGTACCCGCCCCAGCGGAAGGACGAGCCATGAGCCAGCAGCTTGCTTGGGATGACCGCGCGCTCAACGCCGCACTGGAGCGCCGGGACCTCGCAGAAGCCCAGCGCATCGCAGCCGGCACGTCATCGAAGGACCTCGTCACCTGGCTCGGCCGACGCCCTGCCGCCCAGCAGGCCGTGCTGTTCCGCCTGCTCGCCAAGGACGATGCGCTCACGGTCTTCGAATCCCTGAGCGCCGCCGCCCAGGCCCGACTCGTCGGCCGCCTCGCCGATGACGAAGTCGGGCAGGTGTTCACGGAGATGGACCCCGACGACCGCGCGGGACTGATGGAGGAGCTGCCAGCAAAGGTCGCCCAGCGGCTCCTGGCGAAACTCACCCCTGCGGAACTCGACCTCACATCGGCGGTGCTGGGCTATCCCGAGGGCTCGGTCGGGCGACGGATGTCACCGGAGGTCGTCTCGGTGCATGCCGACTGGATCGTGGGCGATGCGCTGACCCGCGTGCGAGAGCGGATGGCGGAGGCCGAGACGATCTATACGCTGCCGGTCATCGAGGACGGCCGGCTGCTGGTGGGTGTCGTCAGCTTGCGCGACCTGCTGGCCGGCGACCCGCAGACGCCGGTCCGGGACCTGATGCGCAGGGCCGACGTCGCCTATGCCACCGAACCCGTTGAGGCTGCGGCGCGCCGCTGCGCCGCGGCCAAACGACTGGCGCTGCCCATCGTGGATTCCGAGAATCGTCTCGTCGGCATCCTGACCGTCGACGACGCCCTCACCGTCCTCGAGGACGCCGCCGAGGAGGACCAGGCTCGCCAGGGTGGTGCGGAACCGCTGCGGTCGCCGTATCTCTCCACGCCCATCCACCACATCGTCCGCTCGCGCTTGGTGTGGCTGCTCGTGCTGGCGATCGGCGCAACGCTGACCGTGCGTGTGCTGGAGCAGTTCGAGGCCACGCTCAGCCAGATGGTGGTGCTGTCGGTGTTCATCCCCCTGCTGATCGGCACGGGTGGCAATACCGGCAACCAGGCGGCGACGACCGTGACGCGCGCGCTGGCGGTGGGCGACGTGCAGCCTCGCGACATCTTTCGGATCATCGCGCGCGAGTTCGTCACGGGACTCAGCCTCGGCGCGGTGCTGGGTGGGCTCGGGTTCACGATCATCACCGTCATCTATGGCCCGGACATCGGCCAGGTGATCGGCCTGACGCTCCTGTCGATCTGCACCCTGGCCGCGGTCGCAGGTGGGGTGATTCCCCTCATGGCCCGGTTGCTGCGCGCAGACCCCGCGGTCTTCTCCAATCCATTCATCAGCACACTGCTCGATGCCACGGGGCTGATCATCTATTTCGTCATCGCGAAGCAACTGCTGGGCCTCTGACTGCAAGAACTGACGAGTCGACTGCACATTCGGGTGCGACACGAGCGGATGCGGTCAGTTCCTGCGCTCGGCCGGGTCTATCCGATAGCGCACGGTCGACGCGAGCACGGCGTAGAGGATGATCGCAGCCACCGAAATCCACAGCAGCCACGTCGGCCACATCACGGTCTCGGGCTGGGGCGACCGCGCCTGAACGATGGTGCCGGCGAGAGCACCGACGAACAGGACGCCGGTCAGGAACGAGATCGCCAAAAGGTCGAAGGCCACGCGACGCCGCACCTCCCGCTCCCGCTCGGGCTCCGCCAGCCACCACTCCTTGTGCGGGATGTTGACGTGGGTGAGCTTCCCGCCACGCCTGATCCACGTGGCGATCAGAGCCGGCAACGCGATCGTCAGCGGACCGGCGATCCCCAGCACGCCGAGCAGCTCCCAGCGCGAACCCCAGCGAGTGGGTGCGCCAGTGATGTCCAGATGCACAGGCACCCGGTCGGGCAGGTTGAGCGCTCCCCAGAACCAGAGAATGACGAATGCGGCGGCGGTCGCGGACCAGAGGCCGAACAGGATTCTCGTCGCGCTCATGGTCACAGTCTGCCTGCGATGCACCTCACACCCTTGGCAACCCCTCGCGGTTGGCACAGGATGGGGTCAACGACGGCCTGACCCGGAGGCACCGACGCCGATTCCCACTGGATTTCATCGCGTTCGTTCCGAGCAGAGCGCGCTTGTGTTCACCCGGACGTTCAAGGACTCCCTGGACGACGTCTGGACCGCCGTCACAGACCCGCAACGCAGCACTCATTGGTTCGGGTTCTGGACCGGGGACCCCGCAGACGGATTCGTGATGTTCACGATGAACGCCGAGGGCGAGGAGAACGCGGTTCCGACCCGCTTCGACATCAAGCAGTGCGTGCCCCCTCGCCTGCTGGAGGTCACGTCCGTTGACGAGTTCGGCTCCTGGAACCTGATCATCGAACTTGATGAGTCAGCCACCGGCGACACCCACGTCACGCTCAGCCACATCATCACGGACCCGGAAACCGTGCCCAGCATGGGGCCGGGGTGGGAGTACTACCTGGATCGACTCGCCGCTTATCTGCGTCACCGGAACCCGGATGACGTGCTCTGGGCGGACTACTCCCCGGCGATGGAGCAGCACTACGTCGCGATCCAGCAGTCACTCCCCCGGACGGACGCGCCCGGCGCGCAGTGAGCCCGGACCGACGCGGCCGGCGTCCAGTGAGCCCGGACGGACGCGATCGGCGTCCAGTGAGCGGGTGAGGAAGTCGGCGACGCGATCGATGTACGCCGGCCGGTCCGCGAAGTAGCCACCGCAGTGATCGGCGCCATCGAAGGTGACGAGTTGAACCGTGCCGGGCGCGGCTGCGTCCGCGAGCTGGACCGCGTGCTCATAGGGGATGATCCGATCCTCGGTGCCGTGCAGCAGCAGGATCGGCCGCGGCGCGATGGCCCCGATCATCTCCAGCGGCCGGACCTGGGCGAACCGATAGCCATAGCGCAGCCGGTTCACCAGATCGGCGACCGGCAGCAGCGGCTCCGACGGCAGGCGATAGCGCCGGTAGTTCGCGGCGATCACCTCGCTCATCGTCGAGAACGGGGAGTCCACCACCAGCGCCTCGATGCGCGGATCGACAGCAGCCGCGAGGATCGCCGTGGACGCCCCCATCGAGAACCCGACGACGGCGATGCGGGCGCCCGGACGCCGCGCCTGCACCCAGTCGACAGCAGCTCTGAGATCCCGCTGCTCGTGGTGGGCGAGGGACTGGGGCCCGTCGCCGGACGTCCCGTTGCCACGGAAGTCGAACAGCAGGACGCTGTGGCCCTTGCGGTGCAGCCCGGGACCGATGCCGAGCATGTCGGCCTTGTTGCCGCGGTGGCCGTGACAGCAGATGACAACCGTGTCGGCGGCCGGATCATCGAGCCACCAGCCGGCGATCCGCACGCCGTCGTCAGTCGTGAACGTGACGTCCTCGGTCGGGAGGCCGATCTCGAAGGGGGTGAAGGTGTACGGCGGCCAAGGCCGTCGCGCCGAGTTCAGCGTCCACGCCGTGTAGCCCGCCAACGCGCTCACCCCGAGGCCTGCGCCGGCGGTCAGCCAGCCCGCGATACTGGTCAGCCTTCTCATCGACATCCTTCCGTGGGGCCACGGTCACGCTACTCGCTCCCCCACCCCCGGCCCCGGCCTGGTGCTGGGACCAACATCACATTGACACCTGTCAATAAATGGGAGTCAATTCACATATAGAAATCTGTCAATATATTTGGCGGCCGCCGGCCCTCGAGCCTCGACCGTCAGGAGCACGCCGATGACCACCCTGGGACAGCCCACCACCACGCGCACGAAACCGACCCTCTGGGTCGCGCTGGCAGGACTCACCATTGCGTGGGTGGCGGCGTACTGGCTCAACCGACCACTGTGGGACTGGTTGTTCGGGGACCTCATCGGCCTCGACCTGGCGGGCCGCGTCGGCGGCGCCCTGCACTTCTTCTTCTATGACACCGTCAAGATTCTCCTGCTGCTCAGCGGGCTCATGTTCGTGATCGGCCTGCTCCGTGCCAGCCTCGATCTGGATCGGGCGCGTACCTTCCTGGAGGGCAAGGGCCTGTTCGTCGGGCTCGCCCTGGCGGTGATCCTGGGCCTCGTGACACCGTTCTGCTCGTGCAGTTCGATCCCGCTGTTCATCGGGTTCGTGGCCGCCGGGATCCCGCTGTCGGTGACCCTGACCTTCCTGATCGCGTCTCCGCTCGTGAGCGAGATCGCCGCGATTCTCATCGGCAGCCACTTCGGCTGGGACATCGCGGTGGCCTATCTCATCGCCGGCTCCGTGGTTGCGATGGCGATCGGGTTCGTGTTCTCGCGCTTCCACCTGGAGCGCTGGGTGGAGCCGATGGTCTTCGAGACCCGGATCAGCAAGCTTCGGCAAGGCCACGTGCCAACCTGGACCGAGCGCGTCGAGGCCGCCCGCGAGGAGGTCCGCGAGATCTTCGGCCGGGTCTGGAAGTGGGTCATCCTCGGCGTCGGGATCGGCGCAGCGATCCACGGCTGGGTCCCCGCCGACTTCTTCGGTCGGATCGCCGGACCGGACAACCCCCTCGCGGTTCCGGTGGTCGCACTGGCTGCCGTGCCGCTCTATGTCAACGGCGGTGGAGTCGTCCCCATCGCCGAGGCGCTGTGGTCCAAGGGCATGCCGCTCGGCACCACCATGGCCTTCATGATGTCGGCGATCGCGCTGTCGATCCCGGAGGCGATCATGCTGCGCCGCGTGCTCAAGCCGCCGCTTCTGGCGCTGTTCTTCGGCGCCGTGGTGCTCGGCATCATCATCATCGGCTATCTGTTCAACATCATCTTCGTCTGAGAGGGACACGGATGCAGATCAAAATTCTGGGCCCCGGTTGCGCGAACTGCACCAAGCTCGAAAAGGAGACCGCCAAGGCGGTCGCCAAACTCGGCATCGACGCGACCATCGAGAAGGTCACCGACTTCGGTGACATCGCGGCGTACGGAGTCATGAAGACCCCCGGCCTAGTCATCGATGAGGAGGTCGTGGCGTCGGGCAGGGTGCCGACCGCTTCCAAGATCGCCGAGCTCCTGCGTGGCCGGGCCTGACGCTTGACCGACCCCGAACACCGAGTCGGACACTCCTTCTTGACGGGCGGTCGGCCCAGAAGTACAGTGGCTCTGTCAGGATAACCTGACAGAGATGGGAAAGTGAGGCGCGATGAGCACCAACCCTGCCACTCTCACCGACCAGGAGATCGCCGACCTCCACGAAGCCTTGACCGATGAGCACAAGGCGCGCGCGACCTACCGTCAGGTGATCGAGGATTTCGGGGACGTCAGACCCTTTGCCAACATCGTCAACGCCGAGCAGCGCCATATCGACGCGCTGGTCAGGATGTTCGAACGCTACGGAGTGCCCGTCCCCGCCGACCCCTGGCCCGGCCCGCCCGCCCGTTATGGCTCCATTTCCGAGGCGTGCGCGGATGCCGTTCAGGCGGAGCTCGACAACGCCGCGTTATACAACAGAATTCTGGCGAACACGCAACGCCCGGACCTGACCGAGGTCTATCAGAACCTGCAACGGGCATCCCGGGAGAACCACCTGCCAGCCTTCCAGCGGTGCGTCCAGCGCGGTCACGGCGGCGGCGGGCGCGGTGGTGGTGGCGGCAGTCGCGGCCGGGGTGGCGGTCACCGCGGCGGCTCCGCACGCCCGAACCCATAGGCTTCCGCGGCCAGTTCAGCGCCGCAGAGAGGATGAAGTTGAGGTAGGCGCTGGACAGCCCCATGACCAACCACTTTATTTACCCCTCGGGGTACATGGGCAATCAGTTTCAGAAGCTGGGCCGTACCCCGACTGGGGCGACGCCCCGTGGTGGTTGCGGCGGGCCGGCAGCCGTTTCGCTCCCTGTCAACGGCGGTGGACCCGAACCGAGAGAAGGAGGGCCCCGCGCCGTGGGCCCAGGCGGTGATCACCTGTGCGGTTACCGTAGCCGCATGCAACGCATCGGGATCATCGGCGGCATGAGCTGGGAATCGACGACGGAGTACTGCCGCCTCCTCAACCTCGGCGTCCGCGAACGCCTCGGCGGCCTGCACTCTGCACGACTGCTCCTCGCCACCGTGGATTTCGCGCCGATCGTGCAGCTGCAGCAGGCCGGGGACTGGGACGCCGCGGGCGAGGCCCTCGCAGTCGAGGCCCGCGCGCTGGAGGCCGGTGGTGCGGACCTCGTGCTCATCGCAGCGAACACGATGCACCTCGTCTTCGATCAGGTCGCCGCGGCCGTATCGATCCCGGTCCTGCACATCGGGGACGTGCTGGCCGCTGCGGTGAAGGCCGCCGGTCTGACGCGGGTGGGGCTGTTGGCGACGAAGTACACGATGGAGCTCGACTTCTATCGCGATCGACTCGCTTCCCACGGCGTCGAGGCCCTCATCCCCGACGCTGCCGACCGGACGGAATTGCAGCGGATCATCTTCGACGAGCTCTGCCACGGCCTGGTCACCGATACTTCCCGTGAGCGCCTGCTCGAAACGGCCCGGAATCTGCTGGACTCCGGCGCCGAGGGCATCGTCCTCGGCTGCACCGAGCTCGAGCTCAGCATCCGGGCCGAGCACCTCGCCGCGCCCCTGTTTCCGACGACGGCCCTGCACTGCGAGGCGGCACTCGACCGTGCGTTCACCTGACACCGACCCGCCGGCCACCAACCTCCCGGCGCGGCTCGAGGTCGCGGGCCGGGCGTACCTCCTCGATCGCGCCACCACCGACGACCTGCCCGCCCTGGTCGCCCTGCTGACCGACGACCCGCTGGGCATCCTGCGCGAGACGGCTGACCTCGCGCCCTATGCTGCCGCGTTCGCCGACATCGACGCCGACCCGGCGCACCTGTTGGTGGTGGCCAGGGAGGCCGCCGACGATCCGGGTACGCCGGCCCCGGCGGTCGCCACCATGCAGCTCACGCTCCTCCCCTGCCTGGCGCGGGCCGGTGCGAGACGGTTGCAGATCGAGGCGGTGCGGGTGGGGGTGGGCGTACGCGGGCTCGGCCTGGGTGCGGCCCTGCTGGACTGGGCACACGAGTGGGGCCGGACGCACGGAGCGACGCTGGCCCAACTCACATCGGACCAGCGCCGCCCGGACGCGCACCGCTTCTATGAGCGGCTGGGCTATGTGGCGAGCCATACCGGTTTCAAGCGAAGCCTCTGACCCCTGGGGGTTCCGTGCGCATTCAGTCCTTGAGTCGCGCCTTGAGGTTGATCTCCTTGACGCCGGCGAGGGCCCGGCTGACGAGGCAGGCTGCCTTCGCCTCCTCGGCGGCCTTGACGAAGTCCTCCTCGCTGAGCCCCTCGACCACACCCACTGTGGTGAGGTTGATCGCGGTGATGGTCGGGGCGTCGTCCACGAACCGCAGCTGGCAGACGGCGTCGGTGTCGACGCTGGTGGCCGGCGTACCCTTCTCCGCCAACATCGCCGACAGCTGCATCGAATAGCACGCGGCATGTGCGGCCGCGATGAGTTCCTCGGGGTTGGTGCCGCCGCCGTCCTCGAAGCGGGACTTGAACGAATAGGGACCGGTGTGGACGCCGTTGCCCACCGTCACCTCGCCCTCACCGCTCTGCAGGTCGCCGCGCCAGATCGCGTTCCCGTTGCGTGTTGCCATCATTGCCTCCTTGCAATTTCGGGCCGTTCGGCTGAATGCCACGCTAACCCGGTGCGGAATCGATCGGGTACGCGGTGGGTTCCGCACGGCCACCGCGCAGCGTGAAACCCCTGGTCAGGACGTGGTGGTACGCCGCCGGCGCAGTCCCCAGACGACCAGGAGCGCCACCGCGACGAGCACGATGACGGTGATCTCGACCACGGGACCGGTGGCTCGGGCTGCCTGTTGGGTGAGCCACGCCTGGGTGTCCGCCGGGACCAGTTCCGGTGCACCGACGAGCCCGTTCGTGGTCCAGAACAGGATGCCGACCCCGATGACGAGGAGGCCGGTGATGACCGACGTGGTGTGGAAGTCGCGACCCCAGAGGGTGAACGTGCGTCCCCGCAGCACGCGACGGCCGCGGTCCCCCAGCGTCCGCCAGAGGGCGGCGATCACAAGCAAGGGGGCGACCATTCCGGCGCCATAGACAGCGAGCAGGCCGCCGGCCTCGATCGCATTGCCCCGCGAAGCAGCCAGGGTCAGCACCGCGCCGAGGATCGGTCCGGCACAGAATCCCGCGACCCCGCTGGCGATGCCGAGCAGGAACGTCTTGATCAGACCGCTCGCCGAAGTCGCCCGTGACTGGAGACCCGAGACTCCCGGCAGTGCCCGGGACATATCGAACCCGAGTCCGAAGATCTGGGCGATGCCGAGGACGATGAGCACGAGCGCGGCGATGACAACGATCGCCTGCCGGTATTGCAGGAACAACGACCCGACCGCGCCCGCCGCGACACCGAGCGGCAGGAGCAGCACGAGCATGCCGATATAGAACACCGAACCGTGCAGCAGCAGCCTCGGCCCCGACCCGATCGTCGAGGCGAAGAAGGCCGGCAACAGCAGCGCGGCGCAGGGGCTCAACAGCGCCAGCACTCCACCGAGGAAGGCGCTGATCAGACCGATATCCATCAGCGAGCTTCCGCAGCGGTGAGCATCATGTCGAAGACGCTCTCGAAGACCGACGCAGGCTGGGCGCCGACGATGGGCTGGCCGCCCAACACGAACGACGGCGTCGAGGCCACACCGAGCTGCAGCCCCAGCATCGCGTTGTCGTCCACGGCCGCTGCGGTCTCCGGCGATGCGAAGTCGGCGCGGAACTTGGCCATGTCGAAACCACCCATTTCCTCGGCGAGCGCGATGAGGTGATCGTCGGTCAACTGGCGCTTGGTCAGGGACTCCCCGTTGGCGAACAGGACCTCGTGATAGTCCCAGAAGCGGTCCTGCTGGCCGGCCGCGTACGCCGCCCGCGCCCCTCGCGCCGAGTCCTCACCGAAGACGTTCACGTCCCGCCACTCGACGCGGAGCTTGCCGGCGTCGATGTGTGGCTGGAGTTCGGGCAGGGTTTCGGCGTTCCACTTCGCGCAATAGGGGCATTGGTAGTCCGAGAACACGACCAGCGCCACCGGCGCGTCAACGGGCCCCATGGCGAGCGCGTCATCGGCATCGCGCCGCTCGACTTCCTCGCGCAGCGGAGCCTGGCGGTCATACATGTCCTGCGGACTCTCCCGGTCCTGCGTGTCCTCCCCGGGGGCCGTCACCTCCGCCGCCGCCCCCTGCTCCGGGACGGCCTCGTCACCGCTCTGCCCCCGCAGGAGCGTGACGGCGATCAGGACGGAGGCCACAACGATGACGATGACCGGGAACAGCCAAGCGGGCTTCTTCGAGCGCTTGGAGTTCCCGGGATTCACTGGGTGGTCCGAACTCACTGCTTTTCCCCCCTGCGTGCAGACTGAGCCGCCACCCTAGTCGGGAGTTTTCGCAATGCCAGGGCTCATTCGATTCGGCCGCCTCGATCGAGTGAGTCATAGTGGAGGCATGGACGCTTCAACGCCCTCCTCGCCCAGCCGACAGTCCGTTCGACTGCTCGTGACGCTCCAACAGGCGCGGGCGGCCCTGCAGATGTGGGGACGCCGACAGTTCCTGGTTGCGCTCGGCGCGACCGTGGGGATCGCGCTGATCATCGGGGCAGCGACGGTGATGTTCCCGAATCCGATCTTCGGCCGCGAGGTGCCGACGGTGTGGTGGAACTATCCCGTCTGGATCCTCGCGTCGATTCTGTCGGGGATGCTGGTGGCGACTTATGTACGCCAGCCCGGTGCCCCCGAGACTCCCCAGGATTCCGAGGCCGAGCGCACGGAGCGGCGCTCCGGCCGGCTGGGCATGGCCGGCGGGATCCTGGCGTGGTTCGCCGTCGGATGCCCGGTGTGCAACAAGATCGTCCTGCTGGCCCTGGGCTCGGCCGGGGCGATGACGTGGTTCGCCCCCGTCCAGCCCTTCATGGGCCTGATCGCACTGGCGCTGACCAGCGTCGCCCTCGTCTGGCGCCTCAAGGGCCAGGTGGCCTGTCCGGTGTCGCCGCGGAAGCCAGTGTCGGTCGTCGCCTCCTGACAACCGGTTCGCAGACAACCGGCTCACCCCTTCGCCCCGCAACCCCCAGGCGACAGCGCTCGGCGTCGCCCCCTCGATTCAGCGACCGTGGAAGAAGATGTTCGCGAGCACGCGGGTGCCGAGGGTGAAGGCGAGGAAGAGGCAGATCAGGCCGAGGAACTGGAACAGCCCGACGGTCGGCAGCAGCAGCGCGCCGCCCTCCCTCGTGATGAGGAACGTCCCGGCGATGCCGAGCATGCTGGCGAGCAGGGTGATGTTGAGCTGATGGGCGACGCCGCCCACCCAGGCGCGGTCGCCCGGATGACCGAGGCTCCGGACATTGACCGTGAGGCTCCCGTCCTCCAGTTGCTCGCTGATGCGGGAGATCCGTCGCGGCAGCCGTGCGAGCACGGGCAGCAGCGTGGAGAGCTGGTGTTCGACCTGTTCCTTCACCGCCTCCGGCCCGGTGAGCTCCTGGGCGAGCTCGCTGCCCCGGGCCCGCGCGACCGCGACGAAGTCGATGTCCGGGTCGAGGATGCGCAGCGTACCGTCCAATGCCCCCAACGTCCGGAACACCGCCGCCAACTGCGGGGGCACCCGGAACCCGTGGCGCACGACGAGGTTAAGCAGATCGGTGAACAGCGCCGCGGTCCCGCCGGGGGCGAGCCCATCCCCGAAACGCACGAGGAGGGACCCGATCTCCCGCTCCAGGGCACGGTCATCCAGCTCCGCCGGGCGGTCCAACAGCCCCAGCAGGGCATCGGTGGCGGCGATGGAGTCCTCCCGTTCGACGGCGTGCACGAGCATGATGAGCGCTGTCCGGACGGAGCGATCGAGCCGGCCCACGGACCCGAAGTCGAGCAGCCCCAAGCCGTCCTCGGTGAGGATGACGTTGCCGGGATGCAGGTCGGCGTGGAAGACGCCGGAGACGAAGATTTGTTGGAGTACGCCGCGGAGCAGGGCCTCGGCCAGTTCCTGCCGGCGTTCGGCAGACAGTTCGGCGAGCTCCGGACCGGCTGCCGACAGGGGCTTGCCCGCCAGCCGCTCCATCACGATGACCTCGGCCGATGACAGGTGCTCGAAGGGTTTCGGGACGATGAGCTCGCTGGAGGCGGCGACGCCACGCATGTTCGCCACCTCGACGCGATAATCCAACTCCTCGTGGAGCGACTGTGCGAAACCGTCGGCGAGCGCGACCGCGCCGATGCTGCGTCCCCAGTCGGTCTGTTGCTCCAGCCGTTCGGCGAACCGGCGCAGGATGTCGAGATCGGCCGTGACCTGTTTGCGGGCCTGGGGCCGCTGGACCTTGACCACCACCGGCGTCCCGTCGGCCAACGTCGCCGCATGGATCTGCGCGACCGATGCCGCGGCCATCGGCGTCTCGGACAGCTCCGCGAAGGTCTGGTCGAGCGGGGTGGGGATCGCTTCGGTGACCACCCCGCGTACCTCCTCCCAACGCTCCGCAGCCACCTCCGAATGCAGCGTGGACAACTCGGCCACGAACGCGGGCGGCAGCAGATCGGCACGTGTCGCGAGCATCTGCCCGAACTTCACGAAGGTCACGCCCGCGTCGGTCAGGGCGAGCCGCAGGGAGCGGGCGATGCGTGGGGTTTCGAGATCGGTCTGGTGCGGGAGGTCGGATGTGGTGATGGGGCCGACGTACGCCGTCAGTCCCCGCCGCAGCAGAATCCACCAGATCGCGGCATAGCGACGCACGCGCCGCACCCAGGCGGGGAATCCGGTCACCACCGCGCTGAGCGACGGGACTTTGGAGGTCGGCAGGAACGCCTCGATCACGGTCAGCACAATCATTTGTGCCGTGATCAGGCAGCCCACCACGACGACCGTCAGCGCGACCGCCGCAGCGGTCGGGGTGATCGGGTCGATCTGAAAGGTGTCGAGGTAGAGCTGCGTCGCGTCGTTGATCAGCGCGCTGCTGATGAGGGAGACGATGGCGACACGGCCCCAGCCGAGGGGTACGCCGAGCAGGCGGCGCGTCACATAGAGCAACAGCGCCACATTGAACAGGGCGGCGACGAACGTCACAGGACCTCCGGGGGATCGGCTCCGCGAGGAGTCTGACAGAGAAACCGCGCCGATCCGATCTCGCGTTTCGTCCCGTCAGCGCCCGGGTGGCCCCGTGATCGGGCGATGCCCCGGCCAACTCTTGCCGTGGTGGCGATAGCCGACTCCCGCGAGTGATCCGGGGCCCGCCTCACCTGCTGCCGCTTGTCTCCATATGGACAGTGCGCTTTGATTGCAGGATGAGCAGCGTTGCTTATACCTTCCACGGTCCGTGGGACGGGCCCGTCGTCGCGACGGCCATCCATGCGGGTCACGACCTGCGCACGGAGCTCGTGCCGCTCATGGCCCTCCCCGAGCCGGACAGGTTCCGGGAGGAGGATCCGTTCACGGATCTGATCATCAAGGACATCCCGTCCCGGCTCGAGGTCCACCGGTCCCGCTTCGAGGTCGACATGAATCGGGCCGCCGACGAGGCCGTCTATCGCCGGCCCGAGGACTGTTGGGATCTGCAGGTCTGGCATGACCCTCCCCTGCCGCAGGAGATGGCGGAGGTCTCGCGCACGATCCATGAGGATTTGTACGCCGACCTCGCTGCCCGGCTGGATCCGCTTGCGGCCGCCGGCCCGTTCGTGGTGCTGGACGTGCACTCCTACAACCACCGCCGCGACGGTGCGCACGTCGACCCGGCGGACGAGGTGGACAATCCGGAGGTCAATCTCGGCACGGGGTCGATGGACCGGGACCGGTGGGGTGCGGTGGCGGACGCGTTCATCTCGAGGCGATGTCCTCGCCGCGGACGCCGGGGGGCCGCATCGACGTCCGGGAGAACGTCCGTTTCCGGGGCGCCAACCTCGCGCGCTGGGTGCACGAACGCTATCCCGGCACCGGCTGTGCGCTGGCGATCGAATTCAAGAAGACCTATATGGACGAGTGGACGGGCCTGCCGGACAACGAGCGCATCGACGTGCTTGCCGATGCCCTCGCCAGCACCATCGAACCGATGAGTCGGGCGCTGAAGTCCATCCGCCTCGTCACCGAAGGAGGCTGACCCGTGCAGACCGAGGACGTCCGACTGACCGGCGGGCTGTCGGTGGAGAGCCTGGGCGTGGACTATGCGCTCGCCCAGCTGGCCGCGAGCCTGCGGTTCCTGCTCGACATCACTCCCCTCAACACCGAGGACTGCCGCAAACCGTTCCTCACCGACGGGACCGAACCGGAGTTCATCTATCGCGACTTCGAAACCGATCCCGCCGTGCTGATCGCGGTCCTCGATGACATCGATCTCACCCGCATCGACGATCCCCTGCTCGCCCAGCTCCTGCGCCGCAAGCACCGGGAGCTCAACCTGCAGTTCCAGATGCTCGATGCGCGGGAGACCGAGGATTTCCTGCCGCTGAGCATCGAGCTCTATGGCGGTGTCGAACCGACTCTGCGCCAACAGGCGGAGGCGATCATCGAAGAGGTGCCGCCCCCGCAACGCGCGACCGACCGCGTGGGTGCCGAGGCCTTCCTGGGCCTCGCGGAGTTGGAGATCGAGCACTATCGATCGATCGATCCGGACATCGAGATCCATGCCGAGATCCGGCCCGATGTGTCCGGCGTGATGGTCACGGGCAACACCCTGCTGATCGGTCCGGAGACCTCGGTCGATTCGGTCCGCGCGAACGCGCTGCTGCAGCACGAGGTCGGCACCCACCTGGTCACCCAGGTCAACGGCGCCCAGCAGCCGTTGAAGACGATGGGGGTCGGGCTCGCGGGTTATGACGAGTCCCAGGAGGGGCTCGCGGTCCTCGCGGAGATCGCCTGCGGCGGGCTCACCGCCGGGCGGCTGCGCCAGCTCGCCGCCCGTGTCGTCACCGCCCACGACCGCACCAACGGCGCCAGCTTCACCGAGGCCCACCGCCACCTGCTCGACCTCGGGTTCCCCGCGTCGGGGGCGTTCACGACCGTCATGCGGGTCTATCGCGGTGGCGGCCTCACCAAGGACGCCATCTATCTCCGCGGCCTGATCGATCTGCTCGACCACGTCGCGGGCGGCGGATCCGTGGAGCTGATGTTCCTCGGCAAGTTCTCGCTCGAGGACCTGCCGCTGGTGACCGACCTGCACGACCGCGGCATCCTGACTCCCGCCGTCCTCCGGCCCCGCTATGCGGAGGACGCCGAGAACCTCCACCGCATCACCGAAGCGGCCAACCGCCGCAACCTGCACGATCTGCTGGAAGGAGCCCGATGAAGATCGGTTTCGTCGTCAACGACATCGCCACGGAACAGGCCGTTTACACGACCACCAGGCTGGCGATGACCGCCACCCAACAGGGACACGAGGCCTTCCTGATCGGGGTGGGCGACTTTGCGTACATGCCCGACGGCAACCTCGCCGCCCGGGCCAGCGCCGCCGCCGGCAAGAGCTATCGCTCCCTGGAGCGCTATCTCAGCGACGTGCAGAAGCCCGAGGTCCAGCGGCTGATGGAGATGGAGGAATTCGACGTCGTCATGCTGCGCAGCGACCCCGCGGACGATGCCGAATCAGCGCCGTGGGCCAACAGCGCGGGCACCGCGTTCGGTCACCTGATCGCCAAGGCCGGCGTACTCGTCGTCAACCAACCCACGAGCCTCGCGAACGCTCTGTCGAAGGCCTATTTCCAGCACTTCCCGGAGATTGTCCGCCCCCGCACGCTGATCTCCCGCGACGCGGACATGATCAAGGAGTTCGTTGACGAACTGGGCGGCCGGGCCGTGCTCAAACCGCTCCAGGGCTCCGGTGGCAGTGGCGTCTTCCTCGTCAGCGAGGACGAGTCCCCCAACCTCAACCAGATCATCGAGGCCATCGCCCGCGACGGCTATGTGGTGACCCAGGAATATCTGCCCGAGGCCAAGAACGGTGACGTGCGGATGTTCGTGATGAATGGGCGGCCGTTGCAGGTGAAGGGGAAGTACGCGGCCTTCCGCCGCCGCAGCTCCGGCTCCGACATGCGGTCCAACATGTCCGCCGGAGGGAAGGCGGAGGCGGTCGAGGTCACGGACGCGATGCTCGAGATGGTCGAGGTCGTCCGCCCCAAGCTGGTCGCCGACGGCATGTTCCTCGTCGGGCTCGACATCGTGGGGGACAAGCTGATGGAGGTGAACGTGTTCTCCCCCGGCGGCCTCGGCTCGTGCGAGGAGCTCTACGGCGAGAACTTCGCCGCCGCGATCATCCAGGACCTGGAGCGCAAGATGTTCATCCGCCGGCACGCGACCGGCGACTTCACCAACGCGTCCCTGGCGACCCTCTGACCCGAAGCCGGGCGTCAGGTGGTTGACGCCCGGCCTGTGGTCCGCATCGGGAGTGCGACGGTTCACGCAGCGATGGCCTCCAGCACCCGTGTGCGTGCGGCACGGACCGCCGGCCCGAGGGCTGCGACGACGCCGATGACCACGATGAGGGCGAGGACGATGCCGATCTGCGCCCACGGGATGGCGAGCTGGGTCATCTGGTCGCTGATCGCACTGCGCAACCCGACACCGGCGAGCACGCCGAGGCCGATGCCCACGGTCCCGCCGATGACGCTGATCATCAGCGACTCCCGCACGATGAGCCCGCGCACCTGGCCCCGCGTCATGCCGACGGCCCGCAGGAGTCCGAGCTCCCGGGTGCGCTCGACGACCGACAGCCCGAGGGTGTTCACGATGCCGAGGGCGGCGATGAGGACCGACAGCGCGATCAGCGCATAGACCCCGCCGACCAGGGCGTTGATCTGGGCCCCGGCCAGCTCGCTGTACTCCACCAGACCAATCACCTCTGCCCCCGACACCTGCCGCGTGGCCGTGCGCAGCCCGTCCCCGATCGCGGCCACGTCCGCGCCCTCGCGGGCCGTGACGGTGACCATCGCGATCTCCTCGGGGATCCCGAGTTCGCGGAGCGTCGCAGGCGCGGTGAGGAAGTCGCCGGCGCTGATGTTCTGGGGGTACGCGAACGTGCCGACCACCGTCCACGTCATCTCGACGCCGTTGACCATGCCGGGCAGGTGCGTGCCCAGCTGCCAGCCGTTGTCGGCGAGCAGCGGTTCGTGGACCACGAGCTCCCCCGGCTGCTCGGCGGGTCGGCCGTCAATCATCGTCTGCCGGATCGGGTGCCCGTACGCCTCGGGCCGCGCGGCAGTCACCGTCGTCTGGAGGTCACCCACGCCCGCGCCGGTCATCTCATAGGTCCGGACCTCGCCGACCCCGTCGATCGCCCGGATTCGCGCAAGCTGCTCGCTGCCGATCCCCTGGTGCGCCGAGACCATGTAGTCCGACGTCATCACCTGCGGCATCAGGTCGTCGATCGTGGCCTTCATCGACGCGCCCAGTGTCCCGAGCGTCCCGACGAGGAAGAGCCCGATGGTCAGCGTGAGCGCGGTGGCGACGGTCCGGCCGGGCCGGCGCGCGGCGTTGAGCCG
>DUOB01000065.1 GCA_012839035.1 Propionibacterium sp.
CCGGCCGTCGTTGCGCTCGTGATCGCGATCTCCGCCCGCCGCATGCAGCGGGCCGGTGCGGCAATGACCGCCCTCGTGTTCGGCGTGATCTGGCAACTGCCACCGATGGTGACCGGCAACGTGTCGGTCGGCGCGGACCACGACTTCGGCACGGACGCGGCCATCATCGCCACCGTGGCTGCCGTGGTCGCCATCGCCTCCGCGGTCGCCGCGCTGGTGACCGTCGAGTCGGACGCCGATGCCGTGCGGGGTCGCCGCTATGGCTGGACGATGGCCATCGCCGCCACCGTCGTGGTGGCCGCTCAGGTGGTGGTGGTGTGGTATGAACTGGCCGGCACCCACCCACTCCAGACCGCCTATGGCGTGGCGTCGACAGCGGTTCTCATCGGCTGGGCACTGCTCGCTCTCCGCAACTGGCTGGGGCTGCGCACAGGGGCGCGTACGCGGACGGGGCTCGCTGCGGATCTGGCCGTCGCACTCGTGCTGACCGGGATCCAGACCGCGATGGCGCACATGGTGCCGCCCCGATTCCTGGTGCCCCAGGGATCGGCACAGATCAACTTCCTCGGATATGAGCTCGACACGGCACCCACGATCGCGACGCTGATCCTGCCCGGACGGCCCAACCTGCTGTTCGTCACGATCTCCGTCGTTGCGATCGTCCTCTATGTCGGTGCGCACATCATTCTCGCCCGACGCCGCATCCATTGGCCGATCGGCCGCACCATCGCCTGGCTGCTCGCGTTCCTGCTGCTGCTGTGGGTGAGCTCCGCGGGCATCTGGGCCTATTCGGGCGGCACGTTCAGCCACCACATGCTGGCGCACATGACGGTGAACATGCTGGTGCCGGTCCTGGCCGTGCTGGGCGCACCGATCACGCTGGCGCTGCGCCTTCTGCCGACGCACGCCTCCGGTCACCCCACCAGTGCCCGCGAACTGCTCAATGCGATGGTGACCTGGAAGCCGCTCGAATATCTGCTGCACCCGATCGTCATCGGCATCAACTTCATCGCCACTCCCTATGCGATCTATTTCTCGGGCCTGTTCGAATATCTGATGCGGTATCACTGGGGCCACCAGTTCATGACGCTGCACTTCCTGATCTCAGGACTGTTGTTCTTCGGCCTGCTCATCGGTGCGGACCGCAACCCGAGGGAGCTGCCGCATGTCGCCAAGCTGGGATTCCTGTTCGCTGCGATGCCGTTCCACGCGTTCTTCGCCGTGATCCTGCTCAGCTCCGACCTCGTCATCGGCTCGAACTTCTATCGCGGTCTCGACGTGGTGTGGATGACAGACCTGGTGGCGGACCAGAAGCTCGGTGGTCAATACACGTGGGCCATGGGCGAGATTCCCATGCTCGTCGTGGTGATTGCCCTGGTGTTCCAGTGGTTCGCCCAGGACTCCCGGGATGCCAAGCGGCAGGACCGGGCCATGGACGAAGGCCTGGACGATGCCCATGAGGCCTACAACGAAATGCTCCGCAAGCTCTCCGAACGGGCCGACCGGTGACCGCCGAACTTGACCACACGCCCGACCAGAACACGCAGCTGCAGATCGAACTCGCGGTTGGCGGCATGACGTGCGCCGCGTGCGCCACCCGCATCGAGAAGAAGCTCAACAAGCTCGAGGGCGTGACCGCCACCGTCAACTATGCGACGGAGCGGGCTTTCATCACCGGTCCGGTCAGTGCTGACGACGCGATCCACGTGGTCAAGAAGGCGGGCTACGATGCTGCCGAGGCCACCGGGGACGATTCCGAGCTGGGCCGCGTGTCCGAGGAACGCGTCGGCATGCTGCGCCGGCGACTGGCTCTCGCGGCCATCCTCACGATTCCGCTGGGCAATCTGACGATCGTGCTCGCGCTGGTGCCGGAGCTGCGCTTCCCGCTGTGGGAGTGGGTGTGCGTGGCGATGGCCGTGCCGGTCGTGTTCTGGTCCGCGATGCCCTTCCACGTCGCCACGTGGCGCAACCTGCGCAACCGCTCCTTCAGCATGGACACCCTCGTTTCGCTCGGGGTGCTCTCCGCGTTCTCGTGGTCGCTGGTCTCGATCATTCTCGGGGCCGAGGACACCGAGGGGTATTGGCTTGGTTATGGCATCACCCCGGCTGGCGCGGACGCCATCTATTTCGAGGTCGCTGCAGCCGTCACGACGTTCCTGTTGGCCGGCCGCTATTTCGAGGCCCGGGCCCGACGCTCGGCGCAAGGTGTCCTCGGCGCGCTCAATGCGCTGGCCCCCAAACAGGTCCGCAAGATCACGGCGGACGGGACCGAACAGGTCGTTCCGATCGCACAGCTCACCCGGGGCGAACGGTTCGTGGTCCGTGCGGGGGAACAGATCGCCGCCGACGGGACCATTGCCGAGGGCATGTCGACCATCGACACCTCGATGATGACCGGTGAACCGGTGCCGGCGGAGGTCGGTCCTTCGGCGGATGTCCTTGGTGGCACCGTCAACCTCACCGGGCGGCTCGTGGTGACGGCGACGCGGGTCGGTGCGCACACCCAGCTGGCCCAGATGGCCGCTCTCGCGGAGCAGGCGCAGATGCGCAAGGCCCGGGTGCAGCAGCTGGTGGACAAGGTGGTCGGCTGGTTCGTCCCGGCCGTCTTGCTGATCAGCGCCGGCACGCTCGCCGGCTGGCTGCTCACCGACCACAGCGTGCGGGCTTCGGCCAGCGCGGCACTGTCGGTGCTGATCATTGCGTGCCCCTGTGCCCTCGGGCTGGCGACGCCGACTGCGCTGATGGTGGGCGTCGGCCGCGGCGGCCAGCTCGGCATCCTCATCAAGACACAACAGGCGCTCGAGTCCAGCGGCCGGATCGACACCGTGGTGTTCGACAAGACCGGGACAATCACCCCGGGCAACCTCGTGGTCGAGGCGTTCACCCCGACGGCGGGTCTTGCGGAAGCGGAGGTACGCCGGCTCGCGGCGTCGGTGGAGTCCCACTCCGACCACCCGTTGGCCAAGGCGATCGTGTCCGACCATGAGGCCAACCATGAGGGCGATGTCCTGCCGGTGACCGAGTTCGTGACCACGCCCGGCCAAGGGGCATCCGGCATGGTCGATGGACGGCACGTCATCGTCGGGAACGAGCGCGCGGTCGGTGTTTCGGGGCCGCTTCCCGGGGCCACAGCGACGGTCGTGGAATCCGCGCGGGATGCCGGCGCCACCCCTGTTCTGGTCGCCGTCGATGACGAGATCGTCGGCGTCTTCGTGCTGACCGACACGGTCCGTCCGTCGGCGGCCGACGCGGTGCAGCGGCTGAAGGATCGGGGGCTCAAGGTCATCCTGTTGACCGGCGACCACGAGCGTGCTGTTGCTGCGGTCGCCCGACAGGCAGGCATTGACACCTGGATCTCGGAAGTCCTGCCCGCCGACAAGGCGGGGGAGATCTCCCGCCTGCAGAGCGAGGGACACGAGGTCGCGATGGTCGGCGACGGCATCAACGATGCGGCAGCGCTGGCCACGGCCAACCTCGGTCTGGCGATGGTGTCCGGCACGGACGTGGCCATGAAGTCCGCGGACATCATCTGTGTCCGGGAGAACCTCCACGTGGTGCCCGACGCGATCGCGCTCTCCCGGGCTACGCTCCGCACGATCCGGGGCAACCTGGTGTGGGCGTTCGGCTACAACACGGCAGCGATCCCGCTCGCGGCCGCAGGTTTGCTCAATCCGCTGATCGCCGGGCTGGCCATGTCGCTGTCGTCACTCATGGTGGTCGGCAACAGTCTGCGTCTGCGCAACAAGACGCTGCACTGACCTGCCTATGCTGTGGACGTGACAACGGTGCTGTCCCTCATCGCGGATATTGACCTGTTGGCGACTCCGGACGAGGTGGGCACATGAGTCGCGACGGCGACAGCCGGACCCTGGTGGTGGGTGCCGCGGTGCTGCGGGACGGTCGGGTGCTCGCTGCGCGCAGACGACGGCCGGCAGGCTTCTGGGAATTCCCCGGTGGCAAGTGCGAATCCGGGGAGGAGGCAGTGGCGGCGCTGCATCGCGAACTCGCCGAGGAGCTGGGCCTGAGCGTGGAGCTCGTGTGCGAGGTCGTGCCCGACGGTGGCGGGAGCTGGCCGATCAACGATGAGTTGCACTTGCGGGTGTGGCTCGCGAAACCTCTGGGCGTACCCTCTCCGGGACCGGACCACGACCAACTCCGTTGGCTGCGCCCGGACGACTTGGGCACGGTCGAATGGCTGCCCGCGGACGTCCCGGTCGCCGCCCGGATTGCCCACCTGCTGGAGGACCGATGAACCACATCCGCATCCATGGCGTCGTGAGTGGCCGTGTGCAGGGGGTGTCGTACCGGTATTCGATGGAACGCGAAGCTCGCCGACTCGGCGTCGCTGGGTGGGTCCGCAACCTGCCCGACGGGCGGGTCGAGTTCGAGGCCGAAGGGGATCGCGCAGCGGTCGAGACGCTGGTGGCGTGGGCGGAGGAGGGCCCCGCGTACGCGCGCGTCGACCGCGTGGTCACCACGAATCGTGACGTGCAGGGTGACCGGGAGTTCGGGACCCGGTTCTGATCACTGAGGCACAACCCTTGGGGCAGGGTCCTGGGAGCGTCCGTTATCGCGGCGCGGCGGCACCGCAATCGAAATCGACACAGCGGCCAGACCCTGGGGCCCGGCCGCTGTTGGTTGCGCTGAAGGTCAGAGCGTCAGGAGATGACCTGGTTGCCGCGGTCGGACTTCGCGTGACGGAAGCCGAGGAGCGACAGGACGATCATGACGGCGCCACCGACGAAGGCGGCGATGGCGGCGATGCCGGCGATCTTGCCCATGGTGCCGAAGGCATAGGCGTTGAGGAGCAGGCCGCGCAGGGAGTTGCCCATGAAGAGGCTCTGTCGCAGCTGGGCCATCTCCTGTGCCTCGGGGGTGGTCTTGTCCTCGATCTTCATGTACTCGCCGGAGACCTCTTCATAGGTCTTGCCGTCGGAGGAGGCGTTCATGTGGTTGAGGATGTAGTTGTCGGCGAAGGCCTTGGCCTCGTCACCGGTCGACATCAGGTTGCCGGCATAGGGCTCGAGGGCCTTCTTGTCCTCCTCGTTGCCGAGGGCGTCCAGGGCCGGGCCGGACGGCATGGTGATCCGCTGAGCGGTCAGCTGGTCTTCGACCTGGTTCGCCACGAAGGTGCTGGCCCAGGTGAGAAGGCCGCCGCCCACGATGAGCAGGGCGGCGAGCGCCAATCCCACAAACGAGATCAGCTTGTCGAGTGCACTACGGCGCATCGGTTATCTCCTATGAAAAGAGTGTGGTGTGCAAGAACTGCGGGGCTCATTGAAGCATGAACTACTACCTCCGGTAGTACCGCAAACGGTTGCAAGGCACGAAAACAGCCAAATGTGGCCAATCTCACACGAATTCGGGCACCTCGAGACGCAACTTATGCTCTCGATACCTCTGTTTATCCGGCAGTTCGCGGAATTCTCTCGTCCCACGTGCGGGCCGCGACAGTCCCTCGCACCCATTCCCCATCCGGGCTGAGAAGCTCCGCGCGGACGCTGGCACGCACGATGAAGTCCTCTGCGTCGCAGTGGACGTCCTGTTCCGTACGGACGACGACGTGCCAGTTGCCCCGCTGCAGGCTCACCCGCCACCGTGATGTCGCCACGGCGGACAGTGGGTCGTCCTCGCTGATCGCATAGGTCTCGTACGCTTCTTCGCCATAGACCAATCCATTGGGATAGGCCCGCGAGCCGCCGTACGCCGGGTCCACGCGCAGGGTCCAGCGGCGTGCCTCGACGTCGTGGCGTACTTCGCGCTCGACCATCTCGGTCCCTTCCGGACCACGCGCGCGGGTCGGATGGAAGATGACGGGTTTGAGCTGGAGAGCTTGTTCCGGTTCGCCCCAGGTCGCTTCGTCGGCGGTCGGCGTACGCGCCGCGTCCAGGACCGGCAGCTCAACGGAACTCGACGGCAGGTGGACACGCAGGAAGCCGTTGTCGGGCTGGGGCCAGACCCAGGGCCAGTAGGTCGACGACAGCACCAGCCGCAGGGCATGGCCGGGTGACAGCCGGACACCGAGGCCGGTGAGCTCGATCTCGACCGCTTCGGGTTCGCCCGGTGTGAAGGCGTCGGTGCGGTCGCGTCCGTGGCGGGTGGAGAGGTTGAGTACGCCGCGTGACAGCAGACGGGAGGACCCGTCGGGAGCCACATCGCACAGCCGCGCGATCACCTGCCCCCGCGGTGCCGTGCTGTCCAGCAACAGTCGCACCAGGGGCCGGCCCACCACGGTGACGGGCTCGTCGGCGACGAACACCTCGAACGCCACCCCGCGCCCGTCCTCGGCGCGCTGGTCCGGCGGCAGATCGGTGGGGTTGCCATAGGGGAAGAACTTGCCGGAATCCACGCCGACGTGCTGCGGCGTACTCACCACGACCCAATCGTCGCCGGCCGGGACCGACGGAGCCCGCAGCGGCCACGCCGTGGCCGACACGTCGTCGGTCGGCCAGGATGTCGCCAGCCAGACCCCCGGGACGTCGCCGGGATCGGGCACCGGCGGCCGGGAGTCCTCGAGGAAGACCCGCAGCTCCGCCTCGTCCATGATCCCGGTCGGTTCGTTCTTGAGCCAGTGGTCCCACCAGCGGAGGGTCTCCTGCAGGAAGCCGATCGCGGGTCCTGGCGTGGTCGCACGGTCGGGATAGTGGTGCGCCCAGGGCCCGAGGATCCCGCGCGCGGGCCCGGGCAGATTCTCAACGAGCCGGAGCACCGTGTCGTGATAGGGATCGGCCCAGCCGCCGACGGCCAGCACGGCGGCCTTGATCGCGCTGTAGTCCTCACCCACCGAACCGCGCTTCCAATAATCGTCACGCGTCTGGTGGGAGAGCCAGTTCAGCAGTGGGGGAGTGAGGTGCTCGATCCGCTCCTGCCACATCGCCCGCCAGCGATCCCCGACGTGGAGCGGGTCCGGCGGTCGGGATGAGAACGCAAGCATCGTCCCTGCCCACGCCGTCATATCGATGCCCAGCACCGAGCCGCCGACATAGTGGACATCGTTGTCGAAGCGGTCATCCGTGGAACAGACCGTGACGATGGCCTTGAGCGCCGGCGGCTGCAGGGCTGCGAGCTGGAGCGAATTGAAGCCACCCCACGAGATGCCGAACATGCCGACCCGGCCGGTGCACCAGGGCTGCTCGGCCAGCCACGCGATCACAGCGAGCCCATCGGTCAGTTCCTGCTCGGAGTATTCGTCGTCGAACACCCCTTCCGAGTCGCCCGTGCCCCGAATGTCCACGCGCACCGAGGCATAGCCGTGCCCGGCGTACCAGGGATGCCGCTCCGCGTCCCGCACCGCCGTCCAGTCGGACTTGCGATAGGGGAGGTACTCGAGCAGCGCGGGCACAGGCTGCTGCCCGGCGTCGACGGGGATCCAGATCCGGGCGTGCAGGCGTACGCCGTCGGCCATCGGGATCCACGCGTGGCGGACCTCGGTCCGGTGGGGCAGATCGTCGGGGTGAACGAGCCTCACGATTCTCCTTCGGTGGTGCGCCACCGCCTCCAGCGGTGACCGTCGCCGGCATCCTCCCAGCCGTCGCTGTCCTCGCTGATCCAGGTGCGTTCCTCCATCACCCGGTCCAGCGGATCCGCACGGTCCTCCCCGTCCCCGGGGGCCGCGAGCGTAGCTCCGAGAAGCTCCTTGGTGTAGGGGTGGCGGGGGTCGGCGAACACCGCATCGACCGGCCCCTCCTCCACCACCCGCGCCGCGTGCATGACCATGACCCGGTCGGCGATGCCGTGCACGACCGCCAGGTCGTGGCTGATGAACAGGCAGGACAGGTTGTTCTCCCGACGGATGTCGTCGAGCAGCCGCAGCACCTGGGCCTGCACCGACACGTCGAGCGCGGTGGTAATCTCGTCGGCGATGATGATCGACGGGTCACCGGCCAGCGCCCGCGCGATGCCGACACGCTGCCGCTGGCCACCGGAGAGCTGGCCCGGCAGCCTGCGCAGGAACCTGTCCGGCAGGTCGACCTGTTCCATCAACTCGCGCTGACGCTCACCGATGCGGTTCGCGGGCACGGTCCGGAACAGTTTCAGCGGCCGGGCCAGCGACGTGGCCACGGTCACCCGAGGGTTCAGCGCCGTGTCGGCGTTCTGGAACGCCAACTGGATGCGCCGGCGCAGATCGATCGGGCGCCTCCGCACCGGCAGGCCGAGGTCGTGCTCACTCGCCGCACCGCCTTCCGCGGCGCTTTCGCCCGTATAGACCAGACTTCCGTCACTGATCGGGTTCAATCCCGCGACCGCCCAGGCGAGCGTGGACTTGCCGGATCCGGACTCGCCGACCAGCGCGAGGATCTCGCCCCGGCGGACGCGGATGTCGACCCCATCAACGGCCCGATTCGCATGGGCACCCCGCCCATAGGTGACCGCCACGTCCTCGCCGGTGACCACGATGTCCGGGTCGGCCAGCTCGGGTCGCGGGCGGATCGTGCGGGTCCCGTCCTCGTGCACCTCGACGATGCCGTTGTCGTCGAGGCGCGGGGCGGAGGCGAGCAACTGGCGCGTGTAGTCGTGGCCGGGGGAGCGCAGGACCGCGCGTACCCCCGACTTCTCCACCACGCGCCCCTCCTTCATGACCGCCACCTCGTCGGCCATGCCGGCCACGACACCGAGATCGTGGGAGACGAGCACGGTCGCGGTCCGGAGCTCCTCAGCGAGATCGCGCAGCAGCCTCAGCACGCTCGCCTGGGTGAGGACGTCCAAT
Source organism: Propionibacterium sp. (assembly GCA_012839035.1). Taxonomy (GTDB): domain Bacteria; phylum Actinomycetota; class Actinomycetes; order Propionibacteriales; family Propionibacteriaceae; genus Enemella. The sequence goes on from DUOB01000065.1 coordinate 8,708, forward strand.
GCCGTCGTCGGCTCGTCGAGCACCAGCACTTCCGGACGCGCCGCGACGGCCATCGCGATCGCGACGCGCTGCTGCTGTCCGCCGGAGAGTTGATGGGGGTACGCCCGGCCCAGGCGCCCCGGGAGCTTGACGTGTTCGAGCAGCTCGGTGATCTGGTCGGGAGTCGCGGTGTGACCGTGGACTTCGAGAGCCTCAGCGATCTGACGCCCGACCCGCATCGAGGGCGTGAGCGCCTGGCCGGCGTTCTGCGCGACCAGGGCCACGGTGCCACCCCGGTGCTTGCGGAGCGCTTCGCCGCTGAGGGAGAACACCTCGGTGTCACCGACGAAGACCCGGCCAGAGCGCAGAAACGACCCGCCACGCAGATAGGCGAGGAGGGTGCGGGCGACGGTCGACTTGCCGGACCCGGATTCGCCCACGATGGCCAGTGTCCGGCCGGTGTCGACGGTCAGATCGACGTTGTGGGTGACGTCGATGGCGGGACGGTCGCGACCGGTCCGATAGGAGATCGACAGGTCCTCGATGCGGACGAAGGGCGTCCCCGTGCGGGGCTGTTCGATGCTCATGAGGCACCTCGCTGGAGACGGTCGACGCCGAGAAGGCCGGAGAGTCCATCGGCCAGGGCGGACATGCCGATCACCAGGGTGGCGAGCGCGACGATCGGGGCGATCGTGGCCAGCGGCACCACGGTCAACGCTGTCCGGCCCTCGGAGATCATCAGGCCCCAGTCGGGGGTCGGCGGGTTCGCGCCGAAGCCCAGGAACGACAGGGTGGAGACGAGCAGGATCACCCAGGACGCGCGCATCGCGTACTCCACCAGGATCACCCCGGGAATCGACGGGAGAACCTCGCGGAAGACGATCGAGAAGGTGCCTTCACCACGGGCGCGGGCCGCGGTGACGAAGTCCAGGGTCACCACCGTGGACGCTGCGCCCCGGACCACTCGGGTGACCGCCGGCGTATAGATGATCGTCACCGCCAGCACGATGACCGGAAGGCCGTTGCCGAACACGGTCACGATGACCAGCAGGGACAGGATCGTGGGGACCGACAGCATGGCGTCCACGATGCGCATGACCACCATGTCGAACCAGCCGCGCAGATAGGCGGTGATCACGCCGATCAGAGTGCCGAGCGCGACCGCGACAGTCGTCGCGAGGAACGCGACCAGGAGTGCATAGCGCCCACCCCAGATGGTGCGGGTGAGGACGTCTCGGCCATATTGATCGGTCCCGAGCCAGTGCTCGGCGCTCACCCCATAGAGCGCCTGGCTCGGCTGGGACACCGTCGGGTCATAGCTGGTGATCAGCGGAGCGAGCAGGGCGATGATGATGTGGAGTCCCACCAGGATCAGCCCGACGGTGAGGGTGGGGGAGTCGCGCAGAGCGTTGCGTACGCGGGTTCCGCGGGACTCGCGTGGGGCGGTCTCCTGCGGCTCCTCGCTCGCGGCTGGTGGGACGTGTGAGGTCTGGCTCATCAGTGGAACCTCCCGGAACGCTGGCGGGGATCGAGGCCCATGGCCACGAGGTCGGCGCCGAGGTTGGTGAGGGCATAGACCGACGCGGACAACACTGCGATCGCCTGGATCACGGGCAGGTCGCGGTTGTGCACCGACTCGATCATGAGCGTGCCCATGCCCGGATAGTTGAAGACCGCCTCGACCACGACGACGCCGCCGATCAGCCAGGCGACGTTGATGGCGATGACGTTGAGGGTCGGCAGGATCGCGCTCGGCATGGCGTGCCGCACGACGACCCGGCCCGGCTTGACACCTTTCAGGCGGGCGGTGGTGACGAACTCGGAGGCGAGCGCGTCAATCACTCCGGTGCGGGTCATCCGGACGATATAGGCGGCCATCGAGATCGTGAGCACGATGACCGGCAGGACACTGAACGGAATCAACTCGCTGACTCTCGCCTCGGCGCCATCGATCACGACCGCCGGGAAGACGGGAATCGCGATCGCGAACACGAGGACGAGCACGGTGGCCGTCACGAACTCCGGCACCGACATGCCGACGAGCGCCAGCCCGGAGATGGTCCGGTCGGCGCCGCGGCCGCGGTAGAGGCCGGCGAGCAGACCGAGCACCACGGACAGGGTGATGCCGAGGACGATCGTGGGGATCGCGATCAACAGGGTGTTGCGGGCGTGGATGAGCAGTGTTTCCGCGACGGGTTCGCCGGAGACGAGCGAGGTGCCCATGTTGCCGGTGACCATCCCGCCGAGCCAGTCGAAATAGCGTTCGAGGACCGGGCGGTTGAGCCCGAGGTCCTCGCGCATCGCGGCCACCGCCTCGGGGGTCGCGTCCTGCCCGAGGATCTGTTGGGCGACGTCACCCGGCAGCAGTTGGACGGCGACGAACACGAACAGGGACGCGAGCCAGACCGTCAGCACGGCGGTGCCGAGGCGGAGCAGGATCATGCGCAGCATGTGATCACCTCAGCCCGATCTGCAGATAGTCGAACTCGAAGCCGTGTTCTCGATAGTTCAGGACCTCTCTGCTGAGGCCGACCAGGCGGTCGGCGAACATGGGCGTGATCGTGGCGCCCTCCCGGATGATGAGCTCCTGGGCGTCGCGATAGTGGCCGAGGCGTCGGTCGGGATCGACCTCCGCGCGGGCCGCGTCGAGCACCGAGTCGAAGGTGGGATTGGCCCAGGCGGATTCGTTGTAGGAGCTGCCCGAGCGGAAGATCTGGTTGAGCAACTGGTCGACCGGACGACCGGTGTACCAATAGGTCACCATCGCCGGCTTGATCATCCACACCTGCGTGTAATAGGAGTCCGCCGATTCGTTGCGCACGCGCACGCGGAACCCTGCTTCGCTGACGGCGTTCGCGAATGCGACGGCCATCGGCGTGAACACGGGGTCGAGGCTCGAGGTGGACAGTTCGAAGGCGAAGCCGTCGGGGTGCCCGGCCTCCGCGAGCAGCGCCTTGGCGCGCTCGGGGTCGCGCACGTGCTCGGACTCCAGATAGGCCGCATCCGTCGGGACGACCGGGTTGTCGTTGCCGATCGTGCCCGCACCCTGGACGGCGACGTTGAGGATGCGTTCCGGCTCGTACGCCAGCTTGAGCGCCTGGCGGACGCGGACGTCAGTGAACTCCGGGGAGGTGGCGAGGGTGGGGATCGTGTACCACTGACCGTTCCGCACCCGCGCGATCGTCGCGGCCGACGACGCCGCGACCACCTGCGCCGTGGCGAAGTCGAGGTTGGTCTGGGAGATGAGGTCGATCTGCTTGGCCATCAGCGCATTCACGCGGGCCTGGGTGTCCTGGATCGAGAAAAAGTCGATCCCGTCCAGGACCGGACGGCCGGCGAAGTGATCGTCGAACGCCTCGACCGTTCCGCGGCCGCCCGGTCGGAAGCTCGACAACCGGAAGGGCCCGGTGCCGTTCCCGGAGTACTGGATCTCGTCCAGCGTCGAGCCGTCCGGGACCACATAGCACTGATAGGCCGTGAGCAGCGACGGCAGGTCGGAGTGCGGGGAGTCGAGCTCGATGACCAGCGTGGTGGGATCCGGCGCGGAGATGCCCCCGGTGGACATCACCGAGGACAACACGCCCGCCTGGGGCGATCCGATGTCGGGGTCGAGGATGTGCGCGAGGGTGAACGCCGCATCGCGCGCGGTGAACGCCCGCCCGTCGTGGAAGGTCACGTCGTCCCGCATCCGGAACGTCCAGCGCATCGCGTCCGGGGTCACGTCCCAGTCCGACGCCAGATCCGGCACCGGCTGGCCCTCCTCATCGAGGCGCACCAAGCGGTTGTAGAGGGCGCCGAGATACTCGTACGCCGACAGTGACGCGGCCGAGTCGAGCGTCTCGGCGCGGGAGTTCGCGGGGCGGGCGATGCGCAGTCGGCCGCCCCGGCTCGGGGTCCCGGATGCCGCCTCGTGGGGGAGCTCCACTGGGCCACGCGCCTGCGAACACCCCGTCAGGGCGGCAGCGCCGCCGATCGTGAAGGCACCCGCGGCTGCCAACTGCAGGAGCCGTCGGCGGGACAGGTGCGATCCCTGCCACGCACCGTCAGCCGGGCCGGCCGGTGGCATCGTTGAACCGTCATCGTGAGCAGACATCGAAGCCAACCTAGGCCGAGTCGATATGTATGCCTACTATTTTCGGGTCCTCACGTCCATTTCGTTAGCAGGCGTTGACCTTTCGCCAGCTCGGGTTCCCTTGGCGACACCCACCCCATATCGATATGTCTGCCATCATGGGACCAGTCACCGACGACTTGGGGAGACCTCATGGCCACACGATCGTCACGGCCCGGTTTGGGCGACGCGGGAGAACAAGCCCGCCGCGCCGGGAAGCAGGCGCAGCAAGCGGGATCGCAGGTGCAGCAGCACCCGGCGTACCGAATCCTGGTCACCGTCGGCCTCATCAGTTTCGGCATCATTCATCTGCTGCTCGGCTGGCTGTGCGTCCAGATCGCGCTCGGCGGCGGGGGTGAGGCCTCCACCGACGGTGCGCTGAAGGACCTCGTCTCCAGGCCGCTGGGCAATGTGCTGATGATCGTGTTCGCGATCGGCCTCTTCACCCTGGCGGTCTGGCAGCTGCTCGAGGCGCTCTTCGGCTATCGCAACCGCGAGAAGAAGAAGATGATCCGCAAGAAGATCTCGTCGTCGGCTCGCGTGATCATGTACGCCGGCCTGGGCTTCTCGGCCCTGCTGCTGGCGATCGGCTCCCAGACCAGCGACTCGGAGGAATCCGCCCAGAGCACGACCGCCATGCTGATGGACGCGCCGTTCGGGCGGATTCTCGTCGGGCTGGTCGGGCTGATCGTGATCGCCGTGGGCGTCGGGCACATCGTGAAGGGCGTACGCCGCAAGTTCGCCAAGGACGATCTCAAGCCGGGCGCGCCGGAATGGGGCAAGAAGCTCGGGATGGTCGGCTGGTCGGTCAAGGGCGTCTCGATCGGCCTCGTCGGTGGGTTGTTCCTGTGGGCGGCGATCGCCTATGACGCCGAAAAGGCGGGCGCCACCGATGGTGCGCTGAAGACCCTTCAGGATCAACCGTTCGGGCAGATTCTGCTGATCCTCATGGGGCTCGGGTTCGCGGCATACGGCGTGTACTGCTTCGTCTGGTCGAGAAACGTGAATTTCGAGAACATGTGACGACCGAACATTTCGCCACAGTTGGAGCTGTCCGTGACAGGTGAGGGGAGACCGGAACCGGTCCTGTCGGACATGAGGGGACTCTTCCTCGTCCTGCTGTTCTTTGCCGAGTTGGCAGCCTGGGCCGCGATTGGGGTCAGTGCTTATCTGATGGCCGGCAACGGGTGGCGCAGAGCGCTCGTGGCGGGCGGGGTCGTGGTCGTGACGCTCGTGCTCTGGGGGCTCCTGGCCTCGCCAAAGTCGGTGGCGCCGAGGCCCGTGAAACTCGTCGTGCAGTTGGTCGTGTTCGCGGCCGCGGTTGCGGGACTGCTCATCGTCGGACACGTCAGGTTTGCGGGTCTGCTGACCGGTCTGATCGTCACGGCAGCGATCGGAGAACGAGTCACCCGTCCCCGGGACGTCACTGGTAACTGATCATCACCGGGGTCGGATCGACCTGATCGATCGTCTGCTGGGGCGTCAGCATCGGTGAATCCTCGTCGTGGAAGTTCTTCCAGCCCCACACGACGTTGGCGGGCGCATTCTGCTTCATGACGCGCCACGTTTCCTGCTTGTCGCCCTGTGGGCCCTGGCCGTCGACGTGGATGAGCGTCTGCAGTTCGTCGTGGTCGGTCCTGATCTGGTCACGATCCTTCAGCATCCGCAGCTGGAACTGGTGCAGCACGAACAGCTTCTGCGGCAGACCGTTGTCCCTGGTCAGCTCGCTCAGCCACTCGCCAACGCGGTTCACCTCTTCAGCCTCGACCTGACCGATCTGCTGCAGTGGCCGTTGGTCCGGCTTCAGCTTCCACTCGGGATCGATTGCGAGACCGACGTGGGGGAGTTCGAGCAGCGACTCATAGATCTTCGCCTGATCCACCAGGTCCGCCCGCCCGGGCTGCAGGTCGAGCACCACATAGATGCCCTCCTCGCCGGCCCGCTCCACCCATGGCCGCAGGAAGTCGGGGCTCACCTCATTGGTGTAGTTCCCGTTCGGTGACGGGTCACCCAGCGCGACAGTCGTGATGATCTCGAACATTGGCACCACGGTCTTGTCGCTCAATTCCTCGTACGCCGCCGCCTGCTCCTTGGCGCGGTCCACCGCGGCGTCAAGGCCCTGCTCGCCCAGAACACCGAGCACCGGAGTGCCCGGGTGGCCATAGAGCGCGATGTACTGCTTGCCCGGGGCATGCAGCTGGCCGCCACCGGGCAGGTGCGTGCCGGTGGCCGCAGCGGCCAGCCGCGCCGTCAGCTCCTGGGGGCTGCCGAGGCGGTCACCGACGCCAATGGCCCGAGTCGGTTTGGCCGCAGCGACGGCATCCACGGATTCGCGGGACTCCCGCGGATCGCCCGAACGGGTGTGGACATGGGTTGCCCCGGCCGCGGATGACGTCGCCCGCGCGGCTGCGGTGGTGGCTTCGTCGAGGCCGGACACCTGGGGGTCAGCCGTGAGGACTGCGGTCTCCGGCTGGGCCTCCGCCCGTTCGAATTCCGGCAGGCCGGCGGCGTCGGCAACCACCTCGACGCCTGCTTGTTCGGCCACCGCCGTGGCCGCCGGGCCGAGCGCGAGGACTGCGTCCGCACCGAGGCGATCCAATTCGGCCACGACCGCCTCGGACTCCACCTCCGGCGCGCCGGCAGCGGTCTCGTCACCCGGTGTTGCAGTCTCCGCCCCCGGTGTTGCGGTCGGGCTTCCAGCAGGGGAGGGGGGCGGCGTACCGCCACCGGACACGAGCAGGACCGGCAGCCCTAGATCGTCAAGGGTGGCGAGATCAGCCGAGGGGTCCGCCAACACCGCTGCCGGAGAACTCTGGAAGAGCGCCGCACTCAGCCCGGTCGTCACGTCCGCGGGGGAAGTTCCCGAGACGACGACCGGATCGGTGCTGTCCGACAGCGTGACGGCAGCGGTTCGGCCCGGGAGCTCGGGCAGGGGAGAGCCGCCGGAGCAGGCGGCCAGGGCAGCGACGGTCACCGCGACCACCAAGAGGCGCCCGGCCTTGGTGAAGCGTCGGCTTCGTGTACGGCCTGGTGCGGTGGTCACGTTGGGTCCTCCAAAAATCGACTTGTCACTGACCTCTGGGGAGTATGTCATGTGCCCCCGGAATCAGGGCCGTGACGCGGCGACGGGCTCCATCGGGACAAAAGTCTCCGCGTTGACCTCGCGTACCCACTGGCCCTTGATCGCCCGCCATCCCTCATCGTCCAGGCCGCGGCGCCAGTAGGGCGAGCAGGACAGGTCGTCCGGATGCACGATCTCGTTCTGGAGAAGCACCCGGCGTACTGCCCGGGTGGCTGCGGCCTCGCCGTGCACGAAGGCGCTCACGCGACCGTGGGGCCGGGGGAGCGCTGCCACTGAGTCGGCCAGGAGATCGTCCAGGTCGTCCCGGCCGGACCGGTGGATCCAGTGCACGCTCAGCGCGCCGGGGGAGTCGAGCGGGATCTCGCCGGTCACGTCCTCGACTTCGGCAACGACGGTGACCGGCTTGCCAGCAGGCACGCGCGCAGCGCACACGGCAATCGCCGGCAGCGCGCTCTCGTCGCCGACGAACAGGTAGGAATCCGCATCAGGGTCAGGGGAGTAACCGTCGGCAGGTCCGCGGAACTGCAGACGGTCGCCCGGCTTGGCGTGGAGAGCCCAGCGGCCCGCGTACCCCACCTCTCCATGCACGGCAATGTCCAGCGTCAACTCGCGACGGTCCGGATCCCAGGAGCGGACCGTGATCCGGCGGGGGAATGGTCGCTGTTCCCGCGGGAGGCTGCGGACCTCGTCAACGTCGAAAGGGGCACTGTAGGGCGCCTCGTCCGGGAGGAAGAAGCAATTGAGGTACGCGTCCGCGGACTGGGGTGCCTCGAATCCTTCGAGTCCCGCGCCGCCGAGCACGACGCGTACCAACTGCGGAGTCAAGCGCTCTGTGCTGACAACTTCTCCGTGCATGCGATCCTCCCGGACGTTCTTTTGAGGTTTGCTTTGAGGTTTGCTTTGAGGTTTGCGCTGCCCAGCGTGAAGGCCGGGAAGACAATCGAGTAGCCTAAAGTTAGGTTAACCTAACCTACTGAGAGTCGATGCGAGGTTCGGCGTGCCGCCAGCGGCCGCGGGTGCGGCGTGACCGTCCTCCGTGCGCGCATGGGACCATCACTCCCGGTCAAGACACAGGGCGCGGTCAGCGATCTGGTTGAACAGCAGCGCCGGTGATCGAGTCGGGTGCTGGGTTTGGGGACGCCCTTCTGAGCCTCTCCTGAACCTCACCCCTTAAACCTCACCCCTTAGTCCGATAAGCTACATTATGTCATTTAGCTCTCCGTGTCCTTGGCTTTGCCTCCGTGACGGCGGCGGCTGCTGCTGCCCCGGTGTCGCGGGCGGCGAGAGGCTCGAGCGTCCTGGGCTCTCCCATCTGCACTGCACAAAGTGCAGCAGCAGTGGACGCCACGTGAAGACCTCAACGGCTCGGCTGACCTTCAGCGATCCGCGGCGGGAAACCACCGGTGGCCACCGGACCACAGTGCTTGGGTCGTCCGCAGCAGCGTCGTGCCTCCCAACACGAACCACCACTTCCCAGCACGAAGCCGACTGCCCACCCCGTACACGGGGTGGGCAGTGCAGGTGATGTTGGGAGGTCGTTGTTGATGTTGGGAGGTGGAGCGGAATCGCGGTTGCGAGTGTCCACCGCTACTGCACCCAGCGGCGCGGCGGCCGAGCGCGAACCTCCACGACCCAGAGCCTGTCCCGGCTGGAACGGACAACACCGGGCGGTCATCGATTGTGCCCGACCGTTGTCGTACGCCGACGCCGTGGCCGTGGTCAATGCCAATCTCCGCCAGGGCTTCGATCGGGCGGCGCTCCAACTCGACCGGGCGCGTCGCCGGCCAGGGAAATGTTGTGGCCCGTCAGTGGCTGAGCCACCCGGTCGGGCACTTCCCCACCCCATCGGGCACACTTCCCACCCGCTCGGGCACTTCCGAGCACGAGCTGGCTCACCCGGAGTCGGCGCAGTCCCAGGACGAGCTGCACTTCCCAACACCAACCACGACCTCCCAACATCACCTGCACTTCCCACCCCGCAGGCAGGTAGGGGGAGGTCAACTTCATGTTGGGAAGTGCCAGGACATGTTGGGAAGTGGCCGGCACGTGTTGGGAAGTGACCAGCATGTGTTGGGAAGTGCCGGCACGTGTTGGGAAGTGGCCAGCACGTGTTGGGAAGTGACCAGCACGTGTTGGGAAGTGGCCAGCACGTGTTGGGGAGTGACCAGTCACGTCGCGGCGTTCCCCCACGTGGAAGCCGATCGGCTGACGATTCAGGGCTCACTGATGGGGCATGGGGAGTTCGACGATGACGGACGTACCCCGACCCGGGTCCGAGTCGATCTGCAACGATGCCCCGATCAGCGCGCACCGCTCGGCGATGGACGACAGGCCGAAGTGGTCGACGTGCCCCGAGGTGAACGGTCTGTCGTCGCCGCCATCAGCGCTCTCCATCGTCACGAATCCGCGAGCGTTGTCCCCCAGCGCCGGGCGCGGATCAAATCCGATCCCGTCGTCACGCGTGGCCAGCACGACCGCACCCTCGGTACGCAACAGCGACACCTCCACGTGCGATGCCTTCGAGTGCCGCACCGCATTGGAAATCGTCTCCTGTGCAATCCGGAACAACGCCGCGGCCGCGTGGTTCGACACGTCTGCGAACGCGTCCTCGTCATCGGCCAGGAACTCGATTTCCAGCTCCGGCGCGGTCTGCACGAGCGTTTCCACCGCAGCCACGAGCCCGTGGTCGTCCAGCACCAGGGAATGGAGGCCGGTGATGGCGGCGCGGGTTTGGGAGTACGCAAGGTCGAGCAGCGAACGTGCGGCCGCGATCTGGGCCGCGGCCTGCGCGATCTGTACGCCGGCCAGTCCGACCGAATCCCCACGACCGGGCTTCACCTCGCCCCCCGGGCCAGCACTCCCCGGACCAGCACCCCCCGGACCGGCACTCCCCGGGCAAGCACCCCCCGGACCAACACCCCCCGGACCAGCACCCCCCGGCACCGCAGCTGCCACGCTCCCGAGTGACAGCTCGGCCGCGTTGAGGTGAAACGACATCGACGCGAGCGCCGTGGTGACCCCGTCATGCAGGTCGAAGGCGATCCGCCGACGCTCGGCCTCCTGGGCGGAGATCGCGGCGGCGATCAACCGATCCCGCTCCCCATGATGGGCGTCCACGGCATCGCGCAGGTTCTCCGCCGCCAACCGCAGCCCCAACAGATCAGCTGTCGGCTGCCAGCGACCGAGGTCGTCACCGGAGAACGGCTCGGTTCGGTGCACCGCGACGACCGCCATCGTCTGTCCGTCCAGGGACCGCGCCGGCAGGCACAGCCGTGCCACCGACCCCGTCTCCCCCAGTCCCAACAGCAACCGCAGATCGGGCGAGCGCGGTGAGTCGGCAGCCATGTGGATGGCGTGCCCGTTGACCGCGACCTGCCCGACCAGGCCCTGACCGGCCGGAACGACCAGCCGCTTCTCCGCGACGGCACGCCCGGGGAACGCCCCACCGACCCGCAGCTCGGCGCCGTCGAACAGGAACAGGATCGCCCCGGCGGCGGACAAGGCCCGCGCCCATTCGCGCGCGACCACGGACCAGACCGGCGTACCCGATCCCGTCAGCAACCCCACCAACGTCTGGCTCACCGGCACAGGCCTTCGCGCAGCGCGACGGCCACGGCCGAGCCGCGGTCGGACACCTCCAGCTTGCGATAGAGACCGCGGATGTGGGTCTTGACGGTGTCGTCGCTGATCACGAGCTGCCGGGCGATGGCCTTGTTGGACAGTCCATCCACCAACAAGGACAGGACCTCGGATTCCCGCTGGGTGAGCCCGCGATCGGCGCCGGGCCACACTTCACCGGCGTTGATGCGAGCTGCCGACATCGCGACGCGGCCGGCCAGCGCCGGGTCGATCACCACGTCGCCCTCCATCACGCGGTGCAGGTGGCGGACGAGTTCGTGGGCGTCGATGCGCTTGAGGATGTACCCCGCCGCCCCCGCCCGCAGCGCCTGGAACACGTGATGTTCGTCCTCATAGGCGGTGAGCAGCACGACCTTCAACCGCGGCCGGTCGCGGTGCCAGGTGGCAACGAGGTCGATCCCGCTGCCCCGACCGATCCGCACATCGCACAGCACCAGATCGGGCTCGTGCTCGGCGACGACCGCCTCGGCGTCCGTCGTGGACGTGGCGGTCGCGACCACGGTTACGTCCTGGGGGAAGTGGGTCAGCATGGCCTGCAGGCCATAGAGCACCATCTCGTGGTCGTCGACCAGGACGGCCCGGATCGGCGTCATGAGGCCACCCTAATCACCCGGGTCGGGGTGAGTGGGCCTGTCCGGAAAATCACCCGGCTGGGTGATGTGGGGGTACGCGGACGTCGGATTTCCTTGACACTCCTGATCCGTCCATCCCCCCGGAGGCCGGCCATGTTGCCCGAGAAGTCCACGCTGTCACAGTTTCTGATCGAGACCCGGCGCCATCACCCCGAGGCCGTCGGTGATCTCAACAGCCTGATCTTCGAGGTCGCCCTGGCCGTGAAACGCATCGCGGTGCGGGTGGCGCAGAACCAGTTCACCGGCGGCGAGAGCTACGGCATCACCAATGTCCAGGGCGAGCCGCAGCACCGACTCGACGCGGATGCCAACGACATCCTGCTGCGCGCCACCGAGTGGGGCGGCCAGACCGCCGGCATCGTGTCGGAGGAGCTCGCAGCACCCCACCGGATCCCGGAGCGCTTCCAGCGCGGCAAGTACCTGCTGTGCTTCGATCCGCTCGACGGGTCCGGCAACATCGACGTCAACCTGACGGTGGGCACCGTGTTCTCGGTGCTCCGCTCCCCCCGGCCGGGCGAGCACGCGACGGTGGAGGACTTCCTGCAGCCCGGGAGCAACCAGGTGGCTGCGGGTTATGCCGTCTATGGCCCGGCGACGATGCTGGTGATCTCGGTCGGCACCGGCGTACACGGCTTCACCCTCGACCCCACCGTCGGCGAGTTCATCCTCACCCACCCGGACATCCGCATTCCCGCCTCGCCCAACGAGTTCGCGATCAACGCGTCCAACAGCCGGTTCTGGGAACCGGGCGTACGCCGCTATGTCGAGGAGTGCCTCGCCGGCACGACCGGACCCCGCAAGGCCAACTTCAACATGCGCTGGATCGCTGCGTGCGTCGGCGAGGCCCACCGCATCCTGATGCGCGGCGGCGTCTATCTCTATCCCCAGGACCGCAAGAACGCGGCCCAGGGCGGACGGCTGCGCCTGCTCTACGAGGCCAACCCGCTCGCGTGGCTGATCGAACAGGCCGGGGGCCGCGCCTCGACCGGACGCTGCCGGATCCTCGACGTCCAGCCGACCGACATCCACCAGCGCGTCGGCCTGATCTTCGGCGACGCGGCGGAGGTGGAGCGGATCGAGGCGTACCACCGCGAGGAGGGCTGCACCGACGAGACCGAGTGCTCCGGCCGTGACATCCCGCTCTATGGCTCCCGGGGCCTGTTCCGTTCCGCCTGACCCGCAGACCCTTTTCTTGGAGGTACGCCCATGTCCCAGCGCCACCCGATCATCGTGGCCACCGGTTCGTCCGGGGCCGGCACGACCACGGTCAGCCGCACGTTCCAGCAGATCTTCCACCGCGAGGGCCTCAAGGCCCATCAGGTGGAGGGCGACTCCTTCCACCGCTGGGACCGCGCGGAGATGAAGGTGGAGATGGCCCGTGCCCACTCCGAGCACGCGATGCTGAGCCATTTCGGCCCGCAGGCGAATCTGTTCCCCGAGTTGGAGTCGCTGTTCGACACCTATGGCCGCACGGGGAGGGGGCGTACGCGCAAATATCTCCACGACGAGATCGAAGCCAAGCCCTACAACCAGAAGCCGGGGACCTTCACGCCCTGGGAGGACATGCCGGACGACACGGACCTGCTGTTCTATGAGGGCCTGCACGGCGCGGTGGTCACCGATGAGGTGGACCTGGCGCGGCACGCGGATCTGATCATCGGGGTCGTCCCGGTCATCAACCTGGAGTGGATCCAGAAGCTCCATCGCGACAGGTCCGCGCGCGGGTACACGACCGAGGCCGTCACCGAGACCATCCTGCGGCGGATGAACGATTATGTGCACTACATGTGCCCGCAGTTCTCGAAGACGCACGTGAACTTCCAGCGGGTGCCCGTGGTGGACACGTCCAACCCGTTCATCGCGCGGACCGTGCCGACGGCCGACGAATCGATGCTCGTGATCCGGTTCAACAACCCACACGGCATCGACTTCCCCTATCTCCTGTCGATGCTGCACGACTCGTTCATGTCCCGCCCGAACACGATCGTGTGCCCCGGCGGGAAGATGGAGCTCGCGATGCAGCTCATCCTCACCCCGATGGTCTGGCGGCTGCGGGAGCGCCAGCTCGCTGCCATCGCCGAGGAGGAGTGAGCGCCCGGTTCCAGCGCGCGAGAGGGGCCGCGGACGCGGCCTAGGGTGAGCGCATGTCGCCTTCTCGCTCGGGTGAGGGTCCCGATTCCGTACGCGGGGTCTCTGCCCGCGACCACCGCCGTGAAGTGTTGGCGCTGGCGATCCCGGCCTTCGCAACGCTGGTGTCGGAGCCGCTGCTGTTGATGGCGGACTCGGCGATCATCGGGCATCTGGGGACGACGCAGCTCGCCGGGCTCGGCATCGCGGGCAACATCATCGGCGTCCTCGCCGGGCTCTGCATCTTCCTCGCCTATGGCACGACCGCCACGGTGTCGCGGCGCCTCGGGGCCGGGGACAAGCGGGGCGCGCTGACCGGGGGCGTGGACGGGATCATCCTCGGGGCCTTGATCGGCCTCGGCATCACCGTCGCACTCCAGCTCCTGCTGGAGCCGGTCATCGGTCTCTATGGGCCGACCCCGGAGGTCGCGGCGCACGCGGCCACCTATCTCCGCATCGCCTCACTGGGCTTTCCGTTCCTGTTGGTGATGCTCGCGTCGACCGGCGTACTGCGCGGGCTGCAGGACACCAGGACCCCGCTCAAGGTCGCGGTGGCGCTCAACCTGACGAACATCGGGCTCAACTTCCTGCTCGTCTATGGCGTGGGCCTCGGCATCGCCGGTGCGGCGATCGGCACCGTGCTGTCCCAGGCCGGGGCCGCCGCGATCCTGGTGACCGTCGTCGCGCGCGGGGCCCGGCGGGAGGGGGCGGAGGTCCGCTTCTCCCCCGGCGGGATCCTCATGGCCGCCAGATCCGGGGCGTGGCTGATCCTGCGCACCGCCGCGCTGCAGACCTCGATCACCGCGACCACGGTGGTCGCCACCCATCTCGGCCCGACGGGCCTGGCGGCGCACCAGGTCGTGAACTCCCTCTGGATGTTCCTCGCCTTCGCGCTCGACGCGATCGCGATCGCGGCCCAGGCGATCGTCGGCCGCTATCTGGGGGCGGGCGATGCGCAGACCGTCCGGGCCCTCGTCGGGATGATGGTCCGCTGGGGCGTGTGGTTCGGCGTGATCCTCGGCGTGCTCTTCCTCGTCCTGCGGACCTGGATCCCGATCGTGTTCACGGGCGATCCGGCCGTCCGGGAGTTGGTCGCGGCCGTGCTCATCGTCGTCGCCGTCCTGCTGCCGCTGAACGGTCTCGTGTTCGTCCTCGACGGCGTACTCATCGGGGCCGGCGACGCACGCTATCTGGCGATCGCGGGCACGATCGTCACCCTCGCGTACCTTCCCTTCGCCATCTGGGTCGACCTCACCGGCAAGTCGCTCGTGTGGCTCTGGGCGGCGTACGGGATCTCCATGCTCGGGCGCGGGATCGCGCTGTGGGCGCGGGCGAGGGGTACGCAGTGGATGCGCCTGGGCGCCTGAGCACGCGGCTATTCCTCCCCGAACGCGGCGCGGAGCATCTCCTCCCGTTCAGCCAGCTTGATGGTCTCGGCACCGTGTTCGGCGCCGAGCGCGTCCTCCGCCTCCTGGATGCGGCGCCACTGGGTCCAGTCGACGAGCCTCATCTCGGCCCGGCGAGCCAGGGTCTCCGCAATGTCGGGTCGCGTGCTCGTCCCGTGCTGCGCCCGGGATTGCGCCGGGTCGGCCAGGTTGGCGAGCAGGGTGGCAACGGTCTCGGCGGCATCGCCCTTGTTGGTCCCGATCACGCCCGTGGGTCCGCGCTTGATCCAGCCGGTGACGAACTCGCGACCGTCGGTGCCCGGCACCTCACCGGCGACGTTGGGGATCAGGCAGGCATCCGGGTCGAACGGCAGCCCGGGGATCGGCTCCCCGCGATAGCCGATGGCGCGGATGACGCCCTGGGTTTCGATATGGTCCTCGGCCGGTTCCGTGCCCGGACGGGAGGTCAGGATGTCAACGCCCGTCACCCGATCGGTCCCCTCGATCCGCGTGGCGACGGTCCAGAAGTGGAAGTGCATGGTCTTGTGGGCCACGTCGGTCCAGTCCGGTGCGTCCTCACCGGTTTGTTCACCGATGTTGTCCCAGCGCTCCTTGGCCTCGCGGAACAGCCGCAGGTTCGTGGCCACCTCCCGCGGATGATCGGGATCCGCGACCAGTTCTTCGTCGGTGGCGTGGATGACGATCCGGGTGTGCGGCAGCTCGAGCAGCTCCGCCAGTTCGACCCGGGTGAACTTCACATGTTCGGGACCGCGCCGGCACAGGAGATGCACCTCGTCCACCGCGCCGTCACTGAACTCGTCGACCACCTCGCGCGGCATGTCGGTCCCCCGGAGCAGGGCGATCGGTTGCAGGGAGATGCGCGAGACGTCGAGCGCGACGTTGCCCGCACCGATCACGACCAGCGTCGTCGTGCCGTCGAGTTCGGCGGGTTTGAGCACGTCGGGGTGCCCGGAATACCAGGCCACGAAGTGGGCTGCGCCGAGGCTGCCGGCCAACTCTTCCCCGGGGATGCCGAGATCGCGGTCATAGCGCGCACCCGTCGCGTACACGATCGCGTCATAGTGGGTCAGCAACTCTGCCCGGGTCACGTCCTTGCCGACATGGACGTTGCCGATGAAACGTACGCGCGGGTCGTCGAACGCCCGCGCCAGTGCGCGGGACACGGTCTTGGTCTTGGGATGGTCGGGTGCGACGCCGTAGCGCAGCAACCCATAGGGCGCGGGCAACGTTTCCAGGACGTCCACCCGCTCGACGGCTTCCGAGCTCAGCAGCGCCTGCACCGCATAGATGCCGCTCGGACCGGCACCCACGACCGCAATGTGGTGACCCACGACGACCCCCTTGTCGACTGGCCCCCATTCAAGCCTGAAGCCCCAAAGGTGTCATCCCACAGCCGGTCAAAACAAAACAAGGGCCGGCTCACGACGAGCCGACCCGTTGAGTGACGATCCGAATCAGTCCTCCGTGAGCGCCAGGATGATCGGGGTGAAGAACACCCAGGCAAATCCGATGATCAGCGGAATGATGATCCACGCGAGGTTGTCCACAGCACTGGCTCCAATTCGGTGCCTCATCGCAATCCGGACGGTCCGGCCGTGGGCTCCGACTCACCATCCAGCCTAGGTCGCTTTTCCCAGCTCTGCACATTGTGTCCCGACTGGGGAAACGGTCAACCGCCGCTTCCACAGGGAATTCCGCGCAGGCCACGAGTCGATGAAGCGATGCGCCCGACCCGGCACGAGGGGCCATGAGGTAATACTGGGCGCATGACCTCGAACGGAAGCACAGTGCTGGAATGGGTGATCCGACTCTGCTCGATCGATTCCACGAGTCGGCTGTCGAATCTGCCCGTGATCGAGGTGATCGCCGACGAAGCCCGCCGGCTCGGCCTCGATCCCAAGATCTGTCCCCGCCCGGACAACCCGGAGAAGGCGAACCTCCTCATCACGGTTCCCGCCGCCGATGGGTCGACGTCGGGCGGGATCGTGCTGTCCGGCCACACCGATGTCGTGCCCGTGGACGGGCAGAAGTGGGATTCGGACCCCTTCACCCCGGAGATCCGCGACGGGCGGCTCTATGGCCGCGGCACCTGTGACATGAAGGGCTTCATCGGTGTCGCCGTGGCGCTGCTGCCGGACATGATCGCCGCCGAGCTCACCGAACCGATCCACCTCGCCCTGTCCTATGACGAGGAGATCGGCTGCATCGGCGGCGAGCAGATCGTCAAGGACATCGCCAACCTCGGTCTCAACCCGCGCGCCGCCATCATCGGCGAGCCCTCCGGCATGCGCGTCATCACCGGCCACAAGTCCGTCAACCTTGCCCGGGTCACATTCCACGGCAAGGCCGCACATTCCTCCCTGACCTCAGCGGGAGTGAACGCGATCGAATACGCCGCGAAATTCATCAGCTATGTGCGCATCCGTGCCGACGAGTGGAGGGCCGAGGGGCCGTTCGACGATGCTTTCGAACTGCCCTATTCCACCACCGGAAGCAACATGGTCACCGGCGGGATCGCCACCAACACCGTCCCCGAACTGTGCGTGGTGCACTGCGAATTCCGAACGATCGGCTCGGTGAACCCCCAGGTGACCATGGCGGAATACGAGGCGTACGCCCGGGAACTCGAAGCCCAGATGCAGACGGAGGACGCGTCCGCGTCGGTCGATTTCGAGGTGCTCGCGGCCGTCCCGGGGCTGGACACACCGCCGGACGCCGCCGCCATCTCGCTGGGCCGGGAGCTCGGCGGGGTCCCCTCGGACGACAAGGTGACCTATGGCACGGAGGCCGGGCAATTTGCCGGTGCCGGCATGGAAGCGATCGTGTGCGGACCGGGCGACATCGCCCAGGCGCACGCGGCCAACGAATGGATCGCACTCGACCAGTTGGATTCCTGCGCGGACTTCATCGCACAGTTGATCACTCGGCTCTCACGCTGAGCCCCGCGAAAGAATCACCCGGCCGATTCACCTGCGGATGCCTCGTGTGCGACGGTGGCATACATCGCGCGCAGCAGGGAGTCGAGAGCCCGCGACGCGTCCTGTGCGAGACAGGCCGCGGCCACGAACCGGTCGGGGCGCAGGAACACCATGCCCAGCCCGCGGGTGTCGAACCAGCTCTTCAGGCTGCCGTCGAGATCGCCGACGACGAGGGTGCCCGAGCCGGCGTACTCCTTCTCGGCCCACGCCCGCTGGGTCTCCGACATGAACGCGACCCGCCGGGCACCCAGCGCATCCAGCCGCCGCAGGTCGTCCTCGGTGAAGAGCCGGGCCGGATCGTTGCCCCAGGCCGCGATGCTCCACCATGAGCCGATCGCATCATCGAGCAGGATCCCGGTGCCGTCGGCGGTCGCGACTCGCGGCTGGATGAACTGCAGACCGACCGGGGAGCGCTTGTCGACGGCGTTCTTGACGGTGATGAAGCGGCCCGTGCGCCGGGGCTTGGACTCACCGGGGGCGAGGGTGTCCGGTTCGACGACGACGCCCCGGCCATAGCGTGGCATGGGCTTGAAGCGCATGTCCGTGAAGTATTCCTTCACCTGCGGCGACAGGTTCAACAACCGGGACGCGGAGTCCCGCAGGAACGCGACGGTCTTGTCGGTGGGCTTGATGATCGTGCCAAAGGTCATCGACAGATCGATCATCGCCTTGGCGTGGTCCCGGCGCTCGACGTCGTAGGTGTCGAGGAGCTGATCCGACGCCTGCCCAGCCAGGACGCTGGCCAGCTTCCAGCCGAGGTTGGTCGCGTCCCGCATGCCCGAGTTCCAGCCCTGCCCCATCCACACCGGCATCAGGTGCGCCGCGTCACCGGCGATGAGAACACGGCCTTTGCGGAACCCGGAGGCTATGCGGCCGTGGTGGGTGAACACGCGGCGGCGGATCACGTCGAGCTTCGACGAGTCGGGCACGTGGTCGCGCAGCAGGTCCGCGACGAATCCGTCGTCCTCGACCTTCTCGCTCGGCTCGTTGTCGAAGAGCATGAATTCCCAGCGCCGGATCCCGTGTGGGAGGCCGATGGAGACATAGGGTCGGGCCGGGTCGGCGCCGAGATAGACATTGGGTACGCCGAGCGGGTCGTTGCGTACGTCGATCACGACCCAGCGGGTGGGCGGGGACTTGCCCTCGAACTCAACACCGAGCCAGCCGCGCGTGAATGAGCGACCGCCCTCGCAGCCCACCACGTACGCAGCCTCGATCTCGGTGGTGGTGTCCCCGGTCTGCACCTGGGCGACCACCTTGTCACCGCGATCGTCGAGCCCGGTGAGCTCATGCTCGAACAGCACCGTGACGTTGTCATAGCGCGCGAGACCGTCGTGCATGACCTTGTCGACCGCCGGCTGGATGAATCCGTGCTTGCGCGGCCAGCCGAACGGCTCGCCCTTCGGGTCGTTGGTGAGGATGACCTCACCGTGCCCATTGACCAGGCGCATGATGTGGTGCGGAACGGTGAACGGTGTGACCTGGTCAACCAGCCCCATGGTCTGGATCGACCGGAACGACTCGTCGTCCATGCCGACCCCGCGGGGATAGTCGATGAGTTCGCTGCGGGACTCGATCAGCAGGACCTTGCGGCCGTACTGCCCGAGCAAGTTGGCCAGGGCAAGGCCCACCGGGCCGGCACCTGCGATCAGCACCTCTGTCGTCAGCGGCATTGCTGCTCCTTGTCCTTGTGAGTGGCGATGTCCTTGTGAGTGGCGACTTGTCCTTGTGAGTGGCGACTTGTCCTTGTGACGACTCGATCGGGTCACCGGCTCAGCGCTGCGGGCGTACGACCGCGACGGGGCACGGGGCGTGGTGCAGCACGGACCGGCTGACCGAACCGAGGAGCATGCCCGCGAAACCTCCGCGGCCGTGGCTGCCGACCACGATGAGCTGAGCGTTCTCGGCGGCCTGCACGAGCGCATCGGCCGGTTCGATGTCGAGCACCTTCGACCCGACCACCAGATCCGGATAGTCCGCACGCAGCCCGGCCATTGCCTGGTGGAGGAACCGTTCGGCGTCCTGGCGGACGCTCGTGGAATGCTGCTCGCTGACCACGATCTCGCGCGCGATCGAGCGCAGCGGATCGGGCGCCGCAGCCACCCCGAGCACCGGAGCGCCGATGGCATCCGCGAACCGCGCCGCAAAACTGATGGCCTCCGTTGACGTGCGGGAACCGTCCACACCCACGACCACGGGAGCGGTCTGCTCGCGGTCGCTGTCCCCCCGCACGACGACGACCGGTCCGCGTGCGTGCTGGGTGAGGCCCTCACCCACGGAACCCACGAGCGTGGAGTGGAGTCGCGAATGACCCCGCGTACCCACCACGACCATCTCCGCCTCCGCCGATTCGTCCCGCAGGGCCTCGATCGGGTGACCGTTGATCACCTTGTTGTCGATCGCGAGGCCGGGCGCGACCTCAGCGACGAGTTGCCGGGCGTTGGCGAAGGCATCGGTACGCGGATCCGGTCCGGTCCGCACGACGAGCACGACCCGCAGCGCGCGACCCAGGCGGGCGGCCGTTCGCGCGGCCCAGCGCACTCCCGGCGCGGCTCCCGGGCTATCGTCCCAACCAACGACCACTGGACGTTCAGACATCGGACCCTCCTCACGTGACCTGGTCCCATCACATCACTGACGCTGTGCAGGATGTCACGGGGAGCCTGACCCAAGTCTTCCTGGGTATGTCATACCCAGGATCAGCTGGGTCAGGCTGGGAGACGAAACGTGGGGTTGGCCTGTCGGACGATGGAGAAGCATCCCGTCCCCTTGCCCGAGAGGCATGACTGATACGAGAAGGAGTTCCATGACCACCACCGTGGAAAAGACTCCGCTGTTCGAGCGCCCCGGCGTGCGGCCGGCGTCCCCGGGGGACATCCTGCGCGACAGCGGCCCCGGCTATGCGAGCAACGGACTGATCGGCATGATCTTCGCCGCATCCGGTCCGGTCGCGATCATCCTGGGCGTGGGGGCCCAGGGCGGGCTGAGCTCCGCCGAGCTCGCCTCGTGGATCTTCGGGGTCTTCCTGTGCGGCGGCATCCTCACCATCATCGCGTCGGTCGTCTATCGGCAACCGCTCGGCTTTGCGTTCACGATCCCCGGTGTCGTGCTCGTCGGGCCCGCGCTCGGGCACCTGAGCTGGGCAGAGGTCATCGGCGCGTTCTTCGCGACCGCGGCACTGATTCTTGTGCTGGGTGTCACCGGGCTCGTACGCAAGGTGATGGCGGCCATCCCCATGCCGATCGTGATGGCCATGGTGGCCGGCGTGTTCCTGCGGTTCGGGACCGACCTGATCTCCTCCGTCGAGGGGAACGCGGTGGTGGCCGCACCGATGGTGATCACCTTCGTGCTCCTCACGACGATCCCGCGCCTGGGCAAATATCTGCCACCCGTGCTCGGCGCGCTGGTCGTGGGCGCGATCGCGGTGGCGGTCAGCGGACAGTTCACGCTGGAGGATGGGGGCGTACCCACCTGGTTCGCCGCCCCCGTCTGGACCGCGCCGGTCTGGTCCGTGGGCGCCATGCTCGAGCTCGTCGTCCCGTTGGCCATCACCGTGCTCGTGGTCCAGAACGGTCAGGGTGTCGCGGTGCTCCAGGCCGCAGGCCACAAGCCCCCGGTGAACGTGACGGCCGTGGCCTGTGGCGTCTCGTCCGGTTTCGCCGCATCCTTCGGCGCTGTCGCCACCTGTCTGACCGGACCGACCAACGCCCTGCTCACGGCGTCGGGTGAGAAGCAGCGGCAGTACACGGCCGCGATCTCCTTCGGCATCCTGTCGATCCTGTTCGCGCTGTTCGCACCGGGCTTCACGACGCTGATGCTCGCGGCGCCGGAAGAGTTCATCCTGGCCCTCGGTGGCATCGCCATGCTCCGCGCTCTGCAGCAGGCGTTCGTGACGTCGTTCCGCGGCAACTTCACGCTGAGCGCGCTGATCACGTTTGTCGTCACGATCTCCGGTCTGACGATCTTCAACATCGGTGCCGCGTTCTGGGGAATCGTCATCGGCTATATCGTCTCCCGGCTCATGGAGCGCGCCGACTATCACAAGGGACTCGCTGGCTGAGTCGGTCCGCGCACTTCACTGCGCGCGGGTGCACGACGGCTCGCCATCCTGAACCCATCCGCCAACGACGATCGGCCGGCTCCCGCGAAGGGAACCGGCCGATCTCTTCGTTGCCTGTCGGCGGAGGTCACTCCGCAGCGACGACCTCCAACGGGAGGTGCGCGGTGACGGCCTCGTGGAGCTTGACGCCCACGGTGTGGGTGCCGAGCGCCTTGATCGGCTTGGTCACGGTGACCGAACGCTTGTCGACCAACGGTCCGCCGGCCTTCTTGATCGCGTTCGCGATCGAGGCGGAGGTCACGGAGCCGAACAGCTTGCCGCTGTCGGATGCGTTGACGGCCACCCGGACCTGCAGGCCCTCGAGCTGATCGCGCAGCTCGTTGGCGTGGTCGAGGTTGCGGACCTCACGGGCGTCACGCGCCCGCTTGATGCCCTCGATCTGCTTCTCCGCGCCACGGGTCCACCGGATGGCGAAACCACGGGGCAGGAGGTAGTTGCGGCCATAGCCGTCCCGGACGTCAACGACATCCCCGGCGATGCCGAGGTTGTCCACAGCGGCGGTGAGAATGAGCTTCATGCCGGTGTCCTTTCTCAGCGAGCCGTGGAGGCGTAGGGCAGCAGGGCGACTTCGCGCGCGTTCTTGATCGCGGTCGCGACCCGGCGCTGGTCCTGGACGGACAGACCGGTGACGCGGCGAGCGCGGATCTTGCCCCGCTCGGAAATGAACTTGCGCAGGGTGTTGATGTCTTTGTAATCAACCTTGTCAATCCTGGTCGACTTGACCGGGATGGCCTTCTTCGGCTTCATCGGCTTGCGCGATGGTGCGGCCATTGTGGTGCTCCTGTTCTGTGTTCTCGGGGCGATGCCCCGCAGGTGCCCGGCGATTGCGCCGGAATGTGCCTAGTGATGAATGAGTGCTGGGACGCGGCTCAGAACGGGGGATCCTCGCTCTGTGGCTGCGCCCACGGATCCGAGCCCGGTGCGCGGTTGCCACCGCCGCCACCGGAGGACTGCCAGGGGTCGGACTGCTGCTGACCGCCGCGGCCTCCGCCGCCACCGCCATAGCCGCCGCCCTGTCCCTGCTGGCCGCCATAGCCCCCGCCGCCGCCATAGCCGCCGCCCCCACCGCCGCTGGTCTTGGTGACCTTGGCAGTCGCATATTTCAGCGAGGGGCCGACCTCGTCGACGTCGATCTCGAAGACCGTGCGGCGTTCGCCCTCACGAGTCTCATAGGACCGGGACTTGAGGCGCCCCTGGACAACGACCCGCATGCCCTTCTGCAGCGACTCGGCCACGTTTTCCGCGGCCTGACGCCACACCGAGCAGTTGATGAACATCGTTTCGCCGTCGCGCCATTCGTTGGTCTGACGGTCGAAGTTGCGCGGCGTGGACGCCACGGTGAAGTTCGCCACCGCTGCACCCGACGGGGTGAAGCGCAGCTCGGGATCGCCGGTCAGGTTGCCGACAAGGGTGATAATCGTTTCGCCAGCCATTGGGGTGTGCTCCGTTTTCGTGGGACGTCTTCGTCAGGACCAGCTTGGCAGCCGCCTCTGACACTAAAGCTTCCGCGGGCGTGGATCCTCGGGATCGTGCGTCAGGCGTGCAGCTCGGGACGCAGGACCTTGGTCCGCATGACCTGCTCGTTGATGCCGAGCTGGCGATCCAGTTCCTTGACATCGTCGGGCTTCGCGGTCAGGTTGACGACGGCATAGAAGCCTTCGGCCTTCTTCTGGATCTCATAGGCGAAACGACGCCGGCCCCAGAAGTCGTATTCATCGATGGTGCCGCCGCCGTCGGTGATGATCTTCAGATAGCGCTCCAGCATCGGAGTGACCTGACGTTCATCCATCTCGGGGGTGACGATGATCATGATCTCGTACTTGCGCATGTCGCGTACTCCACCTCCTCTGGTCTCAGCGGCCATGGGTCTGTCCCATGGCAGGAGGGCGATATGCCGACCGGCCCCGCTCGTCGGGTCCGGCCACGGTCCACTGGAGGGACCAAGGACGTACTTTATCCGTCCCGCCCAACCCTGCCTAATCGCGGGTTTCCGGGGTGCGATCCTCAGCCCATGGACCTCGCGCTGTCGGTGCGGCTGTACCGCTCGGCCAACGGCTTGGCGGTGACGCCATGGAGGAAGACGCTCAACAGCACGGTCAGGGTCACGGTCGACGCCACGATCGTGCGGTCCGGTCCGTTCAGTGCCTCGATGGCCTCGATGCCGAACACGATCGAGGCGAGCCCCCGCGGTCCGAACCAGCCGGTGAAGGCAACGGTCGGCCAGCCGAGTTTCTCGAAGGCCGTCGCCATCGCGAACGCCAAGGGCCGCACGACCACGAGCGAGACCACCGCGAACGCGACGACCCGCCAGGTCAGCTCGCTCAGCAACGGCCCTACGAGGAGGGCACCGAAGGTGAACCACACCCACAGCGAGACGAGCTGGCCCTCGGCCTCGAGGAAATCGGTGAGGTCCCTGGCGTACCGCTTCGACAGCCGTGCCCACACCAAGCCGGCCGTGAACGCGGCGATGAACCCGTTGCTGCCCACCGCTTCGGCACCGGCCCAGCACAGCAGCGCCGTCGCGAGGGCGACGATGCGCTCCCATTCCCCGGAGGTCCACTCGTGCCGGTCCGCCCAGCGGATGCCCCACAGCGTGGCGGCACCGATTACCACGCCGACCACCAGACCGAGGCCGACATCCATCGCCAGTTGCCCGGCGAGCGAGGGGGGTTCGCCACCCAGCGCGGCCGCGAGCATCACCGCGAAGATCGGGGCGGCGAGGCCGTCGTTGAGACCGCTCTCGACGTTGAGGGTTTCCCGGGTCGGACCGGGCACGCTCTCATTGTCGATGACGGTCTTGCCGAGTGCCGCGTCGGTGGGCGCGAGGATGACGGCGATCAGTCCGGCGATCAGCCAGCTGACCTCGCCGAGGATGAGCCAGGCAGCGAGCGTCCCCAGGGCCATGACCAGCGGCAGACCCAGCGCCAGTGATCGGACCGCGAGCTGGGGGTGGCGGAGGCTGGTGAGGTCGGTCCGAGCCGCGTCCCCGAACAACACCACGGCGAGCGTCAACTCGGCGATGTGTCCGATGACCGTGCTCTCCAGGGGAACGGTGAACAGGCCGAGCCCGACCGAGCCCGCAAGAAGACCGACCGCGGTGAAGATCATCGGGCCGGTCAGCCACGACCGCTGGAGTCGTTGGGAGAAGAGGCCGTACGCGACGTACAGCCCGCCCATCAGGACGACAAGTGGTTCCATGCCCCGTCAGGGACGAGTGCCCAGGTTGACCTGCACGTCGGTGACGGTGCCGTCCCGGGCGACCCCCAGCGTGACCTCCGTGCCCGGTGGACGCTCCCGGACCTGCGCGGTCAGCCCCAGACCGGAGTCAATGGCCTCACCATCGATCCGGATGACCGCGTCGCCCCGCTGCAGGCCCACTTCGGCCGCGGGCGTACCACTCTCCACACTCGCGATTCCCGCCGCCCGGACCTGATCGCCATCCACCTGGGCAACGGCGTCCGTGACCGTGACTCCGAGGAAGGAGTGGCGGGCCTCCCCGCTCTCGATGAGCTGACCGGTGATGTTGCTGACCTGGGTCGCGGTGATCGCGAAGCCGATGCCGATGTTGCCGCTCTGCTGGCCCATGGTCGCAATCGACGAGTTGATGCCGACGAGTTCGCCGGCGCTGTTGACCAGGGCACCACCCGAGTTGCCGGGGTTGATCGCCGCATCGGTCTGGATCGCGTTGGTGACCACCGGCTCGCCTCGACCGCCCGTGCCGGCCTGGGTGGTGGTGACGGGCCGGTTCAACGCGCTCACCATGCCCGAGGTGACGGTCCCGGCCAGACCGAGAGGATTGCCGACGGCCAGCACGGGATCGCCCACGCGGAGTGCGTCGTCGTCCCCGATCGCCACCGGCGTGAGGTCCGCGCCCTCCACGACCAGGACCGCGAGGTCGCTCGCCGGATCGGTGCCGACGATGCGGGCGGGATGGACGCTGTTGTCGTCGAGGGTGATCATCACCTCACCACCCCGCCCGGCCGCAGCGACCACGTGATCGTTGGTGACGATGTGCCCCGCGTCGTCGATGACGACACCGGAGCCCTGGCCGCCACCGCCGGCTCCCTGCACGGTGACAGCCACGACGCCGGGAGCCACGACAGCGGCCACCTCTGCCCAGTCGGGTGCGGCGCCGGAGCCGGGCTGTGCCCGCGTCGGGGCCGGGGCTGCGGTGGCTGGTGCCTCCGGGGCGGGGGTTTCCGCGGGCGGGGTCGGGACGAGCCCGGGTGCCCCACAACCCGCGAGGGCAAGGGCCAGGGCGGTGGTTGCGAGGCTCAGTCGGATCCGGCTCATGAACCGATCGTAGGTCGCCGCACCGAGCCCCACCGCGCAAGGGTCCCTCGATGCCGGTCGCCGCAATGAGCCGACCCGATCCTGCCTAGGCTGGAACCACGATGGACACACAGCATTCCGCCCCCGGGACGGTTCTGATGGCCCATGGTTGACCAGCCCGATCCGTGGATCTTCGCCGCGGCGGCGGCGCTCTTCAGCGTGTGGCTCGCCGTGCGCCTGCGCACCCTGTGGAGACGCCGGCGGCAGGTGCAGCCCATGTCGGCCCGGGTCCTGAGCTTTGACGACCGCGACGACGCGCACAACCCGGCCGAGGTGGCGTACGAGGTCAACGGTCAGCGGTTCGAATCGACCGTGAAGATTCCGCGCCAGACGAGGGAGATCACGATCCTGATCGATCCGGACGACCCGGCGCGTACGCACGCCAAGGGCCAGCCGCCGACGGTGGTCGGCACAATGGTGCTCGCGCTCGCGGTGGCGGCCGGCTGGGTGTTGGCCTGGTACACCCGCCGCCGCGCCCAAGGCCTGTCCATCGGCTGGCTCGACGATCTGATGGTGGGCGTACCCATCGTCTGGACCGGGCTCGGCCTCCTGGTCGTCCTGATCGGGATGGTCGGGCTCGGGGGCGTGATCGCGTTCCGGGCGGCACGGCGGCTGGCCGCCGGCGAGTCGCCGGTCATGCAGGGCGGACTGGTCGCGGCTGCCCTCGCGCTCATCGCGCTCGGCCTGTATCCCTTCGCTGAAGCATTCGGTGCCCGCAGCCTGGGGGACGGTCCGGGTGCCGCGCTCGGGGGCGTGTTGTTGCTCGGCGTCGGCGCGTTCCTGTGCGGCGGCGCGCGCAGGATCGTCCGCGAGCGCACCCAGCCGATGGCCGTCGCGATCGCGCTGGCGGTGTTCGGCGTCCTCGCCATCGGGTTGGGCGTCGCTGCCGCGTGGTTCGGCGTGCTGTCCCTCAGGTGAGCGGACAGCTCTCGTCGAGTCGGGTGGGGTCGATCGGTGGGTACGCCGCAGGGGGCGCCGCGCCGTTCTCGATGTCGGCGCCGGTGAGAGGCTCCGTCAGGTCATCGAGCCGCTCCGGGGGGATCACCCGCGATCGGGTGAGGAACCGCTGCCCGGTCGGGGCCTCCAGGGAGAACCCCGCCCCGCGCCCGGGGACCACGTCGATGATGAGCTGCGTGTGGCGCCAGGCGGCGTACTGACTCCCCGAGATCCACACCGGGATCGGCGGCACCTCCCCGCCCACGTCGAGCCGGCCCAGCAACACGTCCCGGTCCCCGACGATGAAGTCACCGTCGGGATAACACATGGGTGCCGACCCGTCGCAGCAGCCGCCGGACTGGTGGAACATCAACGGGCCGTGGTCGGCATGGAGGCTGCGGAGCAGGGCCGCGGCCGCCTCGGTCACCAAGGCCCGGCTCTCCCACCCCGGGCCCTGCGTTGCACCGGTGCCAGTCATCAGTAGAACCCGAGCGCGTCCTCGGAATAGGACACGAGCAAGTTTTTCGTCTGCTGATAGTGATCCAGCATCATGTGGTGGTTCTCGCGGCCGATGCCGGACTGCTTGTAGCCACCGAACGCCGCATGTGCGGGGTAGGCGTGGTAGTTGTTGCACCACACCCGCCCGGCCTGGATCGTCCGGCCAGCGCGATGGATCGTGTTGATGCTGCGCGACCAGACGCCGGCACCGAGCCCATAGAGGGTGTCGTTGGCGATCTTCATGGCCTCGTCGAAGCCGTTGAACTTGGTCACCGCCACCACCGGTCCGAAGATCTCCTCCTGGAAGATCCGCATCGAATTCTCACCGCTGAACACGGTCGGCTGGACATAGAAGCCCTCCGCCAGCGCGCCCTCCAAGTGGGCCTGCTCGCCGCCGATCAGGACCTTCGCGCCCTCCTCCTTGCCGATCTCCAGATAGGACAGGATCTTCTGGAGCTGGTCGTTGCTCGCCTGGGCGCCGACCTGGGTGTCGGTGTCGAGCGGATCGCCCATCCTGATCTTCTTGACGCGCTCGATCGCCAGCTCCATGAACTCGTCATAGATCCGGGTCGCGACCAGCGCCCGGGAGGGGCAGGTGCAGACCTCCCCGGAGTTGAACGCGAACAGCGCGAACCCCTCGAGCGCCTTGTTGCGGAAGTCGTCGTGCGCGTCCATGACATCCGAGAAGAAGATGTTGGGACTCTTGCCGCCGAGCTCGAGCGTGACGGGGATGAGGTTCTGCGATGCGTACTGCATGATCAGGCGACCCGTCGTCGTCTCGCCCGTGAACGCGATCTTGCGGATCCGGTTGCTCGACGCGAGCGGACGGCCCGCCTCCACACCGAACCCGTTGACGATGTTGACCACGCCCGGGGGCAGCAGGTCACCGATGATCTTGAAGAGTTCCAGGATCGAGACCGGGGTCTGTTCCGCCGGCTTGAGCACGACACAGTTGCCGGCCGCGAGGGCCGGGGCGAGCTTCCACACGGCCATGAGGATGGGGAAGTTCCACGGGATGATCTGGCCGACGACGCCGAGGGGCTCGTGGAAGTGATAGGCCACCGTGTTCTCGTCGATCTGCGAGATCGAACCCTCCTGGGCCCGGATGGCGCCGGCGAAATAGCGGAAGTGATCGGCGGCGAGGGGCAGGTCTGCGTTGAGGGGTTCCCGGATGCCCTTGCCATTGTCCCAGGTCTCGATGACAGCGAGCTGCTCGAGATTCTCCTCGATGCGGTCGGCGATCTTGTTGAGGATGATCGCGCGTTCGGCGGGTGACGTGGAGTTCCAGGCGGGGGCCGCTGCGTGAGCCGCGTCGAGGGCGGCTTCGATGTCCTCCGCGGTGCCGCGGGCGACCTCGCAATAGACCTGGCCGGTCACGGGAGAGGGGTTCTCGAAATATTGCCCCTTCACCGGGGGCACGAACTCGTTGTTGATCCAGTGGTCATAGCGGTCCTGCAGCTCGACGATCGCGTCATCGCTGCCTGGGTGGGCAAAAACCGGCATGTGACTCCCTTGTCCGTGGGCTTGTCCGGCGTCGGACGGTCACCTGCGCGCCCGATGGCCGGCAATCGCTCAATTATGGCGGCTGGGTTCGGGGGTTCAAGGCGGGGTGTACGCCGCGCTGTGCATTCCGCTCGGTCCCCTGCCGCCGGTTTGGGGAAGCAGCCAACGTTCCACGCAACGGTGACGCTGTGGCAGAGGGCCCTGTCACGATGGCTGCGGGACGGCATCGGAGCCGTCCCGTGGTGGTCAGTGGGGGCGGCATCGGAGCCGTCCCGTGGTCAGTGGGGCGGCATCGACACCGCTCAAGGGGAGGGTGGGCATGAAGCAGCCATGGCTGGGGGTCGTCGCGACCGCAGGCATCATCGTCATCTCGTGGCTCGTGATCCTCGCGATGGGCACGGATCTGTTCATGGGCTGGGCCTCCTATGCCCTCATGGGCGCCATCCCGTTCGCCATCGTCGTCGGCGCGTTCTGGCAGAGCGCCCAGCCGCCCGCACTCGGCCGCCTCGGCCAGCCGGGCAAGGGGCTGGCGTACCTGATCCTCGCGGCGATCATCGCCGCCGTCGTCTCCCTGATCCACTGGCAACTGCGCGGCGGCGGCATGAGCCCACCGGTGCCGATGGCGGTGATGACGATCATCACGTCGGTGGTGACGATGTTCTTCCTGGCGATCGCGTTCGGGGGGTGGCCGTTCTCATTGCTGAAGAACAAGGTGCTGGGCGGGGTCCTGCTGCTGGTCACCGCCTATGTCCTCAATGCGGTGATCTTCCAGGTGTTCTTCGACTTCGGCTTCGCCTCGGACACCGGGTTCTATCGGGCCGATCTCGACCCCGGCGGGCTCTTCACCGCCTGGAACGTCGTCGTGGTGATGGTGACGTCACTGTCGGTGATGTTCCTGTTCCTCTGCTTCGATGTCTGGCCGATCACGACCGTCAAGGCGTTGCGTGCGCAGCCGTTGATGGGACTGGTGTGGACCATCCTGTGCTTCGCGATCGGGCTCTTCGTGTTCTGGCTGGGGACCTCGGTCGCCGCCATGGAGGCGCCGACGTTCATGGTCACGGCACCGATCCCGTTCCTGTTCGGCGCGATCGTGGTGCTGCAGATGCTGGACGGGTCGCTGTTCGCGAACGTCAAGCAGCCGCTCAAGGGCGTGATCAATGCCGTCCTCGCGCTCGTCATCGGCCTCGTGCTCGCGGCGATCTATCGCGCGATGATGCCGGTGCTGAGTGAGGCGCTGCCGGCTGGCCCGGCGGGGGATTTCGCGGCGGAGCTGTGGCTGGCCAACGCCCTGCTCGCGGTGACGTTCCCGTTCCTCGCGTTCCTCGGCGACTTCTTCGGGCTGTGGCCGCTGGCGGGGACGAAGGCCGAGCCCATGGAGAACCCGGACAGTGCCCCCGCCTGACCCGTGTCCCCGGGTCACCCCAGCAGCGAGAGGTCGAGACCGTTGTGGTGCTCGTCGAGCACGAAGATCGTCTGGCTGCCGGTGACGTGCGGCATCATCTGGAGCTGGCCGAGGAGGACGTCGCGGAGTTCCCGGATGTCGCCGACCCGGACGAGGAGCGCGAAGTCGAACTGGCCGCTCGTCAGCATGACGCGCTCCACACCGGGCAGGCCACCGAGCTCGGCGACGCTCTCCGCCCAAGTGCGCTGGCGTACGTTCACCAACACGATCGCCGCCACCCCCAGGCCGACGACGTCCGGGTCGATCACCGCGGCATAGCCCTTGATCGCGCCCTCGCGGCGGAGGCGGTCGAGGCGGGCGTACGCCGTCGCCCGCGACACGTTCACCCGGCTCGCGAGCTCATTGACCGACAAGCGACCGTCCGCCTGCAACTCGCGCAGGATCTGACGATCGACGTCGTCCAACGCAATTCGTCCAGTTGACACTGCTTCTCCTCGACAGAACCGGACGTTGTGCCCGCATTCGCTGGGTTTCCGACCAAAGGTCCGGACTTGGCCCCACCATCCTTCCATTGTGTGTGGCGTACGTCACACTCGATGCATGAGCACCGTTGCTGATCACCAGCCGGCTGGGGCGTACGACGTCTCGCTGCCCGACGACCACCCGGGTGCCAGCGACCCCGACTATCGGGCCCGACGCGATGCGATCGCCCGGATCGGTGCCGCGCACGTGCCGGGTGCCGCGATCCCGGATGTCGAATACACGGCCGAGGAGCATGCGGTCTGGGCCCGCGTCCAGGCCGAGCTGAGCGAGCTGCACCGGGAACGCGCCTGCCCGGCGTACCTCCGCGGCGCCCGCGCCCTCATCCTCCCCACCGACCGGGTCCCGCAACTCCGCGAGGTCGACGAACGCGTCCACGCACTGACCGGATTCCATATCGATCCGGTCCCGGGGCTAGTGGACACGCGCACGTTCTATGGCGCGCTGGCGGAGCGGCGGTTCCTGTCGACGCAGTACATCCGCCATCACTCCGTCCCCCACTACACGCCCGAGCCGGACATCGTGCACGAGATCATCGGGCACGCGAACATGCTCGCCGACCCCGTGCTGGCCGACCTCTACGAGGCCGCGGGCCATGCCTCCCGCCGGGCCGAGAGCGCCGAGGCGTTGCAGTTCTTCTCCCGGGTCTTCTGGTTCACGCTCGAGTTCGGTGTCGTGACCGAGCACTCCGCGCCCAAGGCGTTCGGCGCCGGGATTCTGTCGTCCTTCGGGGAATTGCACACGTACGCCGACCCCAACCTCGTCGACCATCGACCGTTCGATCTGGTGGCGATGGGGACAACGGATTATGACATCACGCGCTATCAGCCGGTTCTGTTCCGGGCAGGGAGCACCGAGCGCCTGCTCGACGATCTGCACCACTTCTTCGCCGGCTATGACGACGAGGCATTCGCCCGACTGACCGACCAAAGGCCCGGCCGAGCCCGGGCCGATGAAAGGACCCCACGATGACCACCTTCGATACTCGTCCGGCCGATCAGACCACCTCCCCC
>DUOB01000066.1 GCA_012839035.1 Propionibacterium sp.
GGCAGCCCCGCCCCGAGCTCCACCAGGACAGCCTGCTGGCTCAGTCCGTCGATCCGGCTCAGGGGCCACGCTTCGGCGACACCGTCCTTGCCCTCGAGACGGGCCTCGCGGGCGAGCACCCCGCTGTCGAATTTTCCGGGTTGGGTCTCGCGTCCGCCCACTCCGGCCATGAACTCCTCGGAGGCCAGCGCGAGCGGCTTGGCCCTGTCGCCCCCGGGAACAATCACCCGGGTCACCAACTGGGAGCGATAATCCGGCTGGGCCAGCCGCTGCATCCTGGCGTACCACAACTGATCACCCGAGGCGCTGCCCACACCGTTGCGCTCCAGCTCGTCGGCCCACTTGGTGAGCCAGGACTCCCTGACTCCCGCACGCTGACCGAACATCAGCCGCGGATCAGCGGTGAGGTCCTGGGCCCTGACCCCGAGTCGGGCGCCGGCGTCGGACAGTGTTGCCTGCCACGGGTCGCTCAACCAGCCGAACCGATAAAGGTCACGGCGCATCAACGAGATCACTTCCGCAGCAGCGTCGGGGTCCACATCGGCCCGTCCGACGCGCACGTTGAGCGGGAAGCCGGCCAGGATCATGCCCTGGTCCGAGACCGTCCCGGCAACGTCCCCGAACGGCGCATGGACCACTGCTCCCAGCACCCGCGTCCATTCGAGGAACTGTCCATAGGCCTCGGTCTGCCGATTGAGGTCCCGCACGGCGGTGCGCAGGTTCGCCTGGTCCGCCTCGCTCTGGGACAGCTCGGCACGGCGCTTGTTCAGGTCCTGGAAAAGCTGCCGCTGGCCTTGGACGAACAGCACGAACGATCCGACCAACCAGCCGAGCAGCCCCACGCCACCCGCGGCAAGAGCGCCCCACCAGGTCAACGCTCCAACGCCCGCGCCCACGCCGAGCAGCACCACCAGTCCCACGAGGGCGAACAGCAGGGTCCGCATCCAGGCCGCAATGCGCTTCTGCCGGGCCATCGCTCCACCTCGCGAGGTGTCGGCCTCTCCGTCCCCGGCCAGCCGGCCGATCAGCTGTTGCACCTCCTGGGAGACCGTCAGCAGCTGATCTCGCAACATGACTCCGGTGCGTGCGGCATAGGAGCCGCTGGTTTCCTGTTGCCAGGTCTTGAACTGCCGCATCGTCAGATCAGCGTCCCGTGCGAGCGACGGCTGACTGCCGAGCTGGCTCAGCCGCGCAAGCAGGGTGTGCTGTCCGAGGGGGTCTGCCGCACGCACATGGGAGATGCCGACGGCCGCCGCAAGTCTGCCCGGGACCTTGAACGCATCGCCCGGTCCCGGCGCGCAGTCGTCCACTCGCCGCAGCACACCGCGCTCGGTGCCAACCTTGATCGCGGTGGTGCGGCTGCGGTCACCTGCATCGAGCAGGGTCAGCCCCGACTCGATGTAGTCCTCCCACACCGCCGAGAAGTCCCCCGCCGTTTCGTGCGTACGGGGATCATTGCCATGCAGCTGCACGTCCAGTTGCGCCGATGCGCGGCCGACCTCGATCCAGTCCGCCTTGCCCTCCACGAGTTGTCCCTGGGCCACCACCATGTACGCCGACGGGTCCGCCCCGAAGACTGCCTGTTGGGTGCGGTTCGCGATCGCGGTGCCGACGTCGCCGAAGACCATCGAGTACCACTTCTCGGGTGCCAGCTTCACCGATGCACCGATGAACTGGAAAAGCCACTTGGTCGCCTGCCCCGCCCCGATCTTGGTCGCGTCCACGGGCGCGGGCGCAATGCGCTCGCCGCGGAACAGGCCTGCGTGCCGCATCAGCACGGCCCGTGCCATGTCGGTGGTCGCCATCTCCGCGTCGTCGATATAGACGGCCTGGGAGCCGTGCTGACGAGGCAGCGGCACGCCGTCGTCAAGAGCCAGCACCCCGGTGCGCACATGGTCGGAGACGGCGGTGGCATCGAGGTTGCGATAGAACGCACGAACCAGGCGAAGGGTCTTCCCGAACGGCGCCGGCGCGTCGTCGAGCGGGCCCAGGTCCATGGCCTGCCACAGGCCGACAACACTCGCCAGGCACGCAGCCGCCGCCGGAGCGATCTCGACGGGGTCCTGGGACGGGCCGAGCACCGAATGACCGAGTCCCGGTCCGCGTGACTCCTCAGGGGCAATCACGAGGTTGTGCCAGCCTTCGCGCGCCAGATCGGCAGCCACCGGGCCGGAGTCCGGCCTGGTCACGACCAGCCTGATGAGGTCCACCTGCGCCACCGCGGCGGTGCTCAGCACCCCTTGATGGATCGCGTGCTCCACCTCGAAGGGCACGCCGGGCGCACCGGAGATGGCGGGGACGAGCACGACGAGGCGCACCCGGTTGAACTTGCTGGTGGTCAGGATTTCCTCAACGGTCGTGCCTGTCGATCGGCCCGCATGGATCAGCAGCGCCGGCGTACGCCCGCGCGGGGGAGAACCCGCGGACCAAGCGGACGTTTCGACCCACAGGAACGGATGCAGAAGACCGGGGTCCGACCAGTCGGCAAGCGTGTCCCCGATGGCGGTGAGCGGACCTGGCGGACAGACGACGACAACCAGGGACCTCATCAGAACACCCCGCCGATGTCAGGCATGACGATGTCCTTCTTCTCGAGGACGTGCTCTCCCCCACTGGTCTCGGCCACCGGGTTGAGGGCCGCCTCTTCTGCCTCGTCGATCATCCGGAGAAGCTCCCCGCAGGCCCAGTGCACATCCGGGGCCACGTCCCGGAAGATCGGCGCGTGGGAGGCGACGGCCCGGTCATCGATCACCGAGAACGTCCCACCCCCGGGAGCTCCGTCCTCGCCCGGCGCCATGAAATGCACACCCGCCAGGTCGCGGATGGTCGTCAGGAATGTACGCGCGGCCTCCGCGCGTGACGACGGATCGGTCGCGGCGGGACCCCCGGGAATCCGCGAGGGAGTGCCGGACCCGAAATCACCGTCCATCAGCCACTGCACCAGGGCCTGCTTGCCGGAACGTTCAACGATGCCGGTTGCCGGCCCGAGCGCGCTCGCGTCGAAAAGACCGCGCAGCACCCGGTAGGGCTGGAGGGAACCCATTACCGGATTCTGATGGGATCGAGCCATGGCGATCAGGATGGATTCGAGGACTGCGGGAAGCCAGTCATAGGGCGCCTTGAATCGCTCCGGGGGCGTGAGCAGCGGATGCGGGAAGTTCAGCCACTCCGTGTTGTCGCGGTCGAACACCTCCACCGGCTTGGTGAACGGTGACTCCGGGATCCGAATGGCCCCGACGATCTGGCCCAGGAACCAGCCCGCCACCATCGCGCGGCGTTCTGCGTCGCCCATCGGCAACGAGGAGTGCAACGGTCTGGCCCGCCGGTTCGTCCAGAAGGCGTCCCTGCCCGCCGGTGACGTCGTCGACCACTGCTCGGACACGGGCCGCAGCACCGAGTCGAAACAGATCGGGGCATAGAGCGGATAGGACCCGAAGATGTCGACTCGGCGCACGTGCTCGGAGTCGCTGACCGAGCGGAGATAGTTGTCCCTCGTCGAGCCGTCGATCTGCGGATTACCCAGGATCACCCGCTCAAGATCGCTGGCCACCTGCAGATCGGCGAACGGCACCGACGAGAACTTGAACCGATATTCGACCCCCTTGCCGCCGTGCAGGAGCGCGACGGCCGCGTCGTTGGCAGAGATCAGCGGCAGTGCCAAGGTCAGCGCCTGGTTGAACTTGCCCGCGATGTCGTCCACCCGCGCCTGACGCTCCGACTCCGGGGCGCCGACACCGCGGACATAGTCGCGCAGGGACATCGAGCAGAAGCGGTGGAACGACTGCTCCGGCCGGGCCACGAACATCCGTGCCCGATTCAACAATTCGGCCGGGCGCGCATGCACGTCGAAGCGTGCCCGCGAGGGCACGATGGATTCACCGGTATAGGGGTTGGTGGGCAGTTCCTTGCAGTGCCAGTTGCTCGTGAGTTCGATGAGCCCGCCCGGCGGACGGTGACCGCCGGTGGTCTCCCACAGCCCGGAGATCACCCGTGTCGCCACGCCGAAGCGCGCCTGATCGAACCCGATCCGGCTGCCGGGCACGGACTGGTCGCCACCGATCGCGGCCTCGATGTCGGTCGTGTATTGCGGCAGGAATTGTGCCGAATTGGTGAGCAGGACCTCGTTGTTCGCCTCGTCGAACCGCTCCGGTGCCTTCATGTCGCCATCCGACGGCCACGCAGAGTATTCATTGGTCGCCAACCTGGCCAGACCATCGTGTCGGGCCTGTGAGGACCTCGCCTGTTCGAGGATCCGCTGTTGCTCGGCAATCGCGTCCCCCAATGGAGTCAGCACGTCAGTGACGAAGGCAGCGAGCACCTCCGCGAGCAATCCGGAGGCCTTCGCATGGGTGTGCTGTGTCAGGCTCGCGGAGAGCTCATCGGCCACCCGCGACACGATGGCCTGACCATTTGTCATCTTGCCCTTGATGTTGGCAAAGCTCCCCTGCAGCTGTGGTGACAGCGCCACGATGTCGCTCTGGTCGTAGCGGCGCAGTTCGTTGGCCGCCGGCACGAGCGAGTCCCTGATGTGGCTGGAGAGCCGGCCGATCACGGCGGTGGCGTACGGCAATCCCAGACTCGCGCTCGCTCCACCGATCACATCGATCACGCGACGCAGGAGGGCCTGGTGCCATTCGAAGGCCCAGTTGTACGCGATCCGGTTCGCACCGTCCGACAACGACAGGCGACGCGCGTTGAGAATGTTGGCGAGGATGGGCGTCCACTGGGTCGCCTCGTGCCCGTCGGGCGGTGGGAGCTGGTTGATCACCTGGGCGGTGACAATCTGATGGGCGGCGCCCGGCACGTTCACCGAGGTCATGGCCTGCCCCGCCAGCCAACTGCCAAGAATCAGCGAGTTCTGCGACGACGACGTGTCCGGGATCTGGAGATCCGCGCAGAGCCTGCCCCACTGGGAATCGAGCAATGCCCGGACCTGTTCGGTGCCCGACGCGGTGTTCCCCTCCTGGAGGTGCCCATCGAGAAGCCGGTCGACGCACGAACGCGCGATGCGCTGGGCGGCGTACTCGGCGTACCGGTCCCGCCCCATCGACAGCGAAGCGAACCCGAACGACCCCCAGGGAAGTGGATCCGGCTGGGCACCCCACCCCAGATAGGACGGGTCGGGTGGCACGGACCCCGTGTTGCCGAGATCATAGGAGACGAACTGGTCGGTTGCCGTCTCCGACATCATCATCCCGGCGAGCCCACGGGCGAGTCCGCGATAGACCGCCTTGGTCGAGCCGTCACCGAACATCGTCCGCTGGGAGCCCACGAACCGGCCGACGGGGAAGACCCGGGCGAAGGGGATCGTCGCGCCTCTCCCGTATTGCTGACCCAGCGCGTTGAGCGTGTCCACGTCGTGCTTCTGGGCGGCCCCTGTCTGGGACGCGACGATCTCGCCCAACATCGCCAGGGCGTTGGAGCGCACCCCCGAACGGGCGGATTCCGGCAACGAGTCGAAGATGTCGGACGACACCATGAAGACGGCCATGAGTTTGGGGTCGAGGCCGTCGATCGTGCTCAACAGACGGCAC
>DUOB01000067.1 GCA_012839035.1 Propionibacterium sp.
AGCCCGGCGGCTTCGAGCGCGTCGGCGAGCTCGTCGAGGGTCTGGTCCAGCGCCAGCCCGGCGGGCCCGTCGAGTTGGCCGCGCAGGTCGGCGGTGCCGGCCTCGCTGCGGGTGATCGCGACGAACCGGGCGGCGAGCTCGGTGCGGCGGCGTTCCTCGGTGCCGTCGGGTCGAGGCGGGCGATCAGCATCGCCACTCGCAGCAGGGTCTGGTGCGGCGTCCAGCCCTCGATGAATGGGGCGATGTGGCGGTCGAGTTCGAGTGCGATCTCCAGGGGCAGGTGGGCGGTGCGGGTGTTCTGCGCGATCCGACGCCCGAGCCAGCCCAGCACCCGGCCCTGGAGCACCAGTTGCCAGGTCCGGGGCAGGCGGTGGCGCAGATCGAGCACGTCCGCGATCAGCCCGGCGGCGGATTCGGGGGAGATCCCGAGCGCGGGCCCGACCTCGAAGGTGATGAACTCCGCAGCCTGAGGGGTGCCCTCGGCCCCGAACTGCCACAACCGTTCCCCGTGCAGTGCCCGGGGGGTGCCGCCGCCGTAGACCTCTGCGGCCTCGGCGGAGTTGTCGATCCAGGCATACACATCCGCCGCGGCAGCGATCAGCGCGTACTGATCCACCTCCGCCTCCCGCTGGCGTTCAGCGGCCGCCCGCAGACTGTGGATCACCTGCACCCGGTCCCAGCCCTGCACCGGTTCGGCGACACCCGGCCGAGTCGCGGCGGTCTCGGGCTGGGCCTCAGCGGGCGGGACCATCACGGAGTGGGTCATCACGATCACCTCGCACGGATTCGAACTGGTGATCTAAACCTACAGGTCCCCTCCGACAGAAATAGCGCGCAGCGCACTTTGTCCACAGACTTCTTGGCCAGACATTTCAGGGACTCGCTGAGACGTGATCGCCTCGACGCGGTCCGCGCGAAGCACGGGTGTGGTGGCGGTGATGCCGGACTCAGGGTCGTTGCCAGGTGTCCGCCACTTTCGTCGCCAGATGTGCGCCACTGCTCGCCGAAGGTCAATTCAATCCAGTCGCCGGGCGACGACGACCGTGTCCAGTGCCACGCGCGGGCCGTCGTCGGTCTGCACCTCGCGGCGCCCGAGCTCGGCGCGCTCCACCTCGACCGGCAACCCCTCCAGCAGGGCGGTCACGTGTTCCGGGTCATAGAGGATCGCCGGATTCTGCGGGCCGCCGATCCCCTCGGTCAGATTCCTGCGCGCGTGGCCGATGACGAGCACGCGCCCGCCCTGCGTACACGACTCCACCCCCGCCGCCAGCGCTTTCCGCCACTCGTCCTTGGGCAGGTGCAGATAGCTGAACAGGACGAGATCGAACCCGGCTCCCTGGGACTCCGTCGCATCCCCCACCGTGGCGCTGAAAGCCGGCATGCGTTCGCCCAGTCGCGCCTCCGCCAGCGCCTTCGCCCGCTCGATCGCCACCTCGGAGAAGTCGACGGCCTTCGCCTCCCAGCCCTGCTCGACGAGCCAGATCGCGTTGCGGCCTTCGCCGGCGGCCAGGTCCAGCGCCCGTCCGGGCTCGAGGTCGCTCGCCACCTCTACCACCCACCGATTGGCTTCGAGCGACCAGACGAGGTCGTTTGCGGCATAGCGTTCGTTCCACGAGGCAGAGTTCATGGCCGCGATCCTAGGATGTGGCCGTGACCCGCAAGAACTCGTTCGGTCGCGTATCGCCCTGCGACAGCCTCAACGCGCCGTCGCGTCGCGCCGCCACGCGACTGGGGTTCACCGAGGAGGGCACCTTCTTCGACTCCGAGGGCTACCAGCGCGCGAGTCTGTCGGAGGCGTTTGCGACGCTGGAGGCATGAGCGAACGACTGAAGTTGTCCGATGTCCTCGCCGCCGACCTGCCCGACTGGCGGATGATGTTGAACGCCCTCTTCGCGACCTACCGGACCGGCAGTTTCACCGCCGGGCTCGCGTTCATCCAGCAGATCACCGAGGCCGCCGAGGAGGCCAACCACCACCCCGATCTCACGCTGACCTATCCACGCGTCGAGGTGAAGCTCAACTCCCACGACGTCGGCGGGGTCACGGACCGCGACCTCGCCCTTGCCCGGTCGATCTCCGACCTTGCCGCGTCAGCCGGGCACGAGGCCGTGACGGACCACACCATGGTCGAGTTCGGTCTGGACACGATGCGGGTCGGCGAGCAGGCGGAGTTCTGGGCCGCTGTCCTCGGCAGCAAGGTGGTCGATGATGAGGTGGTCGGCACGACCTATGCGCCGCAGGTGTGGTTCCAGCCCTCCGAATCCGCCGGCCCGGCCACAGCGGGTGAAGGCCGGATCCAGCGCTGGCACCCCGACATCTGGGTGCCCCACGATGAGCCCGAGACGCGGATCAAGGCCGTGCTTGATGCCGGCGGCGCCCTGGTGGACGATTCGCGTGCGCCCGAATGGTGGGTCATGGCGGATCCCGATGGCAACCGGTTCTGCATCTGCACCTCGTTGCCCCCGCTGGGGGCGGACGCGGATCCGCGCACCCGGCCGCAGCCGGGTTGACCTCGCCGGTTAGCGTGACGGTGTGTCTGAACTAGTCGATCTGCCACCAACGGTCCGGGTCAGGGTGCCGGCGAAGCTCAACCTTGCCCTGTGCGTCGGCCCGCTGGCGGAGGACGGCTATCACCCGTTGACCACCGTGTTCCAGGCGGTCTCCCTCCACGACGAAGTGACCGCTCACCTCGGTGAGCCGGGCGAGATCTCGATCACCATGACGGGGGAAGGCACGGACCACATCCCGGTCGACGATTCCAACCTTGCGGTCCGCGCCGCGCAGCTGCTGGCCGAGAACTATCGGGACGACCGGCTCGGCGTTCAGCTGA
This sequence comes from Propionibacterium sp., assembly GCA_012839035.1. GTDB lineage: Bacteria > Actinomycetota > Actinomycetes > Propionibacteriales > Propionibacteriaceae > Enemella. The sequence goes on from DUOB01000067.1 coordinate 2,831, forward strand.
GCGTCAAGAAATCGATCCCGGTCGCGGGTGGCATGGCGGGTGGATCAGCCGATGCGGCGGCCGCCCTGCTGGCCTGCTCCGTGCTCTGGGACCTGGACATTGATCCGGAGGAGTTGCGGGAGTACGGGGCAGAGCTCGGTTCGGACGTCCCCTTCGCCCTGCTCGGCGGCACGGCCATCGGCACCGGCCGCGGCGACAAGCTCGTGCCCGTGCTGAGCCGCGGGAGTCACCACTGGGTCCTCGCCTTCGCCGACTTCGGTCTGTCGACACCCACGGTCTACGGCCGGTTCGACGAACTCCAGCCCGAGGGCGGTGACCTGGAGATGCCGACCGAGCTCATCAACGCCCTCGCCACCGGCGACTCCGAGGAACTCGCCCGCCATCTGCGCAACGACCTTGCAGAAGCCGCCATTGACCTCCAACCCCAGCTCCAGACCACGATCGACGCCGGTCTCGAGTGCGGAGCGCTGGCCGCGATCGTGTCCGGGTCGGGACCGACCGTTGCGTTCCTGTGTAGCAACGAGGAGGCTGCGATGGCGCTGAGCGTGACGTTGGGGACCCAAGGGGTGGCGCGGGGGGTACGCCGGGTGGTCGGCCCGGTCTCGGGGGCGCGGCTCATCACGTCGTGCGCCTGAACCGGGCCAAGATTCTCGATATCAAGATGTCGGACTAGAGTGGGGTCATGTCCGATGATGTCGACCGATTGATCGCCGATTGGCGACGCGAGCGGCCGGACGCTGATCTGTCGCCCCTCGAGGTGCTGAGCCGCGTGTCCCGGCTCAGCCATCTGCTGGACAAGGCCCGCAAGGAAGCGTTCGCCGACCATGACATCGTCGGCTGGGAATTCGATGTGCTCGCTGCCCTGCGTCGTGCCGGAGCGCCCTATGAGCTGTCCCCGGGGCGGCTGCTCAAGGAAACCCTGGTCACCTCCGGCACGATGACCAACCGGGTCGACCGACTCGTCACCAGGGGGTTCGTCAGCCGATCTCCCGACCCCGAGGATCGTCGCGGTGTCCTGGTCCGCCTGACCGGTGACGGGCGCGCCGTGGTCGACGGTGCCCTCGAGTCCTTGCTGGCGCATGAGAAGGAACTCCTCGCCGGGATCGACAACGACCAGCGACGGCAGTTGTCCGAACTGTTACGTGCATTGATGATCCGCTTCGCCTGAACCCTCGGTTGGGGCGATCGGGTTGGGTACGGTCGAAGCATGCGACGAACAGCCCTGGCCACCGTGCTCCTCTCTTCCCTGGCGCTGACCGCCTGCACTGCGACGACCGAACCTGCGCCGAGCCCGCCATCGACGCCCGAAGCTCCCGGAGCGACGGCACCCGCCACCCCGGGGGAGAGCCCCAGCCCGGGCGCGACTCCAACCCCGTCCGGCTTCGAGCCGCGCGAGGCGGCCACCTTGGCCAACCCCTGGGCGCTGTCCTTCCTCCCCGGGACCAGCCAGTTGCTGATCACCCAGAAGTCCGGTGAGCTGCTGCTCCGGGACCAGGAGTCGGGCGCAACGATCACCGTGGAGGGCACCCCGGAAGTCGTCGACATGGGGCAGGGCGGCTTCGGTGATGTCGTGCCGGGACCGACCTTCGAAGAGGACCGCACGATCTATCTCAGCTGGGTCGAGCAGGGAAATGGCGGGGAGACCGGCGCGGTCATCGGGACCGCACGCCTGGAATCGGCCGGCACCACGGCGCGACTCGTGGACCTCAGCGTGATCTGGCGTCAGGACAAGACGACCGGCAGCGGTCATTTCTCCCACCGCATGGCGTTCAGCCCCGACGGTGAACACCTGTTCGTCTCCTCGGGCGACCGGCAGCACATGGATCCGGCCCAGGATCTGTCGACCAATCTCGGCAAGATTCTGCGGCTGAAGCCGGACGGCTCACCCGCCGACGGCAACCCGTTTGCTGACCGCGGTGGTGTGTCGGCGGAGATCTGGACCTATGGTCATCGCAATGCCCTCGGGATTGGCTTCGACGAGGACGGCAATCTGTGGGCGTCGGAAATGGGGCCCCAGGGCGGCGATGAGATCAACCTGATCATCGAGGGCCGCAACTATGGCTGGCCGGAGGCCTCGAACGGATTGCACTATGGCGGCGGCCCGATCCCGGACCATGCACCCGGCGATGGCTTCGAGGCACCGAAGGTGTGGTGGACCCCGTCGGTTTCCCCGGGGTCGCTGCTCATCTACACCGGCGACAAATTCCCGCAGTGGCGGGGCGACGCCTTCGCAGGGGCGCTGTCCGGTCAGGCGCTCATCCGTGTCGATCTCGACGGCACGGAGGCCGAGAAGGGTGATGAGTGGGACATGGGCGAACGGATCCGGGATGTCGCCCAGGGTCCGGACGGATCCTTGTGGCTCATCGAGGACGGAGCCAGTGGCCGGTTGCTCGAACTGGTCCCCACCTACTGACGCGGAATCTCGCCCCGGCGCGGGATCTCGCCCACTGGGCACTTCCGCCCTGCCACACGGACCACGTGCGTTGGCCGGCGACTGCTGCGTACGCTGGCCTCTTGGCTCACGCTGACCGGAAGGAGAGTCATGCCGCAGGATCCGCATCATGATCACGAGGACATGGACGACGCAGTTGCAGAGAAGCTCGATGAGCTCGTGCGGACGGGCACCTCGCAACTCGAGGCAGGCGACAACGAGGCCGCGCTGGCGAGTTTCCAGGCAGGGCTGGACCTTCTGGATGAACCGAAGGACAAGTGGGTCGCGGCCGTGTGGCTCTATGCCTCGGTTGCCAATATCCACTTCGAGGCCGGCCGCTGGCAGGAAGCCCGGGACAACTTCACCGCCGCCTCGAATGCGCCGGGAGGGTTGAGCAACGCCTACATCCAGCTGCGTCGTGGACAGGCGGAATACGAGCTCGGCAACATGGACGCTGCTGCGCACCACCTGCTCTTCGCGCAGATGCGGGGCCCCAAGGGTCTGCTGGACGACCAAGATCCGAAATATCGCGAGCTGGTCGAGCGCGCCCGGGCGCAGTTCACCCGGTCCGACTGATCCGCGCCGAGCAGGCGACCGGTCGCCTCCCTATTCGGTGACCGGCGCCGGGCGGGGCATCCGTCGCGCGAGCACGATGAGTGCGAGACACATCGCTCCGGGTGCGAGCATCGCCGGTTGGATCCCCACCGCGCTGATCAGCGCCCCCATCACGGCGGGTCCGGCCAGGAACGCCGCATAGCCGAAGGTGACGACCACCGCGAGACCGCGGGGTCCAGCCCGATGGCCCGCCACCGCATAGACCTGCGGCGCGATCATGCCGACCCCGAGGCCCACCAGCATCCACCCGATCAGCAGCACTGGCAGTGGCGTGGCCAAGGCGAGGACGGCGTACCCCATTCCGGCGCACCCACCCCCGAATCGCACGATCGCCGGCCGACCGAAGCGATGGACGAGTGCGTCCCCGAGCAGGCGGATGACGACCATGGCGGAGGCCGTGACCGTCAGTCCGAGCGCGCCCACGCTCGTGGCGACCTCGGTGACATCGGTGATGAGCAGGGCGGACCAGTCATAGGCGGTCCCCTCGGCCACCCCGAAGGCGACCGCCATCGCCCCCAGCATCCACACGACTGCAGGAAATCGGCCTCGTCCCGCAGGGCCTTCGGGGGCTGGTTCGGGCGGCGTACGCGGACACCACCGCGCCACCGCCAGGCCCGCGGCCAGGGCGATCGCTGCGGTGAGGGAGAGGGCCAGGGGCAGCAGCGCGTCCGGTGGGAGGGTGGTTGCCTGCCCGACGAGGAGGAGTACGCCGGCCCCGCCCGCGTTGCCCAACGACCACAGCGCATGGAGCCTGCTCATGACAGCTCCCCGACGCACCTGCTCGACCCGTACGCCGAAGGCGTTCATGGCCACGTCCAGCAGCCCGTTGCCGAGGCCGATCATCGCCCCACCGGCGAGGGCGATCGGATAGGTCGGTGCAGCCCCGAAGACGACTCCCCCGGTGAGCAGAGGGACGAAGCCCGCCAGCGCCACAGTCCTGGGGCCACGATGTTCCGTGAGCCGGCCGCCCGTCTGCATGCCCACGATCCCGGACAACCCGACGACCAACAGGACGACCGGGATCTCCGCGGGGTGGGTCAGGTCGAAACGCGCGCGGAGAGTGGGCAGGGACCCTGCGTACGCCCCGAGAACCAACCCATTGGCCGCGAACATCACTGCAACGCAGACCAACGCGGTCCGCGACGCGAGATCCGGCGTCACTGGACGCGGAGCTGCGGTTTGGACTCCAGGTTCTTCATTCCGTTCCAGGCCAGGTTGACCAGATGGGCGGCCACATCGCGTTTGCTGTGGCGACGGTTGTCCAGCCACCACTGACCGGTGACACCCACCATGCCGACCAGCATCTGTGCATACAGAGGAGCGGCGCGGTGGTCGAGCTTCCGGGACTTGAACTCCGAGACCAGAATGTCCTCGACCTGGGACGCGACGTCGGACAGGATGCTCGCGAAAGAGCCCGAGTTGGTGCCGATCCCGGAGTCGCGGATGAGGATCCGGAATCCATCGGTGTGCCCTTCGACATAGTCGAGCAGCGCCAGCGTCGCGCGCTCCATCAACTCCCGGCGGCTCTTGGCGTCGACGAGGGAATTGCGAATAGCCTCGAGCAGAGTCCGCACCTCGCGGTCCACCACGACCGCATAGATCCCTTCCTTGCCGCCGAAGTGCTCGTAGACCACGGGTTTCGACACCTGTGCCTTTGCCGCGATCTCCTCGATCGACGTGCCCTCGAAGCCCTTGTCCGCGAAAAGGGAGCACGAAATCGCGATCAACTGTTCCCGGCGCTCCTGACCCGTCATCCGGACCCGGCGCCGCGCCTCACGCGCGTCACTCATGGAGGGAACCCTAACCCCACACGGTCAACTGGGCGGTTGCATGGACTTCCGGGTACCCTGTCACCTGTCCCTGTGCATCAGGGCAATCCCCGGTTGGTCTGTCGGCAGGGCCCGCCTGACTTTGAATCAGGATTTAGCGACGTAGGTTCGACTCCTACCCGGGGAGCCACGTTGGTCTTGCGGATTAGGCTGGGCGAGTGACTTCCGCTCCCAGACCGCATCGACCTGTCGTACGCGACCCCGGTGTCCTCGACATGCTCAGCCATGGCCACGACCCCGTCGCAACGGTGCACGCTGCCCACGAGACCGCCGCCGTCCTGCTGCACACCGGCCGCGCGGCCGACGACCCCGAGGTGACGACGCGCTTGGTCGGGCTGGTCGAGGAGATCGGGCTCCCCACGCTCGCCGAGCTGTGGTCCGAGCGCCCGTCGAGGTCGCTGCCCGGTGCGCTGTGGCGGCTTTATGTCCTGCGCGAGTGGATGGTCGAGCACCCGGAGGAAGCCGCGCGAGACTATGCGGCCGGGATCCGGTTCACCGAGCCCAACCATGTCGTGGCCGGGGTTGACCCGACCGGTCCTGATGAGGTGCGGAGGGTCGCCGACAGCATTCTGCGCGGCGTCTTCGACGGGGACTTCGCGATCGCCCTCGAACGCGCGGCGGCCTTCTGTCACGTGGTTGCTGCCGGACGGGCTGACATCGCGCGGGAGTACGCGGGGGTGCGCAGCGCGGGCCGACTGCAGGACGCCGCCCGCGATCTCGTGGTCTGTGCCCGGATGTGGCGAGCCGGCACGCTCCAGTGATTCTTGGGGTCCGTTGCCCCTGGCTCGAGGGCTTGGCCCGTTTGGGCGAGACGCCTATGCTCGGAAACGCGTCGGGCCGCGGTAGCCCCGGGCTCCACTTATAGCCGCTGCGAGCGGCCTCGCGCCGAGAGGCGCTCCCGGCCCGGCGCGTTCTCCATTCGCCATCCCCCGGTCGGGGGGAGAGACCGCAGATTTTGGGCGCTTGTTCTTGTATGGATTCGATGACACTCACGGGTGGTCAGAGAAATTGCGAGGGTAAGATTCCCACTCGAGTACCCACTCAAGTCCGCGGGAAGTAGGGCAGGGATGCGATCCAGCGCAGTCAGTTCACGTCGAGGGCCTTCCCGGCTGGGGAGTCTGCTCGTGCTGGGGCTGTCCTTCATTGTTTTGCTGGCAGGGTGTGGGGGCGGAGATGACGTCGAGCCGGCGCTGCCAGATCGGTGGGTGGACCAGCCCGCGGCCACCAAGCAGGCTCGCAGCGTCTTCAGCTTGCATGAGATTCAGGCGGCGTACGCCGTAGTGACCCGGTTCGCTTTGGCGCACGGATTCGATCCCGCTCTGATCGATCCCCAGAAGACCTCCTATTCCCCCGACGAACTCAATGCGGGCGTGCTCAATCGCATGACACCGCCGCTGCGGGAGCGCTGGCAGGCCCGGGTGACCGAAGCTCTCGACGGGGATCAGGAAGCCAAGGACGGGATTCGCCTCCTCCAGTTCTATGACTGGGAGCAGCCCGACTGGACGTTGCCCCCGGAGGGCAAAGTTCTCCGGAGCCAATGGATTCGTGATGGCGAGGTTGGTCTCACAGAGGCGACTGAAGACAGCCCGGAGCGCATGAAGATCACGATCACGCATGAGGCCCACCTGAGTTTTGCCGAGAGGGAGATTCCTTTCGACCTGACCGTGGTCAAGCGCGTGTCCTATTGGATGCTCGAGAATCCTGAGGGAACCCCCTCGTGGTTGATCGACGAATACGAAGGAATCTTCTCCGTCGGCGACGGGCTCCCTGTCGCCCCCGCCAATCAGGAGCCTGTGCCGAGCGCCACCAACACGCCTGACCTGGAGGGGCCGGGAGGGCCCGAGGCACCCGTCGGAGACCCGTTGGATTCCATCGCCGTGGCACCAGAGAGCGCGAATGCGCCGCCGGCGAACCCGGTGCGGCGAGACCCTGCAGGCGGTGCGCCGGTCAAGGACCCGGTCCAGGCTCCGCCACCCCCCGCACCGCCCGCGCCACCGCCCGCAGCGCCACCGG
>DUOB01000068.1 GCA_012839035.1 Propionibacterium sp.
GACACCGAAGCGCCTCAGCGAGGCGATCGTCCGGAGCCTCGGCTACATCCGCATCACCGCCACCGACCTCGCTGCCTGGAAGGCGTACGCGGTTGACCTGATGGGCCTGCAGATCGCACGGGAGAACGACAACGTTCTCGAGTTCCGGATGGACGAGAAGGAATATCGCCTCGCCATCACCAAGGGTGAGACCGACGGAGTCAGCGCTCTGGGCTGGGAGGTCGGCGGCCCCGATGAACTCGCCGTCCTCACCGATCGCCTGACCGCTGCCGGCTATGCGGTGACGCCGTTCACCAAGGACGAACTCCGTGCCCGTCGCATCTCGGGTGGCGTTCGCTTCCGGGATCCCGACGGTGTGCTCGAGATCGAGCTCTTCTATGCCCTGCGGGAGTCCTTCACGGCCTTCGTGTCGCCCACCGGCGCCCGTTTCGTCACCGGCGAGCTCGGTCTCGGCCACGTGTTCCAGTTCGTCGACGACTGGGAGGCCTACCGCCACCTCTATTTCGACATCCTCGGCTTCCGCCTCAGCGACTTCGTCGACGGCGGCGCCAACCAGGACGTCGAGCTCACCTTCCTCCACTGCAACCCCCGACACCACTCCTACGCATTCGGTCACATCGACGGCGTGGCGCCGCGGATCGGGCACCTGATGTTCGAGGTCACCGGCCTGGACGTCGTGGGCCGCGCCTGGGACCAGGTGCTGCTCAAGAACGCGGCTCCGATCGTGCAGACGCTCGGCATGCACACCAACGACAAGATGATCAGCTTCTATGCCCAGTCACCCGGCGGCTTCGCCGTGGAATACGGCACCGGCGGGGTCGTGATCGACGACGAGTCCTGGACCCCGACCCGCTATCCCGGCGCCCACTACTGGGGCCACCAGCGCAATCGCCCCACCAACTGAACACCCTTTCCCCACCGCTCTTCACACCCACCGCAATTCACACCCAAGGACACGACAATGTTTGCCACCGTTATCGATGAGAAGCCCGCCGTCAGCACCGGAGAGGTGCTCGATCCCGCCAAGACCCCCTCCACCGTCCTCGAGCGCATCGACAGCCTCGTCGACTTCTATGCCGCCAACGGCGTCGCCAACGAGCGTCTCGGCCGGCTCACCGACGAGGTCGCCGACCGGGTGAAGTGGACCGGCGTCGCCCGCATGCTGCAGCCCAAGCGCTACGGCGGCATGGAAGCCCACCCGGTCGACTTCATGGAGGCCGTCCTGGCCACCGGCACCGCCGACGCTGCGACCGGCTGGGTTGCCGGCGTGGTCGGCGTCCACCCCCACGAGCTCGCCCAGGCCGACGATCGTCTGCAGCAGGAACTGTGGGCCGAGAACCCCGACACCTGGATCGCTTCTCCGTATGCCCCGATGGGCATCGCCACCCCCGTCGAGGGCGGTTATCGCTTCACCGGTCACTGGAAGTTCTCCTCCGGCACCGACCACTGCCAGTGGGTCATGATCGGCGGCTTCGTCGCCAACCCCGACGGTTCCCCGAACCGCGGCGATGTGCGCCACTTCTGCCTGCCGCGCAAGGACTACGAGATCGTGCAGGACTCCTGGGACGTGCTCGGTCTCCGCGGCACCGGCTCCAAGGACCTGATCGTGAACGACGTCTTCGTGCCCGAATACCGCGTCATCGGCCAGGAGGACATCAACGCCGGCACCGCCGCCAGGGCGCTGGGCCTGGACAATCCGCTGTACGCGATCCCGCGCAGCGTCATGTTCTCCGGTGCCGTCGCGACCGCGACGCTCGCCATCGCCCAGGGTGCGCTGGCCTCCGCCATCGCGTTCGCCGGCAAGCGGGTCGGCATGGGCGGCCAGA
>DUOB01000069.1 GCA_012839035.1 Propionibacterium sp.
CGCCCGGCCGGCGGTGTGCTCGCGGTCGAGGATCGTGAGTACGCCGGCATCGGCGGACTGCATGCCGAACGAGATCCTGGTGAACCCTGCTGCACGGAGCTCCGCGAGCGACGCGGCGTCGACCGTGTCCGGATTGGACTCGGTGGTGACCTCCGCCCCCGGTGCCAGCCCGAAGCGGCGCTCGATCTCGGCCAACACCCGCCCGAGGTCGGCCGGGGGCAGCAGCGTCGGCGTACCCCCACCCACGAACACCGTGGACACCTCCGGTCGATCCGCACCCAGCACACGATCCGCAAGGGCCAACTCCGCAATCGCCGTGTCGGCCCAGTCCCCGCGGGAGGCACCGGGCCCGAGCTCGTCCGCCGTATAGGTGTTGAAGTCGCAATAGCCGCACCGGGAGCGGCAGAACGGGACGTGCAGATAGATGCTGAGCGGCCGGGTCGGCACCTCGGCGAGCGACCGTTCCGGCACCGAGCCATCGGTCGGGACAGGGTCGCCGTCGGGCAACGTCGAGGGCATGGAGCTCCTGATCTCTGGGCTTCTTTCGGCACGACTCCGAGCCATTCTGCCCCGGATCCCACCCCGAGCAGGGTCCGGATTGTTCCCAGGAGATTTCTCTCAGCGACGGAACGAGTGCAGGATGCACTAGAAATTTCAACTACGATGCTCGGTGGCCCGCAGTCAGGCGGACCCTCCGATTCGCTTGGACCCTGTCCTCAGGAGGCCTCTGTGTCCACTAACCCCATCCGTGTCGCGCTCGTCGGCGTCGGCAACTGCGCATCGTCGCTCGTGCAGGGCGTCGAGTTCTATCGCAATGCCGCTGATGACGAAGCCGTCCCCGGCCTGATGCACGTCCGCTTCGGCGACTACCACGTCGGCGATGTGCAGTTCGTCGCGGCCTTCGACGTCGACGCCGAGAAGGTGGGGCAGGACCTCGCCGTCGCCATTCATGCGTCCCAGAACAACACGCTGAAGTTCAGCGACGTGCCCGAGACCGGCGTGATCGTCGACCGTGGCCCCACGCTCGACGGGCTCGGCCGCTATTACCTCGAAACCATCACCGAGTCAGACGCCGAGCCGGTCGATGTGGTCGCCCGCCTCAAGGAGGCGAAGGTCGACGTCGTCGTGAGCTATCTGCCGGTGGGCTCCGAGGAAGCCGACAAGTTCTATGCCCAGTGCGCGATCGACGCGGGCTGTGCGTTCGTCAACGCGCTGCCGGTGTTCATCGCGGGTACGCCGGAGTGGGCGGCCAAGTTCACCGAGGCGGGGCTCCCGATCGTCGGTGACGACATCAAGTCCCAGGTCGGCGCGACGATCACCCACCGCGTGATGGCGCGGCTGATGGAGGAGCGCGGCTATGTGGTCGACCGCACCTATCAGCTCAACGTCGGCGGCAACATGGACTTCAAGAACATGTTGGAGCGGGACCGGTTGGAGTCCAAGAAGATCTCCAAGACCCAGGCCGTCACCTCCAACCTCGACGCCGAGCTCGGCGACAACGACGTGCACATCGGCCCGTCGGACTATGTGGGTTGGCTCGAGGACCGCAAGTTCGCGTTCGTGCGCCTGGAGGGTCACGGATTCGGGAATGCTCCGATGAGCATCGAATACAAGCTCGAGGTGTGGGACTCCCCCAACTCCGCCGGTGTGATCATCGACGCCATCCGGGCGGCCAAGATCGGTCTCGACCGGGGCGTCGGCGGCCCGCTGCTGTCCGCCTCGTCCTATCTGATGAAGTCGCCGCCCGAGCAGCGTCGGGACGATGTCGCCCGTGCCTCGCTCGAGGCTTTCATCGCCGGCGAGGTCGAACGCTGACCTGATCGGCGTCCGATCGAGTCGGAATCGGCGGGGTCATCCACGGCATGCTTGTGGATGACCCCTTTTGATTCGCGCAGAATCTGCTGGGATGGGGGCATGAACCCTGCAACCCCGCCCGAGCATCCCCACCTTTCAGGCAGCGCCCTTCCGCCGCCGGAAGCGCAGCCCGCCATGGCTGCCGCCGGCCCCGGTGGGATTCCCCCGCAGGTCCTGATGTGGGCGGAGCGCCCGCCCTTGGCGGCCCCGGTCGACTATGCGCGCATCACCCGCCCCGGACATCGCTGGTGGCGCATCCTCGTCGCTCTGCTGTTGCTCCTGGGGATCTGGGTGGTCGCGCAGATCGTTCTGGCCGTCGGGTTCATGGTCGTTGGTGTGCTGGCGGGATGGGATCCGCTCTGGTTCATGGCCGGTCTCATGGAGTTTCCGGCGATCCGGATGACGCCCGGCGCACTCCTCTACACGAACCTCGTGCTCGCGGCCTTCATCCCCGCCACGATCATTTCGATCCGCGTGGCCCACGGAGTCCGGCGGGGTTTCGTCCACTCGGTGGCAGGACGCTTCCGGTGGGGCCTGTTCGGCCAGTTGACGCTGCTCCTCCTGCCGATCTGGCTCCTCTATGTGGTGGGCGCCACCTGGGCGGCCGGTGGCTCACTGGCCAGCATCAATCCGCACCCCGAGATGTGGGCCCTGATGGCCGTTGTCTGGCTGACGACCCCCCTGCAGTCCGCCGGTGAGGAATATGCGTTCCGCGGATGGCTGCTGCAGAACATCGGCGGCTTCTTCGCCGTCCGGGCACTGGCGTGGGGAGTGCCGATCATCGTGTCGGCAGTGACGTTCGGTCTCATGCACGGCAGCCTGGACCCCTGGGTGCTCGGCCCCCTGATGATCATGGCTGCGGCCGCCGGCGTCATGGCGTGGAGGTCGGGCGGTCTGGAAGCAGCCATCGCGCTGCACTCGCTCAACAACGTCATTGTCATGACGCTGACATTGACGATGGGCGGCTTCGACGATGCCTTCATCTCCACCGAAACGACCGGCTCCCCCGGCGACCTGGCGGGGGCATTCCTCGGCCACGCCGCAGCGGTCGCCGTGGTGTGGTGGTGGGTCAAGCGGCGTGGCGTACCCAACACGACGATCGTCGATCCTCGCCGCCCCCTCATGGTGCGGGGCACCCCGCCCCCTCCCGGCCACCCGCC
>DUOB01000070.1 GCA_012839035.1 Propionibacterium sp.
CACCCCGGCCCCGGCGCGGACGAGGACGAACGGGGTCTGCGGTGAACCAACCCGGAGCCCCAGCCGCGCCAATCCGGTGACCAGGTGGGCACGGTCCGCGGCGTACTTCCGCGCGGCTGCCAACGCCTCCGTCGCGCCGCGCCCGGAACAGATCGCGACCATCGCCGCCAGTGCCGGGCTGGACACGGCCCACGGGGGCTGTTGCCTGCGGAGGCGGTCGATGAGGGTGGGGTCGCCGACCACGTACCCGGCCCGCAGCCCGGCCAGCCCCCACGTCTTCGTCAGCGAGCGCAGCACGAGCACCCCGGCCATGTCGGGCCCGATCAACGTCTCCGGTTCGCCCGGGACCGCGTCCATGAACGCCTCGTCGACCACGGTCACCCGGTCCGGACGGACGAGCCGGCGCAGCGTGGCCGCGGGATGCAGGACACCGGTCGGGTTCGTGGGGTTGCCGACGACGACCAGGTCGGCGCTCGGTGGCAGGAGCGCGGGATCGAGCGCGAATCCCGAACCGGCCGGGAGCACCAGCCGTTCCGGGCGCAGACCGGCGGCCAGCAACGCCGCCTCGGGTTCGGTGAACTGGGGATGGATGATGTGGGGACGCTCGCTGAGACCCGCCCGCGCGACCAGGGTGAAGGCCTCCGCGCCCCCGGCGGTCGGGAGCACCATGGCCGGATCGACCCGGTGATGCGCGGCGAGGGCGGTGGTGGCGCTGGTCGGGTCGGGGTACGCCCCCAGGTCCGCGATCGACTCCCGGAGGACCTCGGCGAGCCAGGGCGGCGGCGTGCGCAGCCGGACGTTCACGGCAAGGTCCACCAGGCCGGGGCCCACTTCCTGGTCGCCGTGGAAGGAGAGGTCGGGTTCTACCACTCGATCCCCTTCTGGCCGGGCCGGCCCTCGTCGAAGGGGTGCTTGATCTTGGTCATCTCGGTAACCAGATCCGCGATCTCGATGACCCGGGGGTCGCAGTCGCGGCCGGTGATGATCACGTGCTGATAGCCGGGGCGTTCGGTGAGCGTTGCGACGACCTCATCGACATCGATCCACCCCCATGTGAGGGGATAGGTGAACTCGTCCAGCACATAGAGCGTGTGGGTCCGGTCGGTCAGCCGGCGGCGGACTTCTGCCCACCCCTCGGCGGCCTGGGCGGCGTGATCCTCTTCGGTCCCGGACTTGCGCGACCAGGACCAGCCCGCCCCCATCTTGTGCCATTCGACCGGGCCACCGGCGCCGGTGTCGTCGTGCACCCTGCCCAGGGCTTCCAGCGCCGCCTGTTCGCCGATGCGCCACTTCGCCGACTTGACGAACTGGAAGACCCCGATCGACCAGCCCTGGTGCCAGCCCCGCAACGCGAGCCCGAAGGCCGCCGTGGACTTTCCTTTGCCGTTGCCGGTGTGCACGATCACCAACGGTTGGTGTCGGCGCTGCCGGGTGGTGAGACCATCCTCGGGGGTGACGGGCGTGACTCCGCGGGCCATGCTGTGCTCCTCAGGTCGGTGTTGCTCGATCCTGCCAGAGCGCGCCCGGCTGTGGACTTTCCGGGAGGGAAGCCCGGAAAACGAAGCTGGACTCGCCCCTCGGGGGATGGGCGAGTCCAGCGAGCTATTTCTAGCAGAATTCTCGGAGAATGCCGACTCGAGTTCACCGGACTCCTCTGTGGCTTGTCCCGATTCATCCGTTCTCATGTTCTGGGAAGAGACACGCGGCAGGATGGTGTCATGTCCGGGCGAGTCATGATCGTTGACGGCGTCGCCGCTGCCGGACCCGCGGTGCCGGCAGCGTTGCGGCGGCAGGGCTTCCTCGTGTCGACGTGCGGGGAGACCAGGGAATTGCCGCGTCTGCTGGGTGAAATCGAACCGCAGGTGGTGATCGTGGAGGGGGGGCGCGCCCACGTGGGGGGAGCGCCTCCGCATCATTCGGCACCACAGCCGCGCGGCAATTCTGTTGGTGTTGGCCCAGGGGGTGATCCATGCAGACGCGCGGCTGGCCGACGAGTGTCTGCGCCGTCCGTTTGCGATGGTCGATCTGATCGTCCGGGTACGCGCGCTTGCGAAGCGCCGGAAGAGTCGTCCTCCCCTCCGTGAAGTGCGGCTGGGGGACTACCGGCTCTCGCATGAGGGCGACGTCCGGCACCGTGGTGTCGAGATCGTGCTCACCGGGACCGAGAAGCGGGTGCTGGGCTTCCTGGTGTCCCGGGTCGGAGAGGTGGTGGCCAAGCGGGAGCTGTTGAAAGAAGTGTGGGGGTCGGATACGGGGGATCCGAACGTTGTCGAGGTCAACATCTCCACTCTTCGCCGCAAGCTGGAGCGCAGGGGGCTGCGGATCATCCACACCGTGCGGGGTCAGGGTTATCGACTCGACGAGCCGGTCCGGTTCACCGGGGCCCGAGGCAGGAGCGGTGGAGCGATGTCGTCGTGACGATCCCGGTCGGCGCGCTCAGCGCGTGCTGTTCGCGACCGTGCGCACGATCTGTGCCGGGGTCGTGCGGGTCTTCCCATCATCGGCGATGACGACCGCCACGGCATAGTCCGCAGTCTGGCCCACCGCCCACACGCGCCCGTCGGAACTGCCGCTGGTCGCTCCGGTGAGCGGGCGATAGGAACTCGCCCCGGCGCGCATCAAGTCCGACAGTGCCTTGGCCTCGGCGTCGGTCAGCGGCACCGCGTCCTCCACCTTGGGCTCCCGTCCGGGGACGACGAACGGCGAGACCACCTGCTTCGCCTCCACGGACGCCGCCATCGTCGCCATCGCCAGCGCGGAGGCCCGGATGTCCGCCCCGGCGCCGGCCCCGGTGAGGGCTTCGGCCTTGGCCACCGCGTCGGCGGGGGCGGGGAAGGCGCCCATGCTGTTGGGTATGCCCAGATCGAGGTCCTGACCCAGCCCGAGGGAAGTGGCGGCCTCGGAGAGCTTGGCCCCGTCGAGCCGCTCGGCGGCACTGGCGATGGCAGTCAGGCAGCCGTCGCTGAACGCCCGGCTCAGGGTGACCTTCGTGCTGCCCCGGTAGGTCCTGGGGTTCTCGAACGTGCGGCTCCCGACGGTGACCTCGTCCTCGCAGTCCACCTGCTCGGTGAGGTCGACCCCGGAACGGGCCAGCGCGAGGGCGGACACGGGGGCAGCGGCGAGACCGGGAGAGAACGCGCCGGTCGTCGACTCGTCCGTAATCCGCGCGTCGGGTGAATCGGCGGCAGCCATGATCGCGCCGTCCTCGATCCGGAGCACCACGACCGAGACAGGGATCGTCAGGTTCTTGACCGCATCCTCGGCGGCCGTCTGGATCGTGTCGTCGATGGTGGTTTCCAGCGCATTGCCGGGCACATCCGGGAAATCGGCGAGCAACGTGGCATTCGTGGGGCGTCCGACTCCGATCGGTTCGTCGCGCTGGGCGAGGAACACCTTGTTGCCCGTGCTGCCGCGCAACTGCTTGTCATAGGTCTTCTGCAGACCGCTCACGCCGACGAGCTCGCCGATCGCGATCTCGGAACCGGGGGTCACGTCCTCGGCGGTCGCATAACCCATCCGGCCGATCAGCGCGTGTGCATAGCCGGCGGTCCGGGGGGCCGGCATGGTGACCGTTCGCAGGGCTGCGCCGGGGATCGCCAGGAAGTCCGCAGGCAGGTCCGCCGAACGCACGGGCACGGCATCCACCCACTCCTGGGCCCCGGCGTGGTGGGCCTTGGTGATGAAGGCGTCCGGGTCGATCTCGGCCTTCTCGGCGACTCGGCGAGCGGAGTCCTCCACCTCGTCGGGCTCGATGGCCGACTTGTCGAGGCCCAGCATCTGGACCGGGATGCTCTCCACCAGGACCGCATCGTCGCGGCCGGTGATGTTGCCGCGCTCCGAGGCGTCGCCGCGCTGGCGCTCCAGGCGGGTCTCCGCCGTCAGCTTCGGATGCAGGACCGACGGCTCCCAGTTGAGTTGCCACTCAGTCCCCTCGCGGACGAGGACGGCGTCGGTCTGATAGGTCCAGGGGGAGGACAGCGGCCAGCGATAGTCCAGTTTGACGTTCGCCACCTGCGCCGACGGGGACACATGCGCGACGGTGACCTCGGGCACCATCCCGTTCATGCCCTCCAACAGGACCGGGAGCTCGTCCTTCGGCTTGCCTTCGCGGACCCGGATGCCCTCCACGGAGCCCTTGGACAGGGCGGCGGCGAGGGTGTCGGCGGCATCGTGGGGGGTGGCCACCTTTTCAGGTTCGACATCATTGGCGCAGCCGGCCAACAACACCATCCCCAGGGTGACGGCCAGCGAGCGGCGCAGTTGCACGAATAGTCTCCCTCCGCCCCATGCGGTCTCATCGGTTCGTTCTCAGGATCGGTTCATTCTAATCTCGCGCCACGACTGCCGGACAACGATCCAGCAACACTGGGACACGCCGCCGGGGCAGACCGGGTTAGGGTGCACTTGGTGTTCCGACCACCGGTGAGCGTGGCGTCGTGAAGCGCCGGGGACGTTTAAGGTGGTGCAATGACCGCAGCAGTCGCAGGAGGGGCAATGGCCGAGGTGTCCACAGGACAGGGCGCCCTATCCAGCGAGGACTGCTGGGACGTCCTGACATCCCGGGAATTCGGGCGTCTCGCCTATGTCGTCGACGGGGCTCCCGCGATCGTGCCGATCAACTATGTCGTCGATGGCGGCCAGCTCGTGTTCCGCACGAGCGATGGCACCAAGCTCCACAGCATCGTCGCCGACCCCCGCGTGGCGTTCGAGGTCGATGAGGTCGATGACGCCAACGAGATCGGGATCAGCGTCGTGGTGCGGGGCGAGGCCCACGTGCTGTCGGCCGACGAGGAATATCGCATCGAGCAGGTCGGCCTGCGAGCCTGGCTGGGCCATGACCGGCCGGTTCTCGTAGCCATCGAGCCCCACGAGATCACCGGGCGCCGCTATGGGCTGAAGCGCCCGTGGCGCCGGATGATGCGCTGAGCCCGGTTCACTCCAGGGTGAGCCGATCGGCTCCCGAATACACGTTCATGTTGGGCGGGCGGGTGAATCCCGTCAGCGTCATGCCGGCCTCCAGTGCCATTTCGACGGCGAGTGACGAGGGCGCGGAGACGGCGACGAGTGCGGGTACGCCGGCCATGAGCGCCTTCTGCGTCAGCTCGAAGCTGGCCCTTCCCGACACCACCAGGATCTGGCCGCGCGCGGGCACGCCACCGGCGAGCAGGGCCGCGCCCAGCACTTTGTCCACGGCATTGTGCCGGCCGACGTCCTCGGCGACGTGCACGATCTCCCCGTCCGTGGTGCACAGCGCGGCGGCGTGCAGTCCACCCGTTCGGTCGAACGTGCGCTGGCGTTCGCGCAGCCGGTCCGGCAGGGCGACCAGGACCTGCGGGTCGAAGACCACCGGATCCTCGGTGATCGGCCACCGCGCCTGCTGCCGGATCGCGTCGATGCTGGCCTTGCCGCAGACCCCGCACGAGGAGGTCGTATAGAAATTGCGACTCGGGTCAACCGCCGGCGGGGGCACGTCCGCCCGCAACCGGATGTCGAGGACGTTGTAGGTGTTCTGCGGCTGCCCCGACTCGTCGTCCACGACGGCGCCGTCGCAATAGCGCGCGGTCCGGACATCGTCGACGCCGCTGATCACGCCCTCGGTCAGCAGGAATCCGTGGGCGAGCTCGACATCGGCGCCCGGCGTACGCATCGTCACCGCCAACGGCGTCCCGTTCACCCGGATCTCCAGCGGCTCCTCCGCGCTCACCGAATCCGGTCGCCGCGTGGACGTCACCGTTTCGCCCACCGTCATCCGGGTCACCGGGAATCGTGCGGTCACACGGCCCATGTCGCCTCCTCGCTCCTCCCGGACAGCGTAGGTGACCGGCCCCCACTACCATCCATTCATGGCCCATCCGCCCCGCTTCAACGACGACGATCCGCTGCTCGCCGAGGTTCGCCGGATCTGCCTCGCGTTCCCCGAGGCGGCCGAGAAGATCTCGCACGGTCACCCGAACTTCTTCACCAGGAAGGTGTTCGCCGTCTACGGCGGGCTCGTGAAGGGCGACCACGCGGCGGACACCTATGCGCGCTCGATGCTGTTCCTGCCCGACGCGGAGGAGCGGCCGGCGTTGCTGGAGGACGAACGGTTCTTCGTGCCGGCGTACTTCGGGCCCAGTGGCTGGCTCGGCATCAACCTCGCGCTCGGCGAGCCGGACTGGGCCGAGGTCGCCGAGCTCGCCGACATGTCCTATCGCAACACGGCCGCCGCCCGACTCGTGAAGGAGCTCGATACCCGATGACCAACCCACTCGGTTCCCGCCCCACTTTGAAGGTCGCCACCCGCGCCCTTGTCCCCCCGTTCGAGGTGATGACCGTTCTCCGCAAGGTGGCGGAGCTGCGGGCGACGGGCGCCGACGTGATCTCGTTGTGTGCGGGGGAGCCGGCGTCGGGCGCCCCCTCGGGCGTACGCCGCAGAGGTGCGGAGGTCCTCACCGACGGGACCCCGCTGGGCTATTCGAGCGCGCTGGGGCTCACGGAGCTGCGCGAGGAGCTGAGCGCGCACTATCGGCGCAGCTACGACCTCGACGTGCCCGGGCACAACATCGCGATCACGACCGGTTCGTCCGGTGCGTTCCTCCTGGGCTTCCTGGCCGCGTACGCGGCGGGCGATCGCGTGGCCCTGGCGCGGCCGGGCTACCCGGCGTACAAGAACATCCTCACCGCCCTCGATCTCGACGTCGTCGAGCTCGACTGTGGCCCGCAGGAGCGCTTCCAGCCGACCGTCGGGCAGCTGGCCAAGGTCCACGCCGAGACTCCGCTCGCGGGTCTCGTGGTCGCTTCACCGGCGAACCCGACCGGGACGATGTTCGGCCCGGGTCAGCTGGCGGAGATCGCGGCGTGGTGTGCGCGGGAGGGCGTACGCCTCGTCAGCGACGAGATCTATCACGGAATCACCTTCGGTTCCGCGGCCGGGGAGTGGGGCGGTGACTGTGCCTGGACGACCGACCGGTCCGGCCTGGTGGTGTCGTCGTTCTCCAAGTTCTGGGGGATGACCGGGTGGCGACTGGGGTGGGCCCTGGTGCCCGATGATCTCGTTGATGCGTTCGAGGCGCTCGCCGGCAACCTGTCGCTGTGCGCGCCGGTCCCCGCCCAGCACGCGGCGATCGAGGCGTTCACCGACGAGTCCTATGCCGAGGGTCGTGCGGCGATGGCCGACTATGCCGAGGCGCGCACGGTCGTGCTGTCCCGACTCGACGAACTGGGCTGGGTCGACGTGGCTCCGGCGGACGGCGCTTTCTATGTGTACGCAAGGATCACGCCGGTTCTGGGGAAGTACGCCGACTCGCGCTCATGGGCCGATGCGCTCTTGGCCGCGGAGGGTGTCGCGGTGACCCCGGGCATCGATTTCGACCACGTGCACGGCGGTCAGACGATCCGGATTTCGCTCGCCGCGGGGCGCGATGCCGTCGATCAGGCGCTCACCAGAATCCTGCGTTTCCAGCGTGGACTGTGATGAAGAACAAGTGCCGGGGAGCAACCTACGGTTTCGTAACCTACGGTCCCGTAGGTACACTGATTCCGTGACCGCTACCAGGACCACCGTCCGCAACCGCGTCCATCGATTCCTCAACCTCGTGACGACCCCACTGGTCCCCGGGGACTATCTGGATGTCATCAACCCGCTCCGGCCAGGAGCGGATCTCCGTGGACGCATCGTCGCCCGACACCACGAAACGCCCGATGCCGTGACTCTGGAGATCAAGCCCGGTGCCGACTGGCGCGGCCACATCCCGGGCCAGCACGTGCAGATCGGGGTCGATGTCAACGGGGTGCGCCACCACCGCACCTATTCGGTGACCTCCGCTCCCGGCGGGACCACGTTCACCATCACCCCCAAACGCATCGAGGGCGGCTTGGTGAGCACGCATCTCGTCGAGAGCGCACGGATCGGCGATCTCATCCAGCTGTCCCAGGCGATGGGTGACTTCCAGATCCCCGTGACGATCCCGGCCAAGGTGCTGCTCGTCACCGCCGGCTCCGGCATCACCCCGATCCTGGCCATGCTGCGCGCTGGCCTCGCCGAGGCCACCGACGTCGTGCACGTGCACTCCGATCGGGACGCGGCCGACATGATCGGCGGTGCCGAGGTGCGTGCGCTGGCGGAGGCGGGCCGGATGCGCCTCGTCGAGCGCCGGACCGCGGGGCAGGGACGCCTGACGGCCGACGAACTCTGCGTACTCGTGGAGGACTGGGCCGACCGCGAGACCTGGGCGTGCGGACCAGCCGACCTGCTCGATGCCCTCGCCGATCGCTGGACCGATCAGGGCCTTGCGGACCGACTGCACACCGAGCGCTTCACCCCGCCGCCGCGGCCGATCGTGGGTGACGGCGGCCTCGTCACCTTCACCGCCACGGACGTGGAGGTGGACGTCCCGGCAGGCAAGACCCTGCTCGAAGCCGGTGAGGAGGCCGGCGTCCTCATGCCCTCCGGCTGCCGCATGGGCATCTGCCACGGCTGTCTCACCCCCCTTGCGTCGGGTACGGTTCGGGACGTCCGCACCGGCGACCTGACCACCGCACCCGAGGGCCAACCCCTGCCCGTCCAGACCTGCATCAGCGAAGCCGCGGGTCCGTGCCACCTCGATCGATGACCACCGCGACCCGCGAACGGAATCACATGAGCCTCGCCCTGACCAACGACACCACCCCCGCCCGCACCCCTGAGGGCTATCGCAGCGCCGACTCCCTGACCACCGCGGAGATCGATGCCATCGGCACCGAACTCGACGCCATCCGCTCGGAGGTGATGAACGACCTGGGGACGGAGGATGCCGCCTATATCCGGCGACTGATCACCATCCAGCGCTCTCTCGAGATGACCAGCCGGGCGATCCTGCTGTTCTCCGGTTTCCCGCCCGCCTGGGTCGCCGGCACCGCCGGACTGGCTCTCGCCAAGATCCTCGAGAACATGGAGATCGGGCACAACGTCCTCCACGGCCAGTGGGACTGGATGCGCGACCCCAAGATCCACTCCACGACGTGGGAGTGGGACCACGTCTCGCCCGCGGCGCACTGGAAGGTCACCCACAACGAGTCGCACCACACGTGGACGAACGTGCTGGGCAAGGACGATGACCTCGGTTATGGCATCCTGCGCGTCGACCCCGCCCAGCCCTGGAGCCTCAAGGCCCTCGGCCAGCCGGTGGTCGCGGCGGGGAATGCGATTGCTTTCGAGTACGGCATCGGTGCCCACGACATTCACCTCGGGCCCTATCTCAAGGGTGAGGTCGACGCGGAGACGCACCTGCCCAAGCGCAAGGCCCTGATCGCCAAGATCCGCAAACAGGCGGCCAAGGACTATCTCGTCCATCCGCTGCTGTCCGGGCCCGCGTTCGTGCCGACGCTCGCCGCCAATGTCGTGGCGAACGTCATCCGCAACGTGTGGAGCAACGCGATCATCATGTGCGGCCACTTCCCGTCCGGGGTGCAGACCTTCAGCGAGGAATCCCTCGTCGGCGAGACCCGTGGCCGCTGGTATGTCCGCCAGATGCTCGGCTCCGCCAACATCACCGGCTCGAAGCTGCTGCACATCATGTCGGGCAACCTCTCGCACCAGATCGAGCACCACATCTTCCCGGACATGCCGAGCAACCGCTATGCGCAGGTTGCGCCGCGGGTGAAGGCGCTGTTCGACCGCTATGGGCTGCACTATGAGGCGGGCTCACTGCCTCGCCAGCTCGCCTCCGTGTGGGGCAAGTTCTTCCGGCTGTCCCTGCCGAATCCCGAGGTCGGCCGCTCGCGAGGCCGGATCGTGCTCGACGCCGTCGCGGACGCGGCCGGCGGTTTGGGTGCGAAGCTGCGGGACAGGGTACGCGGCCTCGGCGCCCGGCCCGTCGGCGCGCGGCCTGCCCTCGGCATGGGCTGAGACCACGATTGGCGGCTGGATCCGCTGCGCCTCTGTGAAACCCCCAGTCGTGGGACCGGGAGTCGGATCCGGGTGCCAATTGTGGTGTCCGTTCGATCCGGCTAGCCCCCGGCGGAGGGGGGATCAGTCGGCCTGGTCGAACCCGACCACCACGGCCGTGATCTCACCGCCGTAATAGTCGAAGACCAACTCCGGCCCTTCGGGTCCGGGTTGGCAGGCGCGCAAACAGACGGGATAGCGGCTGGCCTCATAGGCGAGCAGTGCGAGCCGCCCCTGCTGGCAGCGGACGAGGATCCCGGTGCCGTCGGCAAAGGAGATGCGGGTGGCCCCCGGAATCGGCGCCGCGGAGATCCGGCGGACGGGGCAGCGCCGGGTGATGACCCCCTGCAGGCGTGCCCGCAGCGATGAGGTCGACAGTTCCGCGCGCGTCTGGTTGTGCTCGGCCGCGATTGCGGCCATGCTCGCTGTGAGCTCCGCCAGGTCATTCGGGTCGAACTGGTCGAGCCGGTCGGTTCGGGGCAGCTCTTCATCGTGGCGTCGGGTCCGACGGCACCCGAGCCACACCATTGTCACCAGGCCTGCCATGACCAGCAGGAGCACCGGCAAGAGCTCCATACATCAAGTATGCGCCTCCGCTCCGGCAACCGAACCCCCGGGGATCGGACAGCGGCTTCCTGCCCGACGTGACCCGATCGCAATCACCCTGTCCGAGTGGCTGGATTGACACGGCATTGCGGGTCCGATCACCTAGTCTCGCCGGCGTCCAACCCCCTGACATGGAGAGTGAATACACATGACCAATCCCCCGATGCGTGCCCGGCTATGGGCCGAATTCCTCGGGACGTTCTGGCTCGTTTTCGGCGGCTGCGGCAGCGCGGTCCTGGCAGCCAAGGTGCTGAGTGAAGAAGGTGCGACCCAGGTCAACATGGGCATCGGCTTCGTCGGCGTCTCGCTCGCCTTCGGTCTCACCGTGCTGACCGGTGCGTACGCCCTGGGTCACCTGTCCGGCGGCCACTTCAACCCGGCCGTCACCCTCGGCGCACTGGCCGCCAAGCGGATCGAGCTGGGTGCCGTTGCGCCCTACATCATCACCCAGGTCGTCGGCGGCATCGCCGCGGGCGGTGTGCTCTATCTGATCGCCTCCGGCAAGGAGGGCTTCGCGATCGACCGGACCGCTGCCGGTTCCTTCGCCACCAACGGTTATGGCGATCTCTCGCCCGACGGCTATGGCCTGCTGGCCGCGCTGATCATCGAGATCGTGCTGACCGCGATCTTCCTCTTCGTGATCCTCGGTGCGACCGACAAGCGCGCCCCCGCCGGTTTCGCGCCCATCGCGATCGGCCTCGCGCTGACCCTGATCCACCTCATCTCCATCCCGGTCACCAACACCTCCGTGAACCCGGCGCGTTCGCTGGGTGTCGCGGTGTTCAACCCGGCCGCGCTGGGCCAGGTGTGGCTGTTCTGGGTCGCGCCGATCATCGGTGCGGTCATCGCCGGCCTGACCTACAAGTTCCTCCATGCCGAGTCTCCGGGCGAGGAGGAGCTGGTCCGCAGCTCCGAGGTCGAGAACCCCGCAGCACACGGCTGATCTCCCACAGCAGAGACAGGTACGCCCGTCCGGCCACGCGCCGGGCGGGCGTACTGCAATTGCGGGCGCGCACACTGCAATTGCGGGGGCTCAGTCGAGGGACACGACCTCCTCGGCCTGGTTGATCCCCACCTGACGGTTGCACTCGTCGAGCACGCGCATCACCTCGAGCGTGTCGTCGAGGGGCATGGTCGGGGATTCGATGTCCCCTGCGGTGAGGCGCTCGTTGACCTCGATGAGCTCGTGGGAGTACCCGAGCCCCAGCGGCAGTCGCTCGATCGCCTCGGGTTCCGTGCCCGGGCGGTGCAGGAGCAGGGTGGTGGGGTGGTGGAAGCGGGGCAGGATCTCCAACCATCCGTCGGTGCCATAGACCGCGAAGCGGCCCGGGCCATGGGCGTCGAAGCCGATCGACAGGGTGGAGAGGGCGCCGTCGACGTGTCGGAGGTTGATCGTCGCGGCGGAATCGAGCCCGTTGGGATAACGCCGGGCCTGGCAGTCGAGGAACGTGATGTCCCCCAGCAGGTGCTGGGCGAGGCTGACGACGTAGGAGCCGAGATCCAGCAGCGCCCCGCCGGCCAGGTCCCGGGCCATCAACCGGTTCTCCGGGTCATAGTCGCGGCGGGCCATCAGATCGGCCTGGATGGTCAGCGGCCGGCCGATGGCGCCATCGGTGAGGAGCTCGCGCAGAGCGACGACGGCAGGCTGGAATCGGGTCCACATGCCTTCCATCACGAACACCTGGTGCGTGCGGGCCGCGTCGATCACCTCGACCGCACCCACATGGGTGGCGGTGAACGCCTTCTCGACCAGGACGGCCTTGCCGTGCTCGATCGAGGCGAGCGCGAGATCGCGGTGGTAGGAGTGCGGTGTGGCGACGTGGATGACGTCGACAGTCGGGTCCTCCAGCAGCGCCCGATAGGACCCCAGCGGCCGCGGGATGCCGTGTTGTTCGGCGAACCGTTCGGCCTTCGGCATGGATCGGGAGGCGACGGCGACGAGTTCGGCACCGGGCACGAGCGCGAGATCCCGGGCGATCAAGTCCGCCACCGCGCCCAGCCCGGCGATTCCCCAGCGAATGGTCGTCATGTTTTTGGAGTCTAGGCCGGGGTACGCCGGCCCCGGCGGCCGGCCGTCAGCCCTCCAGTGCGGTCGCCAGGCGGTTGAAGATCCCGGCGACTCCGGGCGGGCCCGGAACGACGATGTCGGAGAGCGCGATGAGCGCGTCCTGCTCGTCGGAGCCGGAACAGATGAGCAGACCCTCGAGCGTGCCGGCCTCGCGGAGCTCGCGTACGGCTTCGAATGCCGGCACGTCACCGAGATCATCCCCGGCGAACACGATGCAGCGCGGCTGGATCTCCGCCACGAGGCTGCGGACGGCATCGCCCTTGTCCACCCCGGGGGCGCGCAGCTCGAAGACGAACTTGCCGGGCTCCAGGCGCAGGTCGTGCCGCGCGGCCAGTTCGGTCAGCGGGGCAGCCAGCGCGTCGAAGGCGGACTGCGGGTCGGGGAGTTCACGGGTGTGGACGCCGACCGAGAGCCGCTTGTCCTCCACGCGTGCGGCCCCCAGCCCGAGTCCGGCGAGGATGCCCGGGATCTCCGCCGCAGCGGTGGCGACGCCTTCGGGGGCGTCCGGTTCGACGAACTCTCCGGTTGCGGCGTCCCAGCGCTCGAAGCCGTAGAGGCCGAGCACCGACATCGACTCCAGCCCCGGGCGTTCGTCGAGGCGGCCCAACTGGACAGCTTTTCGCGCCATCCGGCCGGTCACGACGGCGACCTTGCCGACCAGTCCACCGAGTCGCGCGAGTGCCCCGACGGTCTCCTCCGCGGCCCAGGCGGCATCGGGATCCAGCACGATCGGGGACAGCACGCCATCAAAGTCACTGCAGAGCAACGTCCCCGCGGGATCGGCCAGGATCGCCCGCCACGCCTGCCTACCCGCCTCGGTGCCCAGGTCCTTGTCGAGCTCCATCTCCCCACCTCACGTCCGACGATTCCGGCCACAGGCTAGCGTGGTGACCGGAGGTAGACATGACCAACAACCCCCGTTCCGGCGACGTCGCCCCCCACGCAAGCTTTGTGGTGGTGGCCAATCGGCTGGCTGTTGAGCGAATAACGGACGACGAGGGAGATCTCGGCTGGCGTACGTCACCCGGTGGATTGGTGACCGCGCTGGAGCCGATCATGAAAGCCAAGGAGGGCGCCTGGGTCGGCTGGCACGGGTCACCGGATGAAGAGCTCGAGCCCTTCGAGCATGACGGGATCGAGATGATCCCGGTCCGGCTGAGCGAGGAAGAATTCGCCGAATTCTATGAGGGAATGTCGAATGCGACGCTTTGGCCGCTCTATCACGACTCCGTCGCGTTCCCGGAATACCACCGTGAGTGGTGGGACGCCTATGTGTCGGTCAATCAGCGCTTCGCGGAGGCGGCTGCCGAGGTGACCGAGGAGGGCGGCACGGTCTGGGTGCAGGACTATCAGCTCCAGCTCGTGCCCCGGATGCTCCGCGAGATGCGGCCGGACCTCAAGATCGGCTTCTTCCTGCACATCCCGTTCCCGCCGCAGGAGCTCTTCCAGCAGTTGCCGTGGCGCACGGAGATCCTCAAGGGCCTCACCGGCGCCGACATCGTCGGCTTCCAGGTGCCCGGCGGGGCCGCGAACTTCCTGCGGCTGATCCGGGACCGGCTGGGTTATGAGACCAAGCGCGGGGAGTTCGTGCGGGACGACGGCAGCCGCGGTCGCGCGGCGGCGTACCCCATTTCCATCGACGCCAACGCCTTCCAGGACCTTGCCAACCACCCGGACACCGTGGCCCGGGCAGAGCAGATCCGCGAGGACCTCGACGCGGAGATCATGTTCCTGGGCGTGGACCGGCTGGACTACACGAAGGGTCTCCGGCAGCGGATCCGGGCGTTCGGGGAGCTGTTTCAGTCCGGTCAGCTCGATCCGGAGAAAGCCGTGTTCCTGCAGGTCGCGACGCCGTCGCGGGAACGGGTGGATGAATACCGGCGCCTGCGTGACGACATCGAGCTGCTCGTGGGCCGGATCAATGGTGACATGGGCCAGATCGGGCGTTCGCCGATCAACTATCTCCACTCGGGCTATCCGCGTCAGGAGATGGCCGCGCTCTATCGCGCCGCCGATGTGATGGTCGTGACCCCGTTGCGCGACGGGATGAACCTGGTGGCCAAGGAATACGTCGCCTGCCGCACCTCCGGCGACGGTGCCCTGGTGCTGAGCGAGTTCGCCGGTGCCGCCCGCGAGCTCAAGCAGGCGTGGCAGGTGAACCCCTATGACATCAACGGGATGAAGCAGCGGATCCTCGACGCGGCGTCCGCCACCCCGACGGAGAAGCGCCGGCGCATGCGGGCGCTCCGCCGCCAGGTCTTCACCCACGACATCAACAACTGGGCCGAGTCGTTCCTGAGCGACCTCGGTGTGGAGGTGGAGAGCAAGTAGCTCCCCGGTCGGTCGGCCGGTTCGTCAGCCGACCGGGCCGCGCGTGGTGCGGGTCAGGGGCTCGTTGACGTTGAAGTACAGCACCCGGATGTCGCTGATGCCGAAGCTCTGGAGTCGCGCCGTGTGCTTCTCCGCGTACGCCTGCGCCGACTCGAGATCCTCGAACAGATAGATCCCACCCGCCATCTGGGTGTCGGCGTTCTCGGTCCAGATCTTCCAGAGCAGCTTCGGCTCGGCGGCGATGTCCTCGGCGAGGGGAACGTACGCCTCCGACATCTCCGCGCCCCATGGGCCGCTTGCCGGGAAGTCGAATTGGGCGAGGATGGCCATGATTGGCTCCTTTCTCAAGGGGTACGCCGAATCCGGCGTACGCACCAGTCTGCCCTGCCGGTCCCGGGGACGGCAGAACGCCCGCGCCGGACATCCGGTGCGGGCGTTCTGGGGTCAGTGACGATCGAGGCCGATCAGGCGTTCTTGATCGCGGACACCTCGAAGACGAGGGTCACCTTCTCGGACACGAGGACACCGCCGGTCTCGAGCGCGGCGTTCCAGGTGAGGTTCCAGTCCTTGCGGTTGACCTGGATCTGGCCCTCGAGGCCCACGCGCTCGTTGCCGAACGGGTCGGTCGCGGCACCGTTGTAGTCGAAGTCGATGGTCACCGGACGGGTGACGTCCTTGATCGTCAGGTCACCGGTGACGCGGAGCGTCGCATCGTCGGCGGCGACGATCTCGGTGGAGACGAAGGTGATGGTGGGGTACTGCTCGACGTCGAAGAAGTCGGCCGACTTCAGGTGGTTGTCGCGGTCGGCGTTCCGGGTGTCGACGGAGGCGACCTGGAGGGCGACGTCGATCTTGGCGTTCTGCAGGCCGGCCTCGGTGGAGGCGGTGCCGGTGACGTCGTTGAACGAGCCGCGGACCTTGGTCACCATCGCGTGGCGGGTGACGAAGCCGACCTCGGTGTGCGAGGGATCGATGGTGTAGGTGCCGGCGAGCTGGGTGAGAGCAGTCATGATGTTCCTTCTGTGGAGAGGGCTTGTCGTTGAACTTTCACTTAAAGTATGAAGTAACTCCGGCCGGAATGCAAATCGGCGACCGCCGGTCGTTCCGTTCTGCGGGCCACGGCGGCAACAATGGGGCGCATGGTCACTCCATCCGACGCCAGCCCGACACCGTCCGTCCCGGAAGCCCTGCCGGATGCCGACTGGGCGCGCATCCTCTGTGTCGTCGCACACCCCGATGATCTGGAATACGGCACCTCGGCCGCCGTCGCCCAGTGGACGCGCCAGGGCAAGAAGGTGGCGTACCTCCTCCTCACCTCCGGCGAGGCCGGCATGCAGCTGCCGCCCGAGGAGGCCGGGCCGCTGCGCGCGGAGGAACAGCAACGCGCGTGCGCAGAGGTCGGTGTCGAGGACCTCCGGATCCTCAACCACCCCGACGGCATGCTCGTCCCCGGCCTCGACCTCCGGCGCGACGTCGCCCGGATGGTCCGCGAGTTCCGCCCCGATGCGGTGGTGACGGCCAACTTCGACGTCGAGGCGTACGGCGGGTTGAACCAGGCCGACCACCGCGTCGCGGGCCTGGCCGCGATCGACGGCGTACGCGATGCCGACAACACCTGGATCTTCCGCGAACTTGTCGAGGAGGGCCTGCCCAAGTGGCACGCGAGGGCGCTGCTGGTCGCGGGACATCCCGAGCCCACCCACGGGGTCGTCGTCGACGCCGAGGCGGTCGCCGCGGGGGTCCGGTCGCTGGAGCGGCACGCTGCGTACCTCGCCGATCTCCCCAACCACCCCACGCCGGACGAGTTCGTCCCGCAGCTGTTGCGGGAGGGCGGGAAGGCGATGGGAGAGGAGTACGCCGCACTTTTCCGCGTCTTCGACCTCGGGGGGCTCGCGGGTTCCTGAGCATTGTCGGATCCCATCGCTAGGCTGTCGGGATTCACCCGTTCAGCGCCGACGGTGCACGGCGCGACAAGGCCAAGGCAGGACCGTGGACACCTACAACGCCGTCTCCACCGGCTTTCGCGGGCTGGACCGTGTCATCGACGGGCTCCGGCTCGGGGACAACGTGGTGTGGCAGGTCGACTCGGTCGAGGACTATCGCCGGGTCGTGGATCCCTATGTCACCCGGGCGCTGGCCGACGGTCGGCGGGTCATCTATGTCCGATTCGCCAACCATCCGCCGGTGGTGCTGGACACGAGCGGGATCACGGTCATCGAACTCGACCCGGCCGAGGGGTTCGAACACTTCGCGACCACCCTCCACCACCTTGTCGCCCGGGAGGGGCAGCGGGTCTTCTATGTCTTCGACTGCCTGTCCGAGCTGCTGGGCCACTGGCATTCGGACCTGATGGTGATGAACTTCTTCAGCGTCATCTGTCCGTGGCTGTTCGACCTCGACACCGTCGCCTATTTCGCGATCACCCGCAATCTCCACAGCTTTGCGACGATCGCCTCGATCCGGCACACCACCCAGGTCCTGTTCGATCTCTATCTGATCGACGACAAGGCCTATGTCCATCCGCTGAAGGTGTGGGAGCGCTATTCCCCGACGATGTTCTTCCCGCATCGGATCGTCGGCGATGAAGCGGTCTCCATCACGTCCTCCGGGGCGTCCGCACGGCTCTTCGCCTCGCTCAACCGCGGCACGGAGCAGCCGGATCCCTGGCACGTGATGCTCGACCGTGCGCGTGATGCGCTGTTCGGGATGCCCGACGAACAGGACGCCGCCAAGGATCTGCTGATGGCGATGCTGATCGGCCGGGAGGGTCGGATGGTCGAGATGTGTCATCGCCATCTCAACCTGGCGGACCTGCTCTCGATCGCCGACCGCGAGATCGGCACCGGGGCGATCGGTGGCAAGTCGGTCGGCATGCTCGTCGCACGGTCGGTGCTGGAGAACCATCCCGTGGGGCGCTTCTCCGAGCGGTTCGAGCCCCATGACTCGTTCTTCCTGGGCGCGGACCTGTTCTATACCTATCTCGTCGCCAACAACTGGTGGCGGTTGTGGTCGGAGCACAAGACGACCGAGGGCTATTTCAGCGCGGCCGCGGAACTGCGCGAGGTCATCCGGACCGGCAAGTTCCCCACCACGGTCCGCGAGCAGTTCATGCGGATGCTCGAATATTTCGGTCAGTCCCCGATCATCGTCCGCTCGTCCTCGCTGCTGGAGGACAACTATGGCAACGCCTTCGCCGGCAAATACGACTCGGTGTTCTGCGTCAACCACGGCACCCCGGAGGAACGGCTCCAGGCGTTCGAGGAAGCCGTGCTCACCGTCTATGCCTCGGCGGTGTCGGAGGACGCGCTGGCCTATCGGATGAACCGTGATCTCGTCGAACGCGATGAACAGATGGCGGTGTTGGTCCAGCGGGTGTCCGGGGAGTATCACAGCCACCTGTTCTTCCCGCACGCCGCGGGGGTGGCGAACTCGTCGAACCTCTATGTCTGGGACCCCGATACCGACTCCTCGGCAGGGATGGTCCGGCTGGTCTTCGGGCTGGGCACCCGGGCCGTGGACCGCATCCAGCAGGACTATGCGCGGATCGTCGCGCTCGACGTGCCCACCCGCAAGGCGCTCGTCGACCCGGCGGACGAGGCGCGCTGGTCGCAGCACTATGTCGACGTGCTCCACCTCACCGAGGGCGACCACCGCACGGTGCCGCTGACCGATCTGCTCGACGCGGACATCGGGGCGCCCTGGCCCCTGTTCGCGACTCCGGACTATCAGATGCTGCGCCTCCTCCGAGAACGCGGCAGGCGGCCGAAGCGGCAGCCGATGGTGCTCGACTTCGGCGGCCTGCTCGACGGCGACTTCCCCCGTTATCTGCGATCGGCACTGCGGGCGCTCGAGGAGGCGTACGACTATCCCGTCGACATCGAGTTCACCCTGAACGTCGCGGACGACGGCAATTGGCGGATCAACCTGGTCCAGTGCCGGCCACTGCAGACCCGGGGCCTCGGCAAGGCCGTGGCTGTGCCGGAGCTGACCGCCGACGATGACGACTTCCTGTTCGCCACCCATGGCAACTTCATGGGCGGCAATGTCCGGTTGCCGATCCGCTATGTGGTGACGGTCCGGCCGTCGGCCTATCTCCGCATGGGCCAGCAGGACCGCTACGCCGTGGCCCGCGAGATCGGGCTGCTCAACCGGCTGCTCAAGGACGAGGACTTCATGCTGATGGGGCCGGGGCGCTGGGGGACCACCACCCCTTCGTTGGGGGTGCCCGTCCGCTTCACCGAGGTGTGCAATGCCTCCGTGCTGTGCGAGTTCACCTATGTGCGCGGCAACTTCCTGCCCGAGCTGTCCTATGGCAGCCACTTCTTCCAGGACCTGGTCGAAACGGGCATCTTCTATGTCGCGCTCTTCGAGGGGCAGGCCGGGACGCGGCTGAACGAACGGCTGATCCTCAAGCAGCCCAACCTGTTGGCCGAGCTCGACCCGGGCGGTGCGGATCTTGCCAACACGATCCATGTCGCACAATTCGACGGGTTGGAGCTCTATTCGGACATCGTGAGCCAGCGCCTGGTCTGTCGCTGACCGCTGATCAACCAGCGGACGGATTCTCCGGTTGGGGCACGCTTCTTTTCCGCGCGACGTACGTTGGATGCAGAGCCAGGCACACAGGAGTGAGAGGCATGCGGAGAGTTCGTCGTCCCGCGGTCGCGGGGTTGTTCTATCCCGGCGGTGAGTCCGATCTCGCCGGCACTGTCGATGGTCTGCTCGCCGAGGGGAGGGCGGCTGCGGGGCCCGACCCGAGCCCGCCCAAGGCGGTGATCGTGCCCCATGCGGGCTACATCTATTCCGGTGCGACCGCCGCGCAGGCGTACGCGCGGGTTGCGCCCGCAGCCGACCGCATCAAGCGGGTCGTCATGTTCGGGCCCAGCCACCGGGTCGCCCTGAACGGGCTCGCGGTGCCCTCCGTGGGCGCATTCCGTACGCCGCTCGGCGACGTCTCCGTCGCTAAGCTCGACCTGACGGATCTTCCCCAGGTCGTGGTCGCCGACTCGCCGCACGCCCAGGAACACTCACTGGAGGTGCAGCTGCCGTTCCTGCAGCGCATGCTGGGGGACGGTTTCGACATCGTCCCGTTCTCGGTGGGGGTGGCGGAGCCGGAGGAGGTCGCGGAGGTCGTCGACCGCTGCTGGGGCGGGCCGGAGACGCTGCTGGTGTTCAGCACGGACCTGTCGCACTACTACCCCTATGAGACCGCACAACGGCTCGACGCCGAGACCGTGCAACAGATGGTGGCGCTCACCGGCCCGATCGATCCCGACCGGGCGTGTGGTGCGCGACCTGTCAACGGTCTGCTCGTCAGCGGGACGCGCCGCGGCCTGAGCACCGAACTCTATGGCTGGTGCAACTCCGGCGACACCGCCGGCGATCGCGAAAGGGTGGTCGGCTATGCGGCCATCGGTGCCCTCGAACAGGACTGACCCACCGTGGCCCGCGGACGCGGGCACGGTGTTGCTGCCGATCGCCCGCGCCGCCATCGCGGAACAGCTGGGGCTGTTCGCGACCGAGCCCGAGCTGCCCGAGTGGGTGCACAGGAGCGGCGCCTCCTTCGTCACCCTGCACACCGCCGGCCGACTGCGGGGCTGCATCGGCACGATCTCTGCGTACCGATCGATCGTCGAAGACGTCCGCAACAACGCCCGCAACGCGGCCTTCCGGGACCCGCGTTTCCCGGCGGTGAGCGTGGAGGAGTACGCGGGGCTCGATCTCGAGGTCTCCCTCCTCTCCCCGCCACAACCGATGGAGGTCCACGACGAGGGCGATCTGGTCCGCCAACTGCAACCCGGCGTGGACGGTGTGCTGATCGAGGCCGGTGACCGGCGCGGCACCTTCCTCCCGCAGGTGTGGGAGCACTTCTCCGACGCCGGCAGCTTCGTTGCCGCGCTGCGCCAGAAGGCAGGCGTCAAGGACGAGCGCTGGGACCCGGACTGGCGCGTCTCCCGCTATACGGTCACCGCCTGGAGTGAACCATGACCCATCCGGCCCGCTATTGGCACGCCATCGACGACGGACGGATCCAGTGCGATCTGTGCCCGCGCGAATGCCGCCTGCGCGACGGCCAGCGGGGATTCTGCTTCGTCCGTCAGCGCGTCGGCGACCAGCTGGTGCTGACCACCTATGGCCGCTCGTCCGGATTCTGCCTCGACCCGATCGAGAAGAAGCCGCTCAACCACTTCTTCCCGGGCACGAGCGTCCTCTCGTTCGGCACCGCCGGCTGCAACCTGGGGTGCAAGTTCTGTCAGAACCACGAGATCTCGACCGCCGCGCAGATGGAGGCCCTCGCCGACAGTGCTTCTCCGGAGGATCTGGCCTCCGCGGCCCGGGCGTGGCGGTCCCACAGCATCGCCTTCACCTACAACGACCCGGTGATCTTCGCCGAGTACGCGATCGATGTCGCCCGCGCCTGCCGACAGGCCGGCATCAAGACCGTCGCCGTCACCGCCGGCTATCTCCAGGGCGAGGCCCGCCGCGACTTCTTCGCCCACATGGACGCCGCCAACATCGACCTCAAGGGCTTCCGGGACGACTTCTATCGCAAGCTCACCGGCGCGCGGCTCGCGACCGTGCTCGACACGTTGACCTATCTGCGGACCGAGACCGATGTGTGGTTCGAGATCACCACTCTGCTCATCCCCGGCCACAACGACGACCCCGATGAACTTCGGGAGCAGTGCGACTGGATCGTTCGGGAACTCGGACCCGACACGCCGATCCACTTCTCCGCGTTCCACCCCGATCACCGGATGCAGGACGTCCCGCACACGCCGCCCGCGACGCTCACCCGCGCCCGGGAGATCGCCCTCGAAGCGGGTTTGCGGTACGCGTACACCGGCAACGTCCACGACCGCGCCGGGGACACCACCTCGTGTGCCGGCTGCGGGTCGGAACTCATCGTCCGCGACTGGTACAACATCCTCACCTATCGCCTCACCCCTGACGGCACCTGCCCCGACTGCGGCACCGTCCTGCCCGGACGGTTCGGCACCAGGGCCGGGACCTTCGGCGCGCGGCGGATCCCGATCCGGGTGAGTTGAGACGCGGGGACGCCACCTTCGTTGCTCTTTGCCCGGGTTGGTTCCACTCGTAGTGGGCCATGTTGCCCGGGTTTGATCACGTTGCCCGTCTTCGTTGCTCTTTGCCCGGGGTGGTTCCACTGGTTGTGGGTCACGTTGCCCGGGTTTGGTCACGTTGCCCGGGTTCGTTGCTCTTTGCCCGGGTTGGAGCCCGGGCAAGGAAGCATTAACCCGGGTGATGTGACCAAACCCGGGCAACGATGCAAGAGCGCGTGGCGTGGCGTGGCGTGCGGAGGATTGGGCGTGCGCAGCGGACGGAGTAGGTGAACGGACCTGGCGTGGCCCGGTCAACCCCCAACCGCGATCTCAGCGCCCAACGCCCAGCCGTCGGAGAGCGGAAGCTTGTCGCCGCTCCAGAACTTGCCTGGGTCATACCAGTTCGCCGGGTATTCCTCCGGCAGGATCCCCATCTCCTCGAAGGTCAAGGCGACCACTTCGGCGCAGTACGCCACCGCGGGCCGCATCGGATCGGGGTCGGCCCGGCGACCGATGAGGGCCTTCGGCCGAGTCGTCCGCCCACGCAGCCAGCGCCAGGCGAGACGGCTGGTCGATGGGAACGACACTCCGTTCAGCCGCGCAATCACCCGCAGCAGCGCATCCTCCTCTGCACGGCCCACCTCGGGCGTGAGTTGCCGCAACCACGCCTGCTGGTGATAGCGCTCCTGCCACCGGGTCACCGCCGCGCGCAGGTCGTGCAGTTGAACGCCGGAGTGCCTCTCGCCCGTCCATACGTCGGGAAGGGATCGACCGAGCTCCGCGTGCCACATCAACGGCGGCAGGTCGTCGATCGCGACGGTCATGCCGACGTGGTTGACCGGTGCGTTCGTCAGTGCGCGGATCGCCCGATCGGCCCGGGTCCTGCCACGGAACACCCAGATGTCCCCGGTCCGGGTGTGATCGAGCGCTTCATCCAAGTTCAGGGCCATGCCCCCAGCATCTCAGCCAGCCGGTGATCTCGTGTGCCCCCGGACTGCTGTGATGACGACACTTGGGAGGCACGCGAGGACACACGAGCACGACCGCCCGGGCTTGCATCCAGCTGCGGGGTGTCATAGGACAAACCCATGGCAAAGCACCGGCCCAAGAAGGAAAAGCATCGGCCCAAGAAGCGTTCCTGGTGGGTCATCGTCGGCAAGTGGCTCGGCATTGCGGGTCTGCTGGGCGTCGCCGCCGGCGGCGTGCTGATCGCGCGCGACGAGCGGCAGCGGCGGGCGTACACCCCCGACGAAATCCGCCAACGCCTCCACGAACGCGCGGCACAGGCCGGGTCACCCGACTGACCCGGCTCATTCCGCTTCCAGGAGGTTCTTGATCCGCGCCGTCACCGCGGCCCAACCCGGCGACGCGATAGCTCGTGACCAGGCCGTAGGCGATTTCGTCCTCGCGGTGGGCAGCCTCCTGTTCGCCCGGCGAGAAGCCCGAGCGCTTGACGAAGTCCACGGT
This sequence comes from Propionibacterium sp., assembly GCA_012839035.1. GTDB lineage: Bacteria > Actinomycetota > Actinomycetes > Propionibacteriales > Propionibacteriaceae > Enemella. The sequence goes on from DUOB01000070.1 coordinate 23,441, forward strand.
CCGCCGGGCCAGATCCTCGATGCGGGGGTCGTCGGCGGCCCAGTCGTACGCCTGATCGGTGAGCAGATACAGCTCCATGTACGCCGGATCGGACATGAGTCGCATCTGCGTCTCCACCCACTGCTCCATCAGTTCCGGATAGAGCGTCGACGCCAGGATCCAGCCCTCCCGCTCCATGTCCAGGGTCCGCGGCGACACCCCGGCCTCGGCGGCACGCCTCTGGATCTCGGCATGGACGGTCAGCAGTTCCGGGGGCAGGAACGGCTCGTCGGTGGCCAGGCTGGCGAGCGCCTTCCGTGTCGCCTGCAGTCTCCGGATCTGCGCCCGCAGGTTCCGGTCGATCTCCGCGACCTCGGCGCGCAGGACGGCCGGGGACGCGTGGGTGAACTCGTTGATCTTCCTGAGGGGTACGCCGGCGTCGGCGAGGATCCGGATCCGCGCCAGGTCCACGACCGCCTGGGCGCCGTAGCTCCGATAGCCCGACGCGTCGCGCGGCGGCTCGGGCAGCAGGCCGATCTGGTGATAGTGCCGGATCGCGCGGACGGTCGTGCCCGCGTACTCAGCAAGCCGGCTGATGCTCAGCATCTCTCTCCTCCTCCGCGAGGGTGCGCAGCGAGCCGCGCAGGCTCGGCGCCGACACGGCCCAGACGGCCACCGCGGCCCAACAGGCCGCCAGGAGCCAGGCTGTCACGGACAGGTTCGTGACCGCGACGGCACCGGCCATCAGCCCGAGTCCCACCGGGGCGGCGAGCATGGCCAGGGCGGCGTTCAGTCCGAACACGCGGCCACGGAGGGCATCCGGCACCGCCCTGGTCAGCACCACCATGACGATCGGCTGCTGGAATCCGGAACCAACGCCGATCAGGAGCATCCCGAGCGCGACCGGCCAGAACCCCACCAGGGTCGCGATCGCCACGAACCCGGCGGTGAACAGAACGTTCGACACGACCCAGGCAGACAGTCGACGGTGGCCGAAGAGCGCGCCGTAGAGACCGGAGCCGATCATCGTGCCCACGGCGTACGCCGACAGGCTGAACCCCAGGAACTCGGGCCGGGCCAACTCCCGGAAATGCGCCGGCAGCAGCACCGACAGCAGGGGCGCGACCAGCATCATGACCGCGAGCGAGATGAGCACGAGGGTCAGGAGGGTGCGATCGGTGCGCACGAGGCGCCACCCCGCGAGAGGCGACGCGTCCGGGTCGGTCGCCGCACCGACAGCTGGGCGCAGCGGCATCAGCCAGATCGCGATCGCAGCAAGCGCGGAGCAGGCGGCCGTCACCCACACGACGTGAATCGCGGGCAGCGCGGCCAACAGGCCGCCGGCCACCGCGGGACCGGCGAGAAAGGTGAGGCCGAACACCGCACCGCGTGCGGAGGCGACCCTGTCGAGGGTTGCCCCGGACGTGTCGGACACCTGGGCGAGCATCGCCTCGCGGGCGGTCATGCCGGGCACGTCGAAGAGTGCGCCGAGGACGCCCAGAGCGATGAACCAGGTCACGTTGAGGCCCACGGTCAGGTCGACGACCGCCAATCCGGCGACCGAGAGCGCGGATCCGGCGTCGGAGATGATGCAGACGGTACGCCGGCCGATGCGGTCGACGAGATGTCCGCCGACGAAGGCCGCAACGGCTGACGGCGCGGCGCTGGCGGCCGCAACAAGTCCCGTGAGCGCGGGGTCGCCGGTGCGGGTGAGGACCAGCCAGGGCAGGACGATCGAGATGGCCGAGTTGCCGAACAGGGACGTGCCCGAGGAGAACAGATAGAGCGGCAGGGTCAGGCGCGAGGTCATGGCATGAGTGTCGGAGCCTGACGCTGCGTCAAGGTCAAGCGCAGCTCAGGGAGCGAGCCGCTCGCGCAGCCAGGCGCCGCCCTCCCGGCGATAGCGCAGCCGGTCGTGCAGGCGGGATTTCCGGCCCTGCCAGAACTCCCACACCTCCGGGACCAGGCGATAACCTCCCCACCAGTCCGGGCGCGGCGGGCGCAGCCCGTGCTCCGCCGCGGCCTTCGCCGCATTGGCCACCAGCACCCCGCGGTTCGCGATCACCTGGGACTGCGGTGATGCCCAGGCGCCCAGCCGCGAGTCGAGGGGGCGGACGGCGTAATAGGCATCGGACTCCTCGGGGGACACCTTCTCCACCCGCCCTTCGATGCGGACCTGTCGTTCCAGCTCCACCCAGTGGAACAGCAGCGCGGCCCGGTCGTTGGCGGCGAGCTCGTCACCCTTGCGGGAGTTGTAGTTCGTGTACCACACCACGCCCCGCTCGTCATAGCCCTTGATCAGCACGATGCGTGCCGACGGGCGACCATCGGCATCGGCAGTGGCCAGCGTCATCGAGTTGGGTTCCGGAAGCTTCGCGGCAACGGCCTGGTCGAACCAGCGCCCGAACTGCTCCACCGGGTCGAAGGATGATGCGCCTTCGTCCAACTCGCCCGCCTGATAATTCTTGCGCATGCCCCGGAGATCCATAGCTCACATCGTAGGTAGCGCACGGCAGCTGCGGCGGCCCGGTCAACCCCTCAGAGCGTGTCGGTGTCGATCACGAAGCGATAGCGGACGTCGGAGTTGACGACCCGGTCATAGGCCTCGTTGATCTGGTCCGCCGAGATCACCTCGACCTCGGCTGCGATGCCGTGCTCGGCGCAGAAATCGAGCATGCGCTGGGTCTGGGCGATGCCGCCGATGTTGGAGCCCGCCATCGACCGGCGACGCCCGATCAGCGACTGCACCTTCATGGGCAGGTGCTCGCTGGGCATGCCGACGTTGACCATCACGCCGTTGCGTCGCAGGAGCCCGAGATAGTCACCGAGGTTGATCTCCGCCGACACGGTGTTGAGGATGAAATCGAAGGACTCCGCCAGCTCCCGGAACACCGCCGGGTCCGCGGTCGCGCGATGGGCGACGGCACCGAAACGCTTGGAGTCTGCGGCCTTGCGGTCGGTCTGGGAGAGGACGGTCACCTCGGCACCGAGGGCGTGGGCGATCTGCACGCCCATGTGCCCGAGCCCACCCATCCCGACGACGGCCACCTTCGACCCCGGCCCTATGCCCCAGTGCTCGAGCGGCGAATAGGTCGTGACGCCCGCACACAGCAGCGGGGCGGCGTTCTCGAAGGGAATGGATTCCGGGATCCGCAGTGCGAAGCGTTCGGTGACCACGATCTCCTGGCTGTAGCCGCCCTGGGTGATCTCCCCATCGGGATAGGTGGAGGCATAGGTCCACACCACCCCGCCGGTGCAGTATTGCTCCTCGCCGTCCGCGCAGGCCTCGCATTCCCCGCACGAGTCGACCATGCAGCCGACCCCAGCCCGGTCGCCGACGGCGAACGTCCTCACCTCGGAGCCGACCTCGACGACCTCGCCCGCGATCTCGTGTCCGGGGGCGATGGGGTAGGTCTTGTCGCCCCACTCGCCGCGCACGGTGTGGATGTCGGAGTGGCAGATGCCGGCGTACGCAATCCTGATCCGAATGTCGTCCGGGCGCAGATCCCGCCGGACGATGGTGATGGGCTCCAGTGGTTCGCCGGCCCCCGGGGCCGCCCAGGCGCGGACAGTGGTCGTCATCGTTCCTCCTCGCGAGAGTTGTCGCTGCGTACGCTACGCCCGGGCACCGACATCCGCGACACTGTGGATTCTGACCACCTGGGTCTTGAGCCGATCAACCCCTGGAACGAGTGATCAACTCCCTGGTCCGTTCCGCACCCGCCGCCGGGCTGTCCCGATGCTCGGGTGCCCCGGTCGCCAGACCGATGAGGTGACCCAACACCCACAGGACGCCGGCCGCGAGCGCTGAATAGGAGACCGCGAGGGTCGCGTTGATGCCATTGGTCTGCGTGACGGCCAGCCCCTGCGACAGGATCAGCAGACCCAGGCCGAGCTCCGCGGCCAGCAGGACGGTCAGAGTGATCGCCGTGACCCGGAGTCGTGGCACCGCGATGGCCTTCACGACCGTCGCTGCGATCAACACGATGGCCATACCGGCGAGGACCATCCGCCCCGTCTGCAGCCACTCCAGGCGGTCGATCTCCAGGAGCTTCCACAGCGGCCAGCTCAGGCAGCGGGTGAACGAGCCGGTGCCCACGTTCGTCGTGCCCGCCACGACCAGGCCGAGCAGATGCATCACGAACACCGTGCCGAAGGCCGCGCCGCCCAGCCGCAGAACGGACCGGGATCCCCCGGAGTCCCGGGCGCCACCGCGGACGGACATGGCCGCTGCGGCCATCGTCATCAGCGTCATCGCGATCAGCGCGCCGCCGACATCGATCATCGCCAGCCCGAGCGGCAGCGTGAACAGAATGATCATCATCCCGAAGATGGCGGACGCGACAGCCAGCCCCAGGGCGACCCACGGGAAGACCCGCAAGCGAACGTCCTTCTCCCGCCGGCCGAGCCACCCCGCGTACCCCGTGAACACCAGAGCCAGGAAACTGATCAGCCGGTGGATGAACTCGATCGCGGGATTGTTCAACCAGCCCGCCGTCCGGTCGGGACCGATCTGATCGGCATAACACACCGGCCATGCCGGGCAGGCCGAGCTCGAGTCGGTCGCGCAGACCATCGAGCCGAGGGCGATCGTGACGAACAGAAATCCGGCCGCGAGCTGATAGACCAGCCGGACGCGAGCCGGATTGGGCGTGAGCGAGGGCATTTCTTCCGTCCTTCTGCGACGTTGACGCGTCTGGACTCTAACCCGGTATTCGGGCGGGAAGCAGACCGTCCAGAGGCCCCCCGGATTCTCTGGACGGCCTGGTCTCAACGGAGGGCGACGAATACGTCGTCGCCGAACAGCCCCAGGTTCAACCGGAGGACGCCCTGGTCGTCCTTCGGGATGTGCAGGGCAGTGTTGCCGGTGACGCTGGCGCCGGTGTAGAGCTCGTTGTAGCCGAGCTCGTCCGGAGTCACGACGGACTTGTCATGTTCGTTGATCACGTTGCCGGCACTCGTCACATAGCTGACGGTGACCGCCATCGGCGTGCTGGAGTCGTCGCCCAGATAGGTGAGGGTCAGGTTGACCAGCGCGTACGTGTGGCCGGCATCGGGTTCGTCGTTGAACGGGTTCTCCGCCGCGATCTTCGCGTTCGCGTCGAGATCGACCGAGTTGACCGTCACCTGCCAGTCGTCGTTGGACAGGGTGGTGCCCAGCGGATGGGGGTTCTGTCGGGTGCCCCGGTCGGCCTCGGCGGGCTCCCCGGCCGGTACGCCGGCGGGCGCCTCCCCGCCCTGTCCGTCGCCACCCGGCGCGACCGGCGCGACCGGTGCCGTCGCGGTGACCTCGCCACCGCTGAACGCGTCATCGATGACACGGGCCGCCGAGGACATGAACGCGATCGCGCCCGCCACGGTGCCCACGATGACGATGATCAGGGCCGCGAGCGCCATCTTCTTGGGCTTGTCCCGCTGGAACAGTGCCACGAGCGACAGCACGAAGGCGATCGGGAGCAGGACCCAGCCGAGGATGTACGCGCCCTCCACCACCGCGAACACGAATCCCGCGATGGCAGCGGCCAGGGCGACGATCGCGATGGTGTTGCGGACCTTCGCGGGCTTGGCGCCGGGCTCACCGGGTGACACCGGACCGCCCGGGGGAGGGGGCTGGGGGCTGGCGTACGCGGCCGGACCCTGCGGCTGGAACTGGTGGGGGTTCTGCTGGGACATCATTCCTCCTGTTGGTGTGTCCCCAGCACACCGCGGAAGCACCCCTCGCCACATCGCCCGAACGCACCCACCCGGACCCGCCGATCGGCCTATCGGGGAGATCAACCCGTCAGCCGAACGGGCGACGCGCATTGTCGGAGGCGGCCCCTACGATGCCCGTGTGAGGCAATTCGAGACAGTCGGGGATGATCGACGCCCGCCGGTGTGGCGGTCGATCCTGCTCGGCCTGATCGCCTGCTTCTTCTCGCTGCTGGCCATGACCTATTCGCCCGTCGGTTGGAAGATGAACGACACGGAGTCCGCAGCGATCCTGTTGCCCGCGCTGGGCGCGATCGCGTTCGCCTTCGGCGCACCCGTGGTGATGTTCTGGCGACACCGGCTGCCGTTCATCCTCGTGATCGTCGCCGCGCTCGTCTCCGTGGTCCTGCCCGTCGGCAACAGCGTGCCGCTGATTCTGCTCGGCAGCCTGCTCGGGCGCCGGCGAGGCCCTGCGGTGTGGTGGACCACGGCTCTCGTGGGGCTCACCTCCACGCGGGTGGTCATCGCGGACGCGCTGGCCCAGCCCCGCGGGGCGTCCATGATCAAGGGTGGCCTGGCCCCGCCCGGGGCCGATCCGGCGGAGTCCGTTCCGGCGCACCCGGGGCTCGTGGTGGCGTTCATCGTGGTGGGCCTTGGGGTTGCGATCGGGCTCGGTCTGCTGATGCGGGCCCGCCGCGAGGCGGCGGACGCCGCGGGGGCGGTGTCGGAGCAGCGCGCCACCAGTGACCGGCTGGGGGAGGAAGCCGCCCGCCGTCAGGAACGGGAGCGGATCGCCCGCGAGGTCCATGACGCGATGGGCCACCGACTCTCCCTGCTCAACCTGCATGCGGGGGCGATGGAGGCCAATGCGCACGACGATCCGCGGATGGCCGAGTCGGCCCGGCTCGTCCGGACGAGCGCGGCGGCGGCCATGGAGGATTTGCGGTCATTGCTGGCCGTGCTTCGGGACCCCACGGCCGCGGACACCGCCGACCTGCCGCTGGCGAAACTGGCCGAGGTGGTGCGGGAATCGTTCGGTGCGGGGCAGCCGTTGAGCTCCTCGATCTTCATCTCTGATCCCGAGCGGGCGGACCCGACGCTCGCCCGCGCGGTCTATCGGATCGTCCAGGAGTTGCTCACCAACGCCGCCCGCCATGCCCAGGGGGAGCAGCTCTTCCTGACCGTCGAGGGTGGTCCCACCAGCGGCGTGGTCATCGATGCCCGCAACCGCTATCGCGGCGGGTGGAGCAAGGCCCGGGAACCGGGGAGCTCTCGTGGGCTGACCGGCATCACCGAGCGCGCCGAGTTGCTCGGAGGGTCGATGAGCTATGGCCTCGATGAGGGCGGCACCGTTTTCCGGGTGCGTGTCGAGCTCCCGTGGCGGGAACGCGCCGTCTGAGGCCCATCGTGTTGTCCGGGCAGCGGCTTAGGATGCCTGCGTGTCCATCCGCGTCCTGCTCGTCGACGACGACCCGCTTGTCCGGGCCGGGCTGCGCTATCTGTTCGACGCCGCACCGGACCTGACGGTGGTGGGCGAGGCCGGGGACGGTGACGAGGCCGTCACGGCCGTCCAGCGCCACAGCCCCGATGTCGTGTTGATGGACCTGCGGTTGCCGCGCGTGGACGGGATTACCGCCACGGTGCGGGTGCGGGCTCTGCCGAACCCGCCCCATGTGATCGCACTGACCACCTGGGATGTCAACGACGCGGTCCTCCGCTCGCTCGAGGCCGGTGCGTCCGGGTTTCTGCTGAAGGCCGCCGACCCCCAGGACATCCTCCGGGCCGTGCGATCGGTCATGGACGGGGATGCCGTCCTGTCGCCCCGCAGCACCAAACAACTCCTCGACCATCTGCGCGCCGAGGACAGCGGTGGACACCGCCGTTCCGCCCGGGACGCGCTCGGCGGCCTCACCGATCGTGAGCGGGAGGTCTGCGTCGCCGTCGGCCACGGGCTGTCCAACGCGGAGACCGCCGGACGCCTCTTCATCGCCGAGGCGACGGTCAAGGCCCACCTGTCGGCGATCCAGACCAAGCTGGGCGTCCGCAACCGTGTGGAGATCGCCGTTCTCGCCGAACGTGCCGGCCTCCTGCGACCGTCCTGAGCCGTCCCCGGGGCGTTCCCTAGGGACCCGAGCCCCCGCATCAGCGCCCCGAACGCTTGGTCCCGCGCTGCGGGGGCGCGGTCAACGGGTCCTCCGGCCAGGGGTGCTTGGCATAGCGTCCGCGATTCTCCGCCCGCACGCCCGGATAGGCGTTCACCCAGAACGACGCGAGGTCGTCGGTGACGGCGAGCGGCCAGCCCGCGGGGGAGAGCAGATGGAACAGCACCGGGACCCCGGCCACCCGGGGCGTCTCCGTCAGCCCGAAACATTCCTGCAGCTTGACCGCCAGCACGGGGCGTTCCGCAGGGTCCTCGGGATAGGTCAGCCGGATCCGTGACCCGGTCGGCACCGGCAGTCGCTCGGGCACGACCTCGTCGAACGTCCCGGCCTCCGGCCAGGGCAGGAGCCTGCGCAGCGCCGACACCAGGTCCAGCGACCGGGGCGGCGCGCCCTCGGCCAGTCGCAACAGCTCCGGCCCCAGCCACTCGTCCAGTCGCGCGGTGAGTGCATCGTCGCCCACCGCGGGCCACGGGTCCCCGAGTCGGGCATGGGCGAACGCCATGCGCCGACGCAGCGTTGTCGCGGCCTCCGTCCAGTGGAGCAGTCCCAGTCCGGCCTCCCCGCGACCGTCCGTCAACGCAGCCCGGACGGCAGCCACGCCCGCCTCCTGGTCGACGGGGATGGGGGTGACGGCGAGGTCGATGGCACCGAGCCGGCGTACCCGCACCGCACCCACCTGCCCACCCGACCACGTCACCTCTTCGCGTTCGGTGACCAGTGGCTCGCCCGCGGCGAGTGCGGTCACCTCGTCGAG
>DUOB01000071.1 GCA_012839035.1 Propionibacterium sp.
AACCGCCACCACCACCGCCACCACCGCCCGAGACCGAACCGCCGCCAACGCAGGACACTGGTGGCGGGAACAGCGGTGGCAGCGCCAGCGGTGGCGGGAACAGCGGTGGCGGCAACAGCGGTGGCGGCAACAGCGGTGGCGGGAACACCGGTGGCGGCAACACCGGTGGAGGTCCGCCGCCAGCAGAGCCTGCAGACCTCGAAACGCCGCTTTTCACTGTCAGTTTCATCAGCTGAACGGGCCACGGCGGTCTCCGGAATCGGCGGTGTGGCCGCGCAACTCCTCGAGTCGAGGAACTGCGCGTCGCGTTTCCTCCACCAATCGCTGCCCGGCACGTCGTGGCTGTCCGTGGGAGCGGGAGCCGGTGGCGCTAGGGTGAGGATCGGTTGCCCCACGGAGATCGGCAGGCTTGGGCCCAGCGCATTTCCCTGGATGGGCATTGAGATTGAACACCAGTGCACCCGCACGGGTGCGCGTGACGTCTGCGAGGGAGATCCCGCTTGTCCGAGACGCAGAGCCCCACTGCTGGGCGACACATTCGATCGACTGTCGGCGCGGTGATCGTGCTGGCCGCTGGCGGCGGCACCCGGATGAAGTCCAGCCGCTCCAAGCTTTTGCACGAGGTCTGTGGCCATTCGATGCTGTCCTATGCGGTCAATGCCGCGACGGCACTCGAGCCGGAGCAATTGGTCGTCGTGGTCGGTCACCTGCGTGAGCAGGTCACCGAGCACCTCCACGACATTGCGCCCCACACCCGCACCGCCATCCAGGACCAGCCCAATGGCACCGGCCATGCCGTCCAGTGCGGTCTGGTCGATCTCGAACAGGTCACTGGTGAGATCGTGGTGACCTATGGCGATGTGCCGATGCTGAGCGGAGACACCCTCACCCAGCTGGTCGCGGCGCACCGTGCGAGCGCAGACGCGATCACGGTGTTGACGGCCAAGCTGGGGGATCCGACTGGCTATGGCCGGATCGTGCGCGATGCCCAAGGATTGGTGGCCCGCATCGTGGAGCACAAGGACGCCGACGAGGAAACCCTGCAGATCACCGAGATCAACTCCGGCATCTATGTCTTCGACGCGGACGTGCTGCGCGACGGACTCAGCCGCATCACGGCCGACAACGCCCAAGGAGAGCTCTATCTCACCGATGTCCTCGGCATTGCGCGAGCGGACGGTCGCCGGGTGGGCGCCTATCAGATCGACGACTTCTAGCAGACCGAGGGCGTCAACGATCGCGTCCAGCTGGCTGCGATGAACAGGGAAATGAACCGACGGATCTGCGAAAAGTGGATGCGTGCGGGGGTGACCATCATTGATCCCCAGCACACCTGGATCCATTCCAGTGTGGACATCGCACCTGACGTGACGATCCTGCCCGGCACCTCCCTGGAGGGCGCGACCTCGGTCGCTGCCGGCGCGACAATCGGACCGGACACCACCCTGGTCGATGTCGAGGTCGGAGCCGGTGCGACCGTGGTGCGTACCCACGGCAGCCTCGCCGTCATCGGTGAGAACGCCACAGTCGGGCCCTTCTCCTATCTGCGTCCAGGAACGGTCCTGGGGGCGCGGGGCAAGATCGGCGCCTTCGTCGAGACCAAGAACGCCCGCATCGGAGAAGGGGCCAAGGTCCCGCACCTCACCTATGCCGGCGATGCGCTGATCGACCCCGGCGTCAACATCGGCGCGGGCACGATCTTCGCCAACTTCGACGGCAACAACAAGTGGCACACCCACGTCGGCAAGGGCGCCTTCGTCGGCTCGAACTCCGTGCTGGTCGCGCCGGTCGACATCGGTGACGGCGCCTATATCGCTGCCGGATCCACGGTCACCCAGGACGTCGAACCCGGCACGCTCGCTGTTGCTCGCGGCCGCCAGAAGAACGCGAGCGGCTGGGTGGCCCGTCGCAAGCCGGGCAGTCACGCCGACCAGGCCGCCGCCGCAGTGAGCGACTATCACCCCCACGACGAGGTCGCCGCGGACCGGGCTCGCCAGGCCCAGCAGTCGGAACAGAAGGACGAGTCCTGATGACCGGATTGAAGAAGAACCGGGAGAGCCACCTGATGCTCTTCAGCGGCCGCGCCCACCCGGCGCTGGCCGAGGAAGTCGCGGAGCTCCTGGGGGTCGAGCTGACGCCGACCCGGGCGGTGTCCTATGCGAACTCGGAGATCTATGTCCGGTTCGAGGAGTCGGTGCGCGGCTGTCACGCCTTCGTGATCCAGTCCCACCCGGCACCGGTCAACGAGTGGCTGATGGAACAGATGATCATGATCGACGCCCTCAAACGGGCGTCGGCGGATCGCATCACCGTGGTTGTCCCGTTCTATCCCTATGCCCGCCAGGACAAGAAGCACCTCGGCCGGGAGCCGATTTCGGCTCGGCTGATCGCCGACCTGTACGCCGCAGCGGGCGCCCACCGGCTCATGTCCGTCGACCTCCATGCCGCACAGATCCAGGGGTTCTTCGACGGACCGGTCGATCACCTGTGGGCGCTGCCTGTGCTCAGCGACTATGTCGTGGACAAATATGGCACCGAGGAGATCGTGGTGGTCTCGCCCGACGCGGGCCGCGTACGCCTCGCTGATCTGTGGACCGACCGCCTCGGCGCCCCGCTGGCGATCATCCACAAGCGGCGCGATCCGAACGTCGCGAACACCGTGGCGGTCCATGAGGTCGTCGGCGAAGTCAACGGCAAGGTGTGTCTGCTCGTCGATGACATGATCGACACGGCAGGCACCATCTGTCAGGCAGCCGATGCGCTGAAGGCGCGCGGTGCCGCGAAAGTCATCGCGGCGACCACACACCCGATTCTTTCCGGGCCGGCAGCCCAGCGACTCAACGAGTCCGCGTTCGAGGAAGTCATCGTGACCAACACGCTCCCGATCGCCGAGGACATCGCCATCGACAAGCTCACGGTGCTGTCGATCGCGCCCCTCATTGCCCGGGCCATCCACGAGGTCTTCGAGGACGGCTCGGTCACGTCATTGTTCAACGGCCAGAGTTGACGGCGTGCCGCGACGGACAGAGCGCTCGACCACACCCCGGCCGCGTGGCTACCGGTCACGCCGCTGGGGCTTGGTGGTGGGCCTGGCCCTGATCGTCCTGGCGATCGTGCCCGGTCTGATGACGTTGTCCGGCCGATCAGGAGGCAGCAGCACGTTCGCCGATCTCCAGCCAGGCGACTGCATCATCCTGTCGGCGTTGGCGGGCGGTGGCGTCGCCACCCCGCACGCCTCGGTGGAGGTCGTCCACGAGCGCGCGGACTGTGCCTGGCGAAACACCGCCGACTATCCGACGCCCATCACCTATGAGGTGGGCACGATCGGGCTTGGCTCCCAGTCCTGTCCCAACGCCTATTACCTCGACTACTTCACGACTGGCATCCACAACTCGGTGGACCGGCCCCGGGAGCACACCGCCTGCCTCGTCCCGATGTTCCCGGTCGGGGTGTGCGTGCAGGAGAACCCCGACACACACGGTTATGACGAGGTGGAGTGCACACCCGAGGCGCTGTTCCGGATCATGGCGGCGCACCAGGTGGATGATCCCGAAGTGTGCGCCGACGGGACCCAGCCCATGGAATTCCCACTCCCCGCCCGCACCTATTGCCTCGCGGAAGTCCTCTGAATCGCGCCCGTTCGGCCTTGGGCTCCGCGCCCCCGGGGTTATGGTCAGGTCATGACCCTTGCGCGCGTTGGCTCCCCTGTGCGTCCGAGCCGTGCGCCGCGCCCGAGCACGGTCACCCTCAAGGTCGCCATGGCCGTCACCGGGGTCATCTTCGTCGGTTTCGTCTTCATCCACATGATCGGCAATCTCAAGATCTATGGCGGGCCCGAGTCCCTGGACTCCTATGCCCGCTGGCTCCGGGAAGTGGGCCAGCCGTTGATCCCACGCATGGGGGTCCTCTGGTCGCTCCGTGTTCTCCTCGTCGTCAGCCTGGTCATCCACGTCGCCGCCGCGATCGCGCTGTGGTGGCGGGGCCGGAAGGCGCGCGGCCCCCACCGCCGACGGCACCTCCGCGGCTTCACCGCAGTCTCCGCCCGCACGATGCTCCTCGGCGGAGTCCTCATCCTGGCGTTCGTGATCGTGCACCTCCTCGACCTCACGATCGGCGCAGGAGCTGCCCCAGCCGGATACCGGCCACCGGACCCCGACGGCACGATCCACGCGTACGCCAATCTCGTCGCCAGCTTCTCCCGGCCCTGGATGGCCCTGTTCTATGCCGGGACAATGCTCGTTATCGCCGTGCACATCATCCACGGGTGGCGGACGGTCCTGCAGGACATCGGCATCACCGGTCGCCGACTCCGCACTGTCTGGATCTCCATCGGGGTCGCGCTGGCCATCGGCATCGTCCTCGGCAATGCCGCGATCCCCGTGCTCGTCCTCGCCGGGGTGATCGCGTGACTGCCCGCGTACTCCACTCCAACGCACCCACCGGGGACCCCCTCACGGCCTGGGACCGCCGACGCACCGACTATCGCCTGGTCAGCCCCGCGAACAGGACGAAGCTCACGGTCATCGTGGTCGGCACCGGCCTGGCGGGAATCGGTGCCGCCGCAGCGCTCGGTGAACTCGGCTATCGCGTGGAGTGCTTCACGTTCCACGACGCGCCACGACGGGCGCACAGCGTGGCCGCCCAGGGCGGGATCAACGCGGCCCGTGCCCGCAAGGTCGATGGCGACACGATCCAGCGATTCGTGACCGACACCATCCAGGGCGGCGATTTCCGCGGCCGGGAGGCCGACGTGGCCCGCCTCGCCACCGAATCCGTCCGCGTCATCGATCACCTCCAGGCCATCGGGGCCCCGTTCGCGCGCGACTATGGCGGCCAACTGTCGACCCGCTCGTTCGGTGGGGTACAGGTGTCGCGCACCTACTACACGCGTGGGCAGACCGGCCAGCAACTCCAGGTGGCCTCGGCGCAGGCCCTGATGCGTCAGGTGGCACGTGGCACGGTCCATCTCCACACCCGCACGGAGATGCTCGACCTGATCGTGGCCGACGGGCGGGCCCAGGGGATCGTGACCCGGGACCTGGCCACCGGGGAGGTCCGGGCCCACACCGCCCACGCCGTGATCCTCGCGACCGGCGGCTATGGATCGATCTATTTCCATTCCACCCTCGCGATGAACTCAAACGCGACCGCGGCCTGGCGCGCCCACCGCCGTGGGGCACTGTTCGCGAGCCCGTCGTTCGTCCAGTTCCACCCGACTGCGCTGCCGGTCTCGTCGCAGTGGCAGAGCAAGACGGTGCTGATGAGCGAATCACTCCGCAACGACGGACGGATCTGGGTCCCCATGACCGCCGGCGACGGGCGGCATGCCAACGACATCCCGGAGGGGGAGCGCGACTACTACCTGGAGCGGCGCTATCCCGCGTACGGCAACCTCACCCCCCGCGACATCGCCTCCCGCGCGGCACGCACCGAGATCGAGGCCGGACGCGGTGTGGGGCCCCTGCGCAACTCGGTCTATCTGGACTTCCGGGACGCGATCGCGCGGCTGGGGCGCGGGGTGATCGAGGCGAGGTACGGGAACCTCTTCACCATGTATTCCGACATCACCGGCGAGGATCCCTATCGCGAGCCGATGCGGATCGCGCCCGGCGCCCACTTCACGATGGGCGGGCTGTGGGTCGACTACGACCTGATGACGACGGTCCCCGGGCTGTTCGTCGGCGGGGAGGCGGGCAATGCCTATCACGGCGCGAACAGGCTCGGCGCGAATTCGTTGCTGAGCGCCTGCGTCGACGGCTGGTTCACCCTGCCGTTGTCGGTGCCCAACTGGTTGGCCGGGCTGATCGGCTCCCCGGTCCTGTCGCCCGACGCGCCCGCCGTGGTTGAGTCGTTGGCGGCGGTGCGATCGCGTACGCAGCGACTCCTCGACTCCCCGGGGAGGCGCCGCCCCGTCGAGTTCCATCGTCGGCTGGGTCAGATCCTGTACGCCGACTGCGGCGTCTCGCGCTCCGGCGTACGGCTGCGGGCAGCGCTGGGGGAGATCCGGCAGCTCCGGGCAGAGTTCTGGACCGACGTCCGCGTCGCGGGGCCGGGCGACCGGCTCAACCAGGAGCTGGAGCGCGCGGGCCGGGTCGCGGACTTCCTCGAACTGGCCGAGCTGATGATCGTCGATGCCCTCGACCGGGAGGAATCGTGTGGGGCGCACTTCCGTGAGGAACACGTCCTGCCCGATGGCGAGGGGCGCCGGCACGACGAAGAGTGGACGTCGGTGTCGGCCTGGGAGACCACCCCCGCCGGTGAGCACATCCGGCACCTCGAGCCCCTGGAGTTCGAGCTCGTGCCCCTGCAGGTGAGGGACTACCGATGAGGATCGAGCTGGAGATCTGGCGCCAGGACGATCCGTCGTCCCCCGGCCGCTTCGAGTCCCACGTCGTGAGCGATGCGGTGCCCGAGATGAGCCTGCTCGAGCTGCTCGACCGCCTGAACGACCAGATCGCCGATGCCGGGGGAGAGCCGGTGCAGTTCGAATCCGACTGTCGCGAGGGCGCCTGCGGAGCCTGCGGGGTGACGGTCGATGACGTACCCCACGGGCCCGTTCCCAACACCCCCTCGTGTCGTCAACACCTGCGGGACTTCGGGAACCCGGAGCGACTGCGGATCGAACCCTTGCGCAGCGCCTCCTTCCCCGTCGTGCGTGACCTGGTGGTGGATCGCACCGCGCTCGACCGATTGATCGAGGCCGGTGGACACGTGGACGTGATGGCGGGGACTGCGGCAGACGCCGATCAGCTCCTCATCGGACACGAGGACGCCGAGCGTGCACTCGACTTCGCGGCCTGCATCGGGTGCGGCGCCTGCGTGGCCGCCTGCCCGAACGGAGCCGCCCATCTGTTCGCCGGCGCCAAACTCGCCCACCTGGCCCTGCTGCCGCACGGGAAACTGGAGCGGGGCCGGCGGGCCAAGGCGATGGTGGAGGTGCTGGAGACGGAATTCGGCCCGTGCGGCACCTATGGATCGTGTGTCGAGGTCTGTCCCGCCGGCATCCCGCTGGAAGCGGTCGCCGCCGTCCATCGCGAACGGTTGCGGCGTGTTTGGCGGGGACGCGCGGACTGACAGCCGACCCGACAGGTCCCGCGGCGCGACTTTGCGTACGCCCCGGAGGCTGGACTAGACTGACCCACTGTCTTGGCGAGGGACCACTGGTCCGTTATCGACTGGAAACCTCCTCGTCCGTGTCAATTTCCGTTGATGAGGAGTGAAACATGGCTGACGCCACACTGAATGCCACCCTGCGGACCGAGTTCGGCAAGGGCGCGTCCCGTCGCCTCCGTCGTGATGGCCGGGTGCCCGCGGTGATCTATGGTCATGGCACCGACCCCGTCCACCTCGCCCTGCCGGGCCACCAGACGGCTCTCGCGCTGCGCGTGTCCAACGCCCTGCTGGAGATCGTCACCGACGGCGACACCCAGCTCGCCCTGGTGAAGCAGGTCCAGCGCGACGCGATCCGCGGCACCGTCGAGCACGTCGACCTGCTGATCGTGCGTCGCGGTGAGAAGGTCATCGTCGAGGTGCCCGTCACCGTCGTGGGCGACGCCGCCCCGGAGACCGTCGTCATGGTCGATGCCCAGACCGTGTCGGTCGAGGTCGAGGCCACGGACATCCCGGACCACATCGAGGTCTCCATCGAGGGCCTCGAGGCCGGCTCCCAGATCCTGGCCAAGGACATCAAGCTGCCCGAGGGCGCCACGATCCAGGGCGACGAGGAACTGCTCGTCATCAACATCACGCACCAGCTCTCGGAAGAGCAGCTCGAAGCCGAGCTGGCCGACACCGAGGCAGGGGAAGAGGGCGAGTCCGAGACCGAGGCTGCGGCCGAGGACTCCGACGAGGGCTGACCCTTGCCGGAAGGCAACTGGCTGGTGGTCGGGCTCGGCAACCCGGGCCCGACCTATGCCCGACATCGACACAATGTCGGTCACATGGTGGTCGACGAATTGACGCGACGGGCGGGCAGCCCGCTCGCGGTGGCACGTGGGATGCGGGCCGAGGTCTGCCAGACGCGGGTCAGCGCCGGCGGGATCGGGGGAGTCGGGACCGACGCCGTGCGTGTCCTGCTCGTCAAACCCCGGACGTACATGAACGAATCGGGTGGCCCTGTGGCGAAACTGCTCGCGTACCATTCGATCCCGCCCCGCCACCTGCTCGTCCTCCACGACGAACTCGACCTGGACCTGGGACAGCTGCGTCTCAAGTTCGGGGGTGGTGACAACGGGCACAACGGTCTGCGGTCCATCCGCAAGTCCATTGGGACCGGTGATTATCACCGGGTGCGCATCGGGATCGGACGCCCGCCAGGTCGCCAGGAACCAGCGGACTATGTGCTGAGCAATTTCCCAGCCAGTCAGCGGACCGACCTCGAGCTCGAGATCGGCCGGGCTGCGGATGCGGTTGAATTCTTGGTACGCGAAGGGCTGACCTCGGCTCAGAACCGCTTCAACAACTGAGGTGACGGCCCACCGGTGGGCCGCCCCTTGGCTGTCGTGCGACTCGACAGGAACCGGGCCGCGTCGATGAGGTCCAGCGTGCCGGACTCCTCCAGATAGCGTCGTCCGCCGGTGAGGGCGAAGTGTGTTCCTTCCGGGCTCACTCGTCGATAGGTCACCACGGCGATCCCGAAGAACGCAGCCATATAGAAGATGGCCGTCCACCAATGGACGGAGGCCAGGGCTTCCAGGATGAAGGTCAGGATTCCGGCTCCGGCCAGACCGGCGGCGATGGCAAGGGCAAGTGCGGGCGCAGGGGGAAGCTGGCGTCCGCGAAGGACGTTGAGTCGATCGATGACTTTCTGCACGTCCAGAGCCAACACCGAAAGGGTGCGCTCCTCGTCAAGCGACACTCGGCGCGCCGCCCATTGTTGCCATTCGGTGACGTGTGATGTGCATGGCCTGATCCGCCCCTGAACCCACCCGGACAAACCGACATGAGGCCCTCCCGGCCCCTATTCTGGCCGCCATGAGCGCCGACCCGTTCAACTTCGGTTCACCGCCGAACAAGCCACCGCAGCCCGGCGGTGCCCCGCCGTCCGGAGGACCCTGGATCCCAGAACGGCCGACGGATCCGTTCGCAGCCGCATCCCGGCCCGACCAAGGGGGAACTTTCGGCACCGGCCAGGCTCCGGGCGACGTGTTCGGCACGGGGCAGGTTCGGCCGGACGCGTTCGGTGGTGCCCTTCCTGAGCCGTCGTCGTCGGGTTCTCTCACTGCGGCGAAGCCCCCGACCTTGCTCCTTTTTCTTGCGGCCGGGTTGGCGATTGTTGCTGCGATCGTGGCCCTTGTGTGGGGGACACCCCTCATCTCGATCATCAGTTGGCTCGTCGCCGGGCCCGTCGCCATCGGGCTGATCGCGCTGTTCGTCATCAAGGACACCAATGCTCGGGCCTCCGGGCTCTATGCTGCGCCCGGGTGGGTCAAACCGCTGCATCCTGTGACGATCGTGCTCTGCTTGGTGTGCATCCTGGCCCCGGCCTGGCGCATCGCGGACTGGGTGGGGCACCTGTGAAGACCGCGATCACACGAATCCTCCGGGCAGTTCTGGCCGGCCTTCTGCTCGTCGCGGGTGGCCTCGTCGCCGGGCTGGTCCCACCGCTCTCCGCCCATGCCACAGAGACGGCCGCCGACAGCTATGTCGCATGCCTGAACGGCTCCAAGCGCGGCGATCTGCTGATTCTGATTGACACGTCCGCGTCCTTGCGTTCCTCCGATGCGGACGCCGCACGGATCAGGGCCGGCGAGTATCTGCTCCGGCGACTCGCCAAGTCCGCCGACGACGGCAAGCTCAGTCTGAACGTTTCCCTGGCAGGGTTCGCCAACCGCTATGAACCGGGCACGGAGTGGCAGGAGCTCAACCCGGGCAGCGTTGATCGCGTGTTGGGCGACATTCGCAGCTATCAGGACCGTAACTCCGGTGAGGGAACCGACTATTGGCTCGGCCTCGACGGCGCTCGTCAAGCGCTGAGCGAGCGCAAGAAGGCCGCGTCGGATTCGTGCCAGGGCATCGTGTTCTTCTCCGACGGCTCCCTCGACATCGACAGGGCTCCCGATGAGGACAACAACCCCATCGATCGTCCCTATGCACCGGACAACCCGCTGCGTTCGCAGGCCGATCGGGACGCAGCCAAGGCTGCCGCGACCGAATCCATGTGCCGCAAGGGTGGACTGGCCGACCAGCTCCGCGTGGTGCCCATCACCCTGTTCGGTGTGGGGCTGGCGGCCGGTGACGCCACGGCGGCGGATTTCGACCTGATGCGCCGCGTGGTCGAGGGCGGCTGCGGTGACGAGGCAGGACGGGGCCAGTTCGCCCTCGCCGAGGACATCGACACGCTCCTGCAGGCCTTCGACAGGATCGCGGGTGAAGGCACCCGTCAGGAAGGCCGCTATTGCCAGGGGGAGCAGGCACAGCTCTGCGAAGAGGGCGCCCACAGCTTCGTCCTGGACGCGTCGATCAGCTCGGTGGCGGTGCTGGGATCCGG
>DUOB01000072.1 GCA_012839035.1 Propionibacterium sp.
ACCCGGATATGTGGAAATCCCGCCCCGCCCGCGCGACAACAGGCCCGATTGTCGTACCCAGCTGCAAGAATCCACCCCAGATGCTGATCCTCAAGACATCACAACGACTCCCGGCCCACAGACGAAAGATCGAGGCTAACCAGGTCCGTGGCCATCTGGCGATCCAGTTGAACGGTTTGGCTCATCTTACGTTCAAGCTTCCTGTCATCCGACCCAAAGGTGGATAGCTGGAAGTACGGGCCGCCGCTGTCCCGAACGAGGGTCCATTCGGCATCCACTTCCGTCGGATGTCGCTTGCTATTCGCAGCCACTCTCGTGAGAGTTCGCAATCGAGCCATGGCGGGACGGTACTGCACGTCTTCTCGCCTGCCACTCCAGGCTGTCGCCCTCACGGCTAGCCTCAGGACATGGACGATCAGCTGGCCGAAGGGCTGTATGACGCTCTTGTGACCTCGCAACTCGAAGAGCGGCTCAAGGCATCGCTTCATCTAGCTGATCGTCAACCGATTCATAAGGCCGAGGGACCAGAAGTGCTCGCGCGCCACGTGAGCACTGTCTTGCGCAGAGCACTCACGGAGCACTCAGCGGAGACCCAACTGCGAATGGTCAATGAGATCGTGGCGGAAATCGGAACTGCCGCCGATCACGTCATCGATCTCCAACGGCTAGTACGTCTGGCCGCTCCGCCGAAACCAGGCAGAAACCCTGCGTACGGAGCCCACCCCTCAACGCCACTCAGCGAAGCGGCACTTCTCACGAACGCTGCCGGCGAGCCAGCGCTGGGGACCGAGATTCGTGCGGAGCTAGAAAGCGCGGATCGGGTGGATCTCCTCTGTGCGTTTATCAAATGGCATGGGCTGCGGACGCTCGAGCGGCAGCTGTCCCAAGTAGCCGAACGCGGAATCCCGTTCCGCGTGATCACGACGACCTATATGGGGGCGACCGAGCGCCGGGCCATCGACCGCCTTGTCCATGACTTCGGCGCGGCGGTCCGCATCAGTTACGAGGTGGAGCGCACGAGGCTTCATGCCAAGGCATGGATGTTCAGACGAGCATCAGGGTTTGACACGGCCTATGTGGGGTCCTCCAATCTTTCGCGCGCGGCACTGCTGGATGGTGTCGAATGGAATGTGCGGCTGAGCTCGGTCGCGACCGCGGCCCTGCTGCGCAAGTTCCGGGCAACCTTCGATAGCTATTGGGTGGATCCTGCCTACGAGGAGTACGTCCCGGAACGCGACGGAGATCGTCTTGACAATGCCTTAGCCGAGGCAGGCGGCCGCAAGGATCGGGACCGGCAGACGCTGACATTGTCGGGGCTCGAAGTCCGCCCCTATCCCCATCAGCAGGAGGCGCTCGAAGCGCTGGAGGCGGAACGTGCCAAGAAACGCCACCGGAATCTGGTCATCGCGGCCACGGGAACTGGCAAGACAGTCATCGCCGCTCTGGACTATCGCAGGCTCTGCGACGAGGCAGGGAGGCGGCAATCACTCCTGTTCGTCGCGCATCGGAAGGAGATCCTCCAACAAGCGTTGAGGACCTATCGCGAGGTTCTGAGCGACGCGAACTTCGGTGATCTTTATGTGGCCGGGGCGAAACCGACGCAATGGCGACATCTGTTTGCATCAATCCAGACACTGAACGCGAGGGACGTCACAGCCATCGCTCCCACGGCCTTCGAGATCGTGGTTATTGATGAGTTCCATCACGCAGCAGCCAAGAGTTACCAGGCGATCCTCGATCATCTGACACCGGTCGAACTGCTCGGGCTGACCGCGACTCCCGAACGAGCCGACGGAATCAACGTCCGTCAGTTCTTCGATGAGCGAGCCGCGGTGGAGCTCCGGATCTGGGATGCCCTGTCCGCCGAATTGCTCTCGCCGTTCCACTATTTCGGAGTGGGCGACGGCACGGATCTCCGTTCGCTTACCTGGTCGCGAGGCGCTTATGACTTCAGCCAGCTGAGTCGCCTCTACACGGGCAACGATGCTCGTTCGCGCATTATCTTGTCTGAGCTCAACGACAAGGTCGTTGATACCCGACATATGCGGGCGCTCGGGTTCTGCGTCACCATCGATCACGCGCACTACATGGCTCGGGTCTTCAATGACGCAGGAATTCCCGCTCTAGCCGTTAGCGGAGATACACCCACGACCGAGCGATCCGAGGCGTTGACCCGGCTGGCAACGCGGAACGTGAACATCATCTTCACGGTGGACCTCTACAACGAGGGCATCGACCTCCCCGACATCGACACCGTCCTGTTCCTGCGGCCAACCGAGAGCGCGACCATCTTCTTGCAGCAGTTGGGGCGCGGGCTGCGGCGTACCCGGGACAAAGCCGTCCTCACGGTCCTCGATTTCGTGGGCCACCAGCGCAAGGAATTTTGCTTCGACCGGCGCTTCACAGCGCTGACCGGCATAGCTCGCTCGCATCTGAAGGACGCCGTAGACAAGGGATTCCCATATCTTCCCTCGGGCTGCCAGATCGTCTTGGACAAGACATCACAGGATGCGGTGCTGGAGAATCTGCGGAATCAGTTGGGTTCTGGATGGCAGTCGATCGTTGCCGAAGTGGGTGCGCTGCGGACAACTTCATTGCCCGAGTTCATGAGCGAGACCGGGGTCGATCTCGCCGATCTGATCCGCGACCGCAGCAGGGCAAATCCGCGGAGTTGGACTCGCGCGCGGCGTGACGCTGGACTGCCGACACCGACCAGCGGTGCTCAAGAAGCCCATTTGCTGCGTCGGGTTGCGAACCTCGCCCACGTCGATGACGGATTACGCGCCCAAGTGTATCTCGACCTCTTAGCAGATGACGCTCCGCGTTATGAGGACCTCGACCCACTCCAGCAGACTGTCGCCCGAATGCTGTTCTTCTCACTGTGGCCCGACCTAGGCGGCCACTCAAGCTATCCCGACGCACTGGCCTCGCTGGCGTCTGAGCCTGCATTTCGTGATGAAGCCAGTCAGATCATCACAGACTCGTTCGAGAAAGCCAGGCACACGCCTCGCCCGCTGCGCGGGATGGGCATGAATCCTCTCAGGACCCACGCGCACTACTCGCGAGAAGAAATCACTGCTGCCCTCGATTGGGCCAGCTTTGAGCGCACGCCGCAGGTGATGCGTCAGGGCGTTTTCCACGCCAAGGAGTGGAATGCCGATGCGCTGCTCGTCACGCTGAGAAAGAGCGACAAGGACTTCTCACCGACCACGATGTACCGCGATTTCGCTATCTCTCCCGACCTCTTTCACTGGGAGTCTCAGTCGGTGACCACCCAGCATTCGCCCACCGGCCAGCGCTATCTCCGTCAGCGCGAGAACGGCAACCACATTCTGCTGTTCAGTCGGGATGTCGCCGACAGCGACCTCGGAACTGCCCAGCCGTTCCTGGCCCTTGGGACGTGCGAATTTGTGCAGGCTGAAGGCGAACGACCGATCGCGATCACCTGGCGACTGCACCGGCCCATGCCTCAGGACCACTTCCAGGATGCGTCCGTCCACGCTCGGTGACCAAGACCACAGACTGTGACGCTCCCGTGGCAACAGCGGGTGTTACGTTCATAACATGGCTCGCGCACGACCGAGCTCGACGACCTCCCGCCGCCGGCTCCGGCTTCTTCCCCTCGCAGGCGCCCTCATCGGGGCGCTGCTCTCCCTCCTGCTCTGCCCTCACCCCACGACACTTGGTCCGGCTGCCGGGGACCAAGCGCTTGCCCAGGAAGCGCAGGAGATCCTGGGCGATCCTGATGGGTACGGCTCCGTCTCCATCGCCCGCATCCAGAACGATCAGACGACCTGGGCCGGCTTTCCCGTAAACACGCGCTGGTCGCAGCCGGGCGGCACGCAGGCCATCGACGAGCACGCCCGCTTCGAACTTGGCTCGATCACCAAGACGTTCAATGGCCTGCTTCTCGCCGATGCGGTCGGCCGCGGTGAGGTCGCGCTCAGCGATCCGGTCGCGAAGTACCTCCCGGAGCTGGCGGGTACGCCCGCCGGCAGCGTCACCCTCGAAGAACTGGCCAGCCACCACTCGGGGCTTCCGTCCATGGCTCGCATGCCCATGGCGAAGATCATCTTCGAGGACATGGCCGGCGACGAGCTTTCGGTGTTCGCCACCAACACCCACGACCTGCTCGCCCAGACCCGCACGCTGGACCTGACCAATCGCGGAACCTTCGCGTACTCCAATCTCGGCGCCGCCCTCCTCGGCCACGCCCTCGCGCGGGCCAGCGGGGCACCGGACTGGGAAACGTACGTCACCACCCGCCTCCTCACCCCCTCGGCATGGCCGAGACGCGGTTCATTCCTCCGGGCCAACGCGATCCCGACCTCGAGCAACCTCGGCTCGCGGGCGGGCGTGCGGTGGCGGGGTGGACGGGGAGTGGGTACGCCCCAGCGGGCGCCGGTGTGACGACAACCGCCGCCGACCTGACCCGCTATGCCCAGGCCATCCTGGCGGGCACCGCCCCCGGAGTCTCCGCACTCGACCCGCAATGGGCTGGGGACACGCGGCTCCCGGGCAACAACCGCGTCGGCCTGGCCTGGATGTCGTCGGGGCCGGAGGGGTCGGAGATTCAGTGGCATAACGGGGGTACGGGTGGCACCCGCACCATCCTCGCCATCGACCGCCACACCCAGACGGCAGCGATCATCCTCAACAGCTCCAAGACCGACGTCACCGGCGCGGGGCTGCGGCTCGCGGGAGCGGATGGCGGGCCGCCGCGGTTCCTGTTGAGCTTGTCGGAGCGGGATTACTACTGGGTGCTCGGGCTCGTCCCGGTGGTTCTCTGCGCGATCGGCGCGCTCCGTGGACGCAGTCGGCTCGGGCACATCGTGCGCACCACCTGGGCTGTTGGTGGCCTGCTGCTGATCTGGCTCGCGGGCCCGTGGAACTGGGTGCCCGGGTGCGTGTTCGGCGCAAGCACCGGCGTGACCGTTGCCGCACTCATCGTCATCGGCCTGCG
>DUOB01000073.1 GCA_012839035.1 Propionibacterium sp.
CGTGCGCCTGCGGCACAACACCCTCCGTGCGCCTGCGGCACAACACCCTCCGTGCGCCTGCGGCACAACACCCTCCGTGCGCCTGCGGCACAACACGCAGGACGAGCAGAGGCTCAGACGAGCACGCGGGACACCGGGAGACCGGAGTGCGCGCCGAAGGCCAGCCCCGACTCCGGTTGACCGGCCTTGACGAGCTCCGCCCCCAGGACGGCGATCATCGCGCCGTTGTCGGTGCAGAGCCCCGGGCGAGGACGCCGGAGGGTGATGCCGTGCTCGGCGCACCGCTCTCCCAGCAGCGCCCGGAGCCGCGAGTTGGCCGCGACCCCGCCGCCGAGGAGCAGGGTGGTGATCCCGTGCTCCCGGCAGGCATCGACCGCTTTCGCCGACAGCACATCGCACACCGCCTCCTGGAAGGAGGCGCACACGTCAGCGACCGGGATCTCCCGGCCCTCCAGCTCAGCGGTTTCGACCCAGCGTGCGACCGCGGTCTTCAGCCCGGAGAAGGAGAAGTCGAAGCGATGCTTCACGAGGTCGTGACGCGCGGTCAGCCCGCGCGGGAAACGAATCGCCCTCGGGTCCCCCTCCGTCGCCAACTTGTCGATGACCGGGCCGCCGGGATAGCCGAGGCCGAGCAGGCGGGCAACTTTGTCGTACGCCTCCCCCGCGGCATCGTCGATCGTGGCGCCGAGTTCGGTGATGCCGCCGGCATCGGTGAGGTGGTCGACCTTGAGCAGCGACGTGTGCCCGCCCGAGACCAGCAGCGCGATGGCCGGCACGGGCAACTCGCCGGTGTCCAACAGATCGACAGCGACGTGAGCCCCCAGATGATTGACCCCATAGAGCGGTTTGTCGAGCGCCAGCGCGAGCGCCTTTGCGGCCGAGACACCGACGACCAACGCCCCCATGAGCCCGGGTCCCGCGGTGACGGCGATCGCGTCGATGTCGTCCAGGTCGACGCCCGCGGCCGCACACGCCCGCTCGAGCGTCGGCACCATGGCCTCCAGGTGTGCCCGGCTCGCGACCTCGGGCACGACGCCCCCGAAGCGTGCGTGTTGTTCCACCGAGGAGGCGACGTCGTTGGCCAACAACTCCCGACCACGGACCAGCGCGACCCCGGTCTCGTCGCAGGAGGACTCGATCCCGAGGATCAACGGTTCACTCATCGCCTGCCTCCCAGTCCACGTCCGCCTCCAGGTCCAGCCGCATGATGACGGCGTCGATCCCGTCCCCGTAATAGTGCGCCCGCCGTGCAATCTCCTCGAAACCGAATGAGCGATAGAGCGCGAGAGCGGGGGCGTTGTCGTGGCGTACCTCCAACAACATCTCCTCGCCCTCCACCTCCCGCGCGGCCTCGATGCCGGCAGCGAGCAGGGCGCGTCCACATCCGGTGCGCCGCGCCTCCGGCGCAACAATGATCCGATTGAGCTCCGCGACACCACCGACGTGCTGGACGCTGGCCACGCCGCCGTCCGCGATCAGCACGATCCGATTGTCCGCCTCGAGCTCAGCGGCCCACGAGGCGCGACTCCAGCGCTCGCGCGGCGGAAACCCGGTCTCCTCCAGCACGAGGATCGCGTCGAGATCCTGCGGGCCGGCGTTTCTCACGGACGTCCCCTGTCGTCGGCGTTGCGGGCTTGGTGACGGCGGGCTCGTTTGATGGGGGTACGCGCCAGGGCGGACTTCCGGCGGGTCGGTTCCGCGGCGTCGGGTCGGCGCAGATAGAGCGGCTGGGTTCCGGCGGACGGGAGGCTCGTGCCGAGCGCGGCCAGGAGACCGGCATCGATCACCTGTGGCCCGTCGGTTCGGGGGCGGTCGGCGAGGCGATCGGCGTACGCGGCCACCCCGGGCCCCACCACGGGCAGCGGCGGCAACTCCTCGGGGGCACTCACGTGCGGCCCGTCGACGCGCTGCGCAAAGGGGGTGCCGGCGGCGTACCGGGCCCAATAGAGCTCCTTGCGCCGCGCATCGCTGGCGACGACGAACTCCTCCGGGCCGTTCGCGGCGGCCGCGATGATGTCGAGGCTGCAGACGCCGTGGAGGGGTACGCCGCGCACGGCGGCCAAGGTCTGGGCGGCAACGATGCCGACGCGCAGGCCGGTGAACGGGCCCGGTCCGAGCCCGACACAGACGAGGTCCACGTCGGTGATGCGGGCACCGGTGTCGCGCAGCGCTGCACGGACGAGGGGGATAAGTTGTTCGACGTGCTGGCGCGTGTCGGCGACGTGACTGCGCGCCAGGACCTCGCCGTCGCGGGCGATGCCGACGCGCACGTCGGTCGAGGTGTCGAGGGCGAGGACGAGCGTCACTGGTCCGCTCCTTCCGTCGGAGTGAGGCGTACCCCGTCCCAGCGTTCACCGACCGGCCGCAGCATGACGAGGCGGCCGTCGTCGGTGGGGTCCTCACTCCGGCGGATGTCGACCTCCAGCCGGTGGTCGGCGAGTTGCTCGGCCAGGCCCTCGCCCCACTCGATGACGGTGACGCTGCGGTCGAGATCGTGATCGAGGTCGATGTCGTCGACCTCCGCGGAGTCCCCAAGCCGATAGGCGTCGACGTGCACGAGGTCGGGTCGGCCGTGCGCACCCGGATGGATGCGCGACAGGACGAACGTCGGGGACGTGACCGGCTCGTCGACGCCGAGCCCCTCGCCGATCCCCTGGGTCAGGGTCGTCTTGCCCGCGCCCAGGTCCCCGGTGGCGATCACGAGGTCCCCGGCACGGAACAGGCCGGCAAGATGGCGGCCGAGTGACCGCATGGCCGAGGCTGTCGGGACCGCGATCAGCTCCGGCAGCCGGCGCCGGAGCAACGGCGGCACACCCCGGTACCCCAACGACCGCAGCACTGCTGCCTCCGCCTCGCCGCCCGCATCGGCCTCGATCGTCGCCAGTGGCTGCGAGAGTTCCTCCGCAGCGAGCTCCTCGACCGCGCCGATGAGTACCTCGGCGAAGGCGTCAGCCTCGGCGCACGGGGAATCGGCTGTGTCCGGTTCGTCGTTCACAGGTGCGCTCGGTTCGGTGCTGGGACCGAGCAGGCGTACGCCGGCTCCGGCCGGCACCCACCCCGCGACGGCAACGAGCCGTCCGGCGATGACGATGCCGACCCAGCGCGAACCTGCCGCCGGCGGCTCCCCCAGCAGGGCAGCCACCGACGGCAGGTCCTCCGGACCGAGCTCGATGAGTTCCGGGTCCGCCACGGCCTCAGTCCCGCGGGCCACGCCGGTGGAAGGAGCGACCGCCCCGGCCACCACGTCCGCCGCGCTCGTTGTCCCAGGCATCCCTGCCCCAGCCCTTCTTGCGGGGCCCGCGCTTGCGGACCGGGCGTGGGGGCGCGATGAGTGCCTGATAGTCCTCTTCGCCGATCGGCTCGCCCTCGGGCACACGTGCGCCGACCAGATCCGTGAGGAGCTCGTCATCCGGCCGCACCTGAACGGGTTCGACCTGCACGCCGGCCTGGCCGGTGATGCGCCGCATCATCTTGCGCTGGTGCGGCAGGGTGATGGTGGCGACGTGGCCCTCCTGACCGGCGCGCGCGGTGCGGCCGGCGCGGTGGAGATAGTCCTTGGGGCCCATCGGCGGATCGACCTGGAGAACCATCGTCACCTCGTCCACGTGGATGCCGCGGGCCGCCACATCGGTGGCGACGAGCACGGGCACCGTGCCGGCCTTGAAGGCCCTCAGGATGCGCGCGCGAGCGCCCTGGGTCAGCCCGCCGTGCAGGGCGCCGGCCATGACACCGGCCGCACGCAGCTGATCGGCCACCCGATCGGCACCGCGCTGGGTGCGGACGAACACGACCGTGCGACCCTCCCGGTTGGCGATCGCCGCCGTGGTGGCGTTCTTGTCATGGGGCAGCACGTGCAACAGGTGATGGTGCATGGTGCTGATCGAGGCCTTGGCCTCGTCGACCTCGTGGGTGACGGGATCAGTGAGGTACTTCTCCACCAACCGGTCCACCCCGCGATCCAGCGTGGCCGAGAACAGCAGGCGCTGACCGCCCACCGGAATCGCGTCGAGGATCGTGGTCACCTCGGTCATGAAACCGAGGTCGGCCATGTGGTCCGCCTCGTCGAGGACCGCGACCTGGACCTGCGAGAGATCGGCGACGCCCTGTTCCATGAGGTCGATCAGACGACCGGGGGTGGCCACGACGACATCCACGCCGCGGTCGAAGGCCTTGATCTGGGGTCCGAAGGCCATGCCACCCGCGACGAGGGTGGTGCTCAGCCCGATGACCTTGGCCAGCGGTGCCAGCACGTCGGCCACCTGCAGCGCGAGCTCACGGGTCGGGACGAGCACCACGCCACCGGGGGCACCGCTCGGTGCGGCGTCACCGTTGGCGAGCCGCGCCAGCATCGGCAGACCGAACCCGAGGGTCTTGCCCGAACCCGTGCGGCCACGGCCCAGGACGTCCTTGCCGGACAACGCATCAGGGATGGTGGCTGTCTGGATCGGGAAAGGAGTGGTGATCCCCTGCTGGTCGAGCGCCGCAACCAGAACCTTGGGTACGCCGAGCTCCGCGAAACCCGCGTCGTCGGCCACTGCCGTGGCGTCCACATCCTCCAGCTCGGTCGCGGACCAGCTCATGGTGTCGGCGGACTCGGTGTCGAACTCGTCACGGTCCCGCTCGGGGCGATCGAAGTCACGGCGCTCGAAGGACCGGCGGTCCCGGTCACCTCCGCCGCGGCCGCGGTCATCGCGGAAGCCACGGTTGTCGCGGTCCCAGGCCCGGTCGCCCCGATAGCCCCGGTCATCCCGATCCCTGCGGTCCCAGGAACGCTGGGCGCCGAAGTCGTCCCGGTCGCGCCGCTCCTCGCGACGCCGGTCGCGGACTTCCCAGGACGGACTGTGGCGCGGCCTGTGCTCCCCGCGACGCTGATCCCTGCGGTCGGGACGACGCTCACCCCGGTCCTCCCAGTGCGGGCGCCGATCGCCCTCGCGTCGGCCACGGTCGTCGCGGTCCTGCCAACGGGACTCACGGCGATCGCCACCGCGGTCCTCCCAGCGGCGTCCGCGGTCTTCCCACTTGCCGCCCCGGGAGTCGTCCCGGCCGCCGCGCCGGTCGCCACGGAAATCGTCCCGGTCCCCACGGCGGGCGTCCCGCCGGTCATTGCTCCACCGGTTCTCACCACGGTTGTCGTCCCGGCCACCACGGCGGTTGTCCCGCCGGTCGTCGCTCCACCGGTTCTCACCACGGTCGTCCCAGCGCCGGCCGCGATCGCCCCGGTCGTTCCAGTCGGAACGATCCCTGCGCTCGAAACGGTCACCGCGATCGCCCCGGTCACCGCGATCGAAACGGTCCCCGCGGAAGCCTTCACCATCACGCTGGTTGCGCGGACGGCCACCGCCCTTGCGGGGCGGCAATCCCTTCGCCGCACGCTCGGCGGCACTCCAGCGCTTCTTGGGCGTACCGTCCGCCTTGTAACTCTTCGCCTTGCCTCTGATCTTGGTCACGGGTCGTTTGGACACGTCTTCACCATCTTCTGGACCACTCGGTCCGCTGCAGGAATACGTCAGCGGCCGAGCCCGGACAGACCGGCCTGCCGGCCGGAACAGACGCGACGTGCGTCAACAAGAGGTGGGCTTGGGAGACGATCCCCAGGGTCCCCGGTCGCAACCGGGCTGGACCCGACTTCCCGCACTGCGCTGCGCAGCGGGGTGTCGTTCTTGGACGACACACGAATGTTACCAGCGCGTTGCCCAGCGGCAGAAATCCTTGTGCCAATGGCGTGACCCGCCCGCGACCAGGGGATCCCACAGCTACTACAGCTGAGGCACCCCGTGCGGGTGACGATGTTGACCACACCAGGAACCGAACGTTCACCACGCGTTCAGTCCCAAGTCGGCACGCCGATCCCGATTGTCCTTTATGGGCCGGTTACGTTGGAGAGGTGCGGGTAGCAATTGTCACAGAATCATTCCTCCCCCAGGTCAACGGGGTCACGCATTCGGTGATGCGGATCCTCGAACACCTGCGGGACAACGGCCACGAGGCCATGGTCGTCGCTCCGGCGACCGCTGGCCTGCCGGAGGAATACGCGGGCTTCCCGGTGATCGGTGTGCTGTCCATGGCACTGCCGGGTTACGCCGAGGTGCGGATTGCCACCACGCCGCAGTGGCGCTTCGAGCGCATCTTCACCGATTTCCGGCCCGATGTGGTCCACCTCGCGGCTCCCATCGGCATGGGTCGCCAGGCCGCCTTGGCCTGCCAGCGCCTCGGGCTGCCGAGTGTGGCGATCTATCAGACCGACGTCCCCGCCTACGTGTCCCGGTATGGTCTGCCCGCCGCCGAGCCGCTGATGTGGAAGTGGTTCCGGACCGTGCACGAGCTGGCCACGATGACGCTCGCCCCCTCGACCTATGCGCGTCAGCAGTTGTTGTCGGCAGGGGTACGCCGAGTCGGCCTGTGGGGACGGGGCGTGGATTCCGCCCGCTTCCATCCGTCGAAGCGGGACGAGGCGCTGCGGCGGGAGCTGGCGCCGAACGACGAGAAGCTCATCGGCTATGTCGGTCGTCTCGCCCCCGAGAAGCAGGTCGAGGACCTGGAGGTGCTGGCGGACCTGCCGGGCACTCGCACGGTCATCGTCGGCAAGGGGCCGAAGGCTGACGAACTGCGCGAGATCCTCCCGCACGCGGTCTTCGTCGGCCAGCTCACCGGGGACGACCTTCCGCGGATGCTGGCCTCGATGGATCTGTTCGTCGCGCCCGGCGAACTCGAGACCTTCTGCCAGACGATCCAGGAGGCGCAGGCCTCCGGTGTCCCGCCGATCGCCCCTGCGCGCGGCGGGCCCATCGACCTCATCGATGCGTCCCACACCGGTTGGCTCTATTCGCCCGGTGACCTGGCCGGCATGCGCGCGCATGTCCGCGATCTGCTCGGGGACGATTTCAAGCGAGCGGAGTTCGGGCGCAGGGCCCGCGAGGCGGTCGAGAACCGGACGTGGGCAACCACCTGCGAGCAGCTGCTCGGCCACTATGACGAGGCGATCCTCGCGCACCGGCAATTGGCCCGCGTGGCCTGATCCGGTTCCCCACCCGGCCTTCCCGGGCGGGTCGGCCCCGCCCCGTCCAGGGAGTCGCTGACCGACGTCACAATGCGGTTGCGATCGCCCGATTGAGGACCCCCAGTCACACTTGCTTGTCGATCCGGAGATATGTTGCCTCCACATGGATCCACAAGGAAGTGAGCCAACCATGCACTCTGAGCGCGACCAACGAAGGTCGAGCCGCCGTGCTGGGGCAGGTCTGCTGGCAGCCTCGTTCCTGGCCGTCGCCGCCTTGAGTGGCTGCGCCAGCGACGACGGCGCTGCTCCCACGCTGACCTGGTACATCAACCCCGACGACGGCGGCCAGGCGGCGATCGCCGCCAAGTGCACCGAGGAATCCGGCGGGCGTTATCGGATCAGCACCTCGCTGCTGCCCCGTGACGCGTCGTCCCAGCGCGAGCAGCTCGCCCGGCGGCTGGCCGCCGGCGACTCCTCGATGGACATCATGAGCCTGGACCCGCCTTTCGTGCCTGAATTGGCCGAGCCGGGCTTCCTGGCCCCGGTCCCGCAGGACGTGATCGACGAAACCACCGAAGGCGTGGTGGACGGCGCCCTCGCCGGCGCCACCTGGAACGACGAGATCGTCGCCGTTCCGTTCTGGGCCAACACCCAGTTGTTGTGGTATCGCAAGTCCGTCGCCGAGCAGGCCGGGCTCGACATGACCCAGCCCGTCACCTGGGACCAGATCATGGATGCGGCCCGGGAGACCGAGAAACAGCTCGGCGTCCAGGGCGTACGCAGCGAGTCGATGACCGTGTGGGTCAACGCCCTCTACGAGTCCCAGGGTCAGCAGATGATTGAGAATCCGGGCGCGCCGATCGACGAGCTTCAGCTCGGCATCGACTCACCCGCTGGCGCCGAAGCCGCCCGCGTCATCGGGACCATCGGCCGCGATGGATTGGGCGGGCCCGGCCTGAGCACCGCGGATGAGAGCGCCTCCATGGCGACCTTCCAGAGCGACAACGGCTCGTTCATGGTGAACTGGCCCTTCGTCTGGCCGGCCACGCTCGGGGCCATGCCCGAGCTGGAGGAGGACATCGGCTGGGCGCTCTATCCGCGGATGACCGAGGACCAGGAGACCGCTCCCCCGTTCGGCGGGATCATGCTGGGCGTCGGGGCCGAGAGCGAGCACCCCGATCTGTCCTATGACGCGATCACCTGCATCGTCTCGGTGGATAACCAGGCGGAATACTTCGTGACCAACGGCAACCCGCCGGCGAAGGAAGCCGCTTATGACGATCCCGCGGTGATCGAGGAATTCCCGATGGCGGCGGAGATCCGCGAGTCGCTGAACCTGTCGAAGCCGCGACCGCAGACGCAGTACTACAACGAGGTCTCGACCGCGATCCAGCAGCGCTGGACGCCGACGGAGGCCGTCACCGACCGGACACCCGTGGAAACGCAGGAGTTCATCGGCGAGGTGCTTCGAGGGGAGCGATTGCTGTGACCGACAGTGTGGAATCCCGCCCGGCACGGGCGGCGGAGGACCGGGCGACCGAGCCCTCGGGTGAGGTCGCGCGCCGCAGCACGAACGACAAACCGGTCAAGAGCGAGCGGGCCAAGGCCGAGACCCGGTTGGGCTGGATGCTCGCGGGGCCGGCGTTCATCATCATGCTGGCCGTGACGATGTATCCCATCCTGCAGGCCATCTTCGACTCGCTGTTCTCGTTCCGACTGACCGCTCCCGGGGAGCGGGAGTTCGTGGGGCTGGGCAACTATGGCGTGATCCTGACCGACTCGGTGTTCTGGTATTCGCTGTTCATCACCCTGCTCATCACCGTGATCACGGTCGCGGTGGAACTGGTGCTCGGCTTTGCCCTGGCGCTGGTGATGAACAATGCGATCCGCGCCCTGCGCGGCCCGCTGCGCACCGCGATCCTGGTGCCCTATGGCACGATCACGGTCGTCTCCGCGTTCGCCTGGTTCTATGCGTTCGACATCAACACCGGCTACATCAACAACTGGTTCTCGTGGCTGCCGTTCATTTCCGAGGACACGGCGTGGTTCGGCTCCACGGCGCCGGCGCTGTTCGTGATCATGGCCTCGGAGATCTGGAAGACCACCCCGTTCATCTCGCTGCTGCTGCTGGCCGGTCTCGCCCAGGTCCCCGGTGAACTCACCGAGGCCGCCAAGGTCGACGGCGCCACGTGGTGGGAGCGGATGTCGAAGGTGATCCTGCCCAACATGAAGGCCGCGATCATGGTGGCCGTGTTGTTCCGCGCGCTCGATGCGTTCCGGATCTTCGACAACATCTTCATCATGACCAACGGCGCCTACGGCACCGAGACGTTGTCGTTGCTGGCCTATCGGACCTCGATCGGCCGGCTGGAGATCGGCATGGGTTCGGCCGTGTCGGTCGTGTTGTTCCTCTGTGTCATCCTGATCAGCTTCATTGCGATCAAAGGCTTCAAGGTTGACCTGGCTGGACGGGGAGGCGGTCGGTGATGAAGGACTCCACCAAGAACAAGCTCGTGTGGGCAGTCATCGCGGTCGTTGTCCTGCTCTATGCCCTCGGCCCGGTCGCCTCGATCCTGGCCAATTCGTTCAAACCGTCCTCGGAGTTCGCCGGCGGGGGTTCGTTCCTGCCCAAGGCTCCGACGCTGGAGAACTATCAGTCGATTTTCGTCGGCGACGCCCGCGACCTGTTCCTGCCGGCGCTGGTCAACTCGCTCGGCATCACCCTGATCGCCACCGCGATCGCAGTGGTGCTGGCCACCTTCTGTGCGTACGCCATCGCCCGGCTCGATTTCCCCGGCAAGCGCGTGATCCTGACCTCCGCCCTGGCGGTCTCGATCTTCCCGGTGATCTCGATCGTCACTCCGCTGTTCAACCTGTGGCGTCAGATCGGGCTCTATGACACCTGGCCCGGCCTGATCATCCCGTACCTGTCCCTGACACTGCCGATCTCGATCTACACGCTCACCGCGTTCTTCCAGCAGATCCCCTGGGATCTGGAGCGGGCGGCACAGGTCGACGGCGCCACCAACTGGCAGGCGTTCACCAAGGTGATCGTGCCGCTGGCACTCCCCGGTGTGTTCACCACGGCGATCATCGCGTTCTTCATCGCCTGGAACGACTTCGTCTATGGCATCTCGCTGACATCGACATCGGCGGCTCGCCCGGTGCCGGCCGCACTCGCCTTCTTCACCGGCGCCTCCCAGTTCGAGGAGCCGGCCGGCGCCATCTCGGCGGCAGCGATCATCGTCACCATCCCCGTCGTCATCATCGTGCTCCTCTTCCAGCGTCAGATCGTCTCCGGTCTGACGCAGGGCGCGGTCAAGGGCTGAGCCCGGAAGGATCGAAGAAACATGGCAACCATCGAATGCAAGAACCTGGTCAAGAAATATGACGACGGCTTCCCGGCCATCAACGATGTCAGCATCGACATCGCCGACGGGGAGTTCATCATCCTCGTCGGGCCCTCCGGCTGCGGGAAGTCCACGTTGCTGCGCATGATCGTCGGGCTGGAGGACATCACCTCCGGCGATCTGCTCATCGACGGCAAACGCGTCAACGAGGTCGCCCCGCGCGACCGGAACCTGTCCATGGTGTTCCAGAACTATGCGCTCTATCCGCACCTCACCGTCTATGAGAACATCGCCTTCCCGCTGCGGCTCAACAAGAACAAGGGCGATCAGAAGGACCTCGACGCCCGCGTCCGCCGGGCCGCCGAGATGCTCGACCTCAACGAACACCTCGAGCGCAAACCGGGCAACCTGTCCGGTGGTCAGCGGCAGCGCGTCGCGATGGGCCGGGCGATCGTGCGGGACGCCGACGCGTTCCTGTTCGACGAGCCGCTGTCCAACCTGGATGCCAAGCTCCGGGGTCAGATGCGGACGCAGATCGCGCAACTGCAGCGCACCCTCGGCACCACGTCGGTCTATGTCACCCATGACCAGACCGAGGCGATGACCCTGGGCGACCGGGTCGCGGTGCTCAAGCGCGGCGTACTCCAGCAGATCGCCTCCCCGCGCGAACTCTATGAACAGCCTGTCAACCTGTTCGTCGCCGGCTTCATCGGCTCGCCGGAGATGAACTTCCTCCCGGCCCACCCCCGGGACGGGAAACTGCAGACCCCGCTGGGAGA
Organism: Propionibacterium sp.; assembly: GCA_012839035.1. Lineage (GTDB taxonomy): Bacteria > Actinomycetota > Actinomycetes > Propionibacteriales > Propionibacteriaceae > Enemella. The sequence continues at coordinate 11,127 of DUOB01000073.1, forward strand.
TCTGGAAGTGCCCGAGGGGCACTATCGGGCGGCGGAGGGCAAGGACATCGTCCTGCTCGGCGTACGCCCCGAACACTTCGAGGACGCCAGGCTCGTCGAGGACGCGGTACGCGACAAGGGGACGACCTTCACCGCCGACGTGACCCACACGGAGTGGCTGGGCAATGAGCAGTACGGCTATATCCGCTATCAGCCCGACGAGCAGGTCAAGGGCAAGCTCGATGAGCTGGCCAAGGACCTCGACGGCGATGAGATGCAGCCCCAAGTGGTGGTGGCGCTCGACTCCACCAGCCGCATCCGCGGCGGCGAGTCCGCCGACATCTGGATGGACACGCGCAAGCTCCACGTATTCGATCCGGAGACGGGCGAGAACCTGACCCGCGATGCGGAGGCCGGCGCAAAGCTCACTCAGGAAGCGGCCGAGGAGCGGGCCGCGGAGATCAAGCGGGCCAAGGAGCGCGCGGACGAGCACTGACCAGCCGGCGGCAGTGCTGCCATCATGCTCGTGTGCCCCTTGAGTGCGGCTGTGACCACACTCAGGGGGCACACGAACGTCCGGACGGCGCACCATGCGGACGCACCGGTGTCAGCGCCAGTCGATAGGCTCGTGCTGCTGTCCACGCACGAGGAGGCGTGTCATGAAGGTTGCGGTGTTGGGATCGGGCAACGGAGGGTTGGCTTGCGCGTTCGAGCTGTCCCGGGCGGGGCGTGAGGTGTCCCTGTTCGATCTCCCGGAGTTCAACGCGCAGATCGCGGCGGTGGCCGAGGCGGGCGGCATCACCGCCACCGGGGACCTGGAGGGGTTCGCGCCCGTCACCGCGGCCGGACACGACATCGCGGCAGCTCTCGACGGGGCCGAACTGGTGCTCATCGTCGGACCGGCCTTCGCGACACCCCCGATGGCCGAGGCGTGCCGTGACCATCTCCGGCCGGGGATGGCCGTGCTCGTCTGCCCGAGCTCCTGCGCCGGTGCGCTGACGTTCCGTCAGCACGCGGGCCTGACGGCCGACAGCGGGATCATCGTCGGCGAGACCAGCACGCTCCCCTATGCGGTGCGCATCACCGGACCGGGGCGGATCAACGTCTTCCACCGCCTCGACACCGGCACATTCCTGGCCGCCACGCCCCCGAGCGACACGGACCAGCTGTTCGCGATGGTCGAGGACGTGTGGCCCCTGGAGAAGGCCGACTCCGTCCTCCAGACCACCCTGCAAAACGGCAATCCCGTCATCCATCCCGCGGTCAGCCTGCTCAACGCCGGTCCGATCGACCGCGGCGGAGATTTCCTGTTCTATGAGGAGGGCGTCACCGAGGGTGTCGGCCGGCTCATCGAAGCGGTTGACCTGGAGCGTCTCGCGATCGCCGGGGCACTCGGCGTGCCCGTCCTGTCGGAGCCCGCACTGGGCGTGCATCAGGGCTATATGACCGAGGACAATTATTCGACCGGCTATTCCACCGCCCCGGGCTTCCTCGGGATCGGCGCCCAGGGCCAGCTCGACCACCGCTATCTCACCGAGGATGTCGGTTATGGGCTGGTGTTCCTCACCGACCTCGCGCGGCGGCTCGGTGTTCCGACTCCGGTGATGGACGCTGTGATCCAGATCGCCAACGTCGTCCTGGCACGCGACTTCCGCGCGGAACAGGCACGCACGCTCGAGTCGTTGGGGTTCGGTCAGCTAACCGCCGAGGAGCTGCGGGCGCTCTGATCCCCGCCTGGTGAGCCTCCTCAGCCGCCGCGCAGGGTGCGTTCGGCCCGGTCCACGAGCCGCTGCAGCACGTCGTTGTAGGCCACGTGGTGCTCGATCATCCCCATGTGCCCGGAGTCGGGCATGATCAGCGACTCGGCGCCGGGGAGGGCTTCGAGAATCTTGTACGCATGCTCGACCGGGATGATCTGATCGGTTTCCCCCGCCAGGACGGCGGTCTCGACGGACACCAGCCGCTCGAGCCCCTTGCCCCCGTCGAACTCGGCGAACGCGGGATAGTAGTCGGCGACCACATCGAGCGGCGTGAGGGAGATCATCTCGGAGAGAAAATCGACGTACTCCCCCGGCACCTGCGAGCCGAAACCACCCCGCCTCGTCACGACATAGGCCACGTCCGAGCTCGCCTTGCGGCTCTTCTCCACGACCGTCGGGATGCGGTTGAGCCCGGCCATGAGGGGCTCGACCAGGCGGGGGAACAGTTCGCCGGGGATGCCCTTCACGATCGAGTGGTTGCCCATGTTGCCGCCGGACGTGTTGAGCAGCGCCACCCCGACGACCTTGGTGCCGATGAGGTCCGGATAACGGGCCGCGAACTCCATGATCGTCATCCCGCCCATCGAGTGCCCCATGAGCACGACCGACTCGTCCTGCGCAGTCGTCTCGTCGAGGATGAGTTTGAGGTCGCGGGCGAGCTGGCGTACGCGGCACCGCTTGGCCGCCGACCGGCCGGACCTGCCGTGGGAACGCTGGTCATAGAGCACGATCTTGTGCCGGCCGCGGAAGTGCTTGCGCATGAAGTGCCAGCAGTGGAGCGACAGGACATACCCGTGCACCATCACGATCGTGACGCCCCGCTCGCTCATCGGAATGTGGGGATGGTCCACCTCGACGTGCAGCTTGACACCGTCGCGGGTGACGACGTCCGGGCCGGACGAACGCAGCGTGAAGAACGGCTCCTTCTCGAGCAGCTCGACGTGGTCCTTCTTGAACATCTGTCCGACGACCCGGCGTTCGATCTCGAACCCGGCCGCCACGGCACCCGCAGCGAGCGCCGCGATGCCACCGACGAGTCCGACCCCCTGGGCCAGACGCGAAGGGTTCCTGCTGGGTCGACGCGTGTTCATCGGGCGCCCCCGGAATAGCGCCGCGGCACCCTCGCTCCGATCCGGGTGACGATCTCATAACCGATCGTGCGGCACACGCGGGCCCAGTCGGAGGCGCTGGGCGCTCCGGCCCCACCGAAGAGTGTGACATCGTCCCCGACTTCCTCGCGCGAGCCGGGGCCCAGATCGACCACGAACTGATCCATACACACCGTTCCTACCACCGGCACCCAACGCCCATCGACCTCGACGGAGGTACCCTGGTCGGTTCCCCACCCGGAGCCCGCGCGGGGGATGCCGTCCGCGTACCCCAACGGAACCAAACCCAGCACCGTCGCATCCCGCGCGGCCCAGCGGTGCCCATAGGACACGGCCGCGCCCGCGGCCACCGCCCGGGTCGCGAGCAGTTGGGCGCGCAGTCGCATGACGGGTTGGAGGCGTACGCCGGCCTGCTCGGCCAGGTCCCCGTCCGCGGGGTCCACGCCATAGGCGGCGATCCCGACACGGACGAGTTCGAACCGCGCCGTGGGCATGCGGAGAGCCGCGGCGGAATTGGCGATGTGGCGGATGGGGACGGTCAGGCCGGCGGCCCGGGCACGAGCAACGGCGGCCTCGAAGACCGCCAGTTGCCGTTCGTTGGCGGGGTGATCGGGCTCATCGGACGACGCGAAATGGGACCAGACCGCGACGATCTCGACCGCCCCCGACTCCACGGCCGTCGCGGCGTCACTGCACAGGTCGTCCCACAGTTCCGGTGGGCAGCCGTTCCTCGACAAACCGGTGTCGATCTTCAGGTGGACCCGGGCCGGCGCCCCCGCGGTCGCTGCCGCAGCGACCACGCGCGAGAGCTGCGCCGGATGGTGGACGGCCACGTCGATGCCGAGCGCAATGGGCCGGACCAGATCCTCGTCCTCACCGAAGAGCCAACAGAAGACCCGACCGCTGTCCCCGGCGGCCCGGAGCGCGCAGGCCTCACCGATCGTGGCGACCCCGAGCCAGGTGGCACCGGCGGTGCGGGCCGCCTCCGCGCACGGGATCATCCCGTGGCCATAGGCGTCGGCCTTGACGACGACCATCAGCTCCGCCGGTGCGACCAGATCGGCGAGCGCCCGGACGTTGTCCGCGAGCGCGGTCAGATCGATCTCGGCCGACGCGGTCTGCGGATCGATCAGGGCGGAGGATTCGGGGGCACTCAACGGTTCGTCTCCTGGGCGAGCCATTCCAGCTCGGCAATCGTGTCGGGCAGGTGCCGCGCGATGTCCTGCGGCGGGTGGGGCCCGGGATGGCTGCGGGCGGTGATGGCCTGCACCGAGGCCCCGGCCACCGCGGCCGTGCTCGCATCGAGACCGGCGGCGAGGAGGGTCGCACAGATGCCGGCGAGGGTGTCCCCCGATCCGGCCTGTCCCGTCCAGGCCGGTCCCTGCACCGCGACCTGGACGCAGGACTCTCCGGGAGTCGCCACATAGTGGGTCGCCCCCTTCAACAGGACCGTCGCCCCGGTCCGGTCGGCCGCCTGCCGGACGTGGCGCACAGGGTCGGTCTCGACGGCCGCGCGCTCGACGTCGAGCAGGCGGGCCAGCTCCCCGGCGTGCGGGGTGAGCAGCACGTGCTGCTCCACCCGGTCCGGCAGCATCCCGATCGCGTCGGCGTCGACCACCGTGGGGACGCCGAGCTCGAGC
>DUOB01000074.1 GCA_012839035.1 Propionibacterium sp.
CTGCTCCCGCCGAGGCCGACGTCCCGGCTGAGCAGACCGCCGAGGCGACGGCTCCTGCCGAGACCACCGAGACCAACTGACCGGATCCCCCGAACCAGAGACAAGGACACACATGGCCATTACTGCTGCTGATGTGAAGAAGCTCCGCGACGCCACGGGCGCGGGCATGATGGATGCGAAGAAGGCCCTCACCGAGGCCGACGGTGATTTCGACAAGGCGGTGGAGGTCCTCCGCGTGTCGGGCCAGGCCAAGGCCGCCAAGCGGGCTGACCGCGACGCGAGCAACGGCCTCGTCGCCAACGCCGGCGGTGCGCTCATCCAGCTCGCCGCCGAGACCGACTTCGTCGCCAAGAACGCCGAGTTCATGGACCTCGCCCAGGCGATTGCCGAAGCTGCCGATGCGGCGAAGGCCGATGGTGTGGACGCCGTCAACGCGCTCGCGCTCGACAACGGCAAGACCGTGGCCGACGCCGTGCACGACCTGTCGGTCAAGATCGGGGAGAAGCTCGAGGTCCGCAACGCGGCCTACCTGACGGGCGACACCGCGGTCTATCTCCACCGCCGCGCCTCCGATCTGCCCCCGCAGGTCGGCGTGATCGTTGCCGGCGAGGGCGACAAGGAGCTCCTGCGCGGAGTGGCTCTGCAGGTGGCGTCCATGAAGCCGCAGTATGTCTCGCGCGACGAGGTCCCCGCCGACGTCGTCGAGAACGAGCGTCGCATCGCCGAGGCCAAGTCCCGTGAGGAGGGCAAGCCCGAGAAGGCCCTGCCCAAGATCGTCGAGGGTCGTCTCAACGGCTTCTTCAAGGAGGTCTGCCTGGTCGACCAGCAGTCGATCACCGACGACAAGAAGTCGGTCGGGCAGCAGCTCGATGCAGGCGGCACCAAGGTCGTCCGCTTCGTGCGTTTCGAGGCTGCCGGGGCCTGAGCTGCAGGTCGCGTACGCCGGGCGTCGCGGGAGTCCAGTGCTCCCGAGGCGCCCGGCTTCGCGTTTCGGGCAGGGCGTACCCGCAAAGAGCCGAGGGTACGCCGGCTCCGGGACACGCCTCCGACCCGATTGGTCACCATCTCCTTGTGTGCGGGATGATGGCAACGCCACCACGAGACTCGACCGAGGAGAGCCATGACCTACAAGCGCGTCCTGCTGAAGTTGTCCGGTGAGGCGTTCGGCGGGGGCCGCGTCGGTGTGGATCCCGATGTGGTCGCCAGCATTGCCCGACAGGTCGCGGAGGTCGTGCGCAGCGGCGTGCAGGTTGCCGTGGTCGTCGGTGGCGGCAACTTCTTCCGGGGAGCCGAGCTGCAGCAGGGCGGCATGGAACGTGACCGCGCCGACTACATGGGCATGCTGGGCACCGTGATGAACTGTCTCGCGCTGCAGGACTTCTGCGAGAAGGAAGGCATCGACACGCGCGTGCAGACGGCGATCACCATGGGCCAGGTCGCCGAGCCCTATATCCCGCGGCGTGCCGAGCGGCACCTGGAGAAGGGGCGACTGGTCATCTTCGGAGCAGGGTCCGGCATGCCCTATTTCTCCACCGACACCGTCGCGGCGCAGCGGGCGCTGGAGATTGGCGCCGAGGTCCTGCTGATGGGCAAGCAGGGCACCGACGGCGTCTATGACTCCGATCCCAGGACCAATGCCGCCGCCAAGATGTTCGAGGAATTGAGCTACGACGAGTTCCTCGCCCGCGACCTCAAGGTCGCCGACGCCACAGCCATCTCCATGGCTCGCGACTATTCTTTGCCGATGATCTTCTTCAACCTCGACACCGAAGGCAACATTGCCCGGGCGGTCAGCGGTGAAAAGATCGGCACCACCGTGCACGCCTGAGTTTTCACCACGACCCGAGGAAGGATCATCCCTTGATCGCCGACATCATGAAAGACGCCAAGTCCAGGATGGAACAGGCCGTCGAGCACGCGAAGGAAGAATTCGCGGCCATCCGGACTGGGCGCGCCCATCCGGCCATGTTCTCCAAGATCGTGGCGAGCGCCTATGGCCAGGACATGCCCCTGCAGCAGATTGCGAGTGTGCAGGTGGTGGACGCCCGCATGGTGCTCATCACCCCGTTCGACCGCGGCACGATCAACGCCGTCGAGAAGGCCATCCGCGACTCCGATCTGGGGGTCAACCCGGCGACGGACGGGCACGCCATCCGGGTTTCCCTGCCGGAGCTCACCGAGGACCGGCGCAAGGAATACACCAGGCTTGCCCGGCACAAGGCCGAGGATTCCCGCGTGGCCGTCCGCAACGTGCGCCGGCATGCCAAGGACCAGCTCGACAAGCTGGTCAAGAACAAGGAAGCCGGTGAGGACGAGGTCAACCGTGCCGAGAAAGAACTCGAGACCCTGACCAAGAGCCAGACCGACCGCATCGACGAGCTGCTCAAGAACAAGGAAGCCGAGCTCCTCGAAGTCTGATGACGACACCTGAGCCGACCACGCCCGGACCCGGGATCCCACCGGCGCCGCCGACCCCCGACCATGGTCGTGCCGGTCGCAATTTGCCGGCGGCGATCACCGTGGGCGTCCTGCTTGCCGCCGCCCTGTTCGTGACCCTCGGCTGGTTTCCGCTCGGGTTCCAGATCCTCGTCGCGCTCGCGCTCGCGCTCGGTGCTGTCGAGGTCCACAATGCGCTGAAGCGTCTCGACATGCATTCCGCCATCGTGCCGATCGTGATCGGCACGGTGGCCATCGTCACCAGCGCCTATTTCGCCGGACAGCGCGACCTCGGGATCTCCGCGAACACGCTGATGCTCGCCATGATCGGGATCACCGCATTGGCCACCCTGATCTGGCGCATGCCCAAGGGCGAACAGGGCTATGTCCGCGACGCGGCGGCCAGCATGTTCATCATCGGTTATATCCCGCTGCTCGGATCGTTCGTCGGCCTCATGCTGGCCGACGATCTCGGCCGCATGCGGGTGATCACGTTCATCTCGGTCGTCGCACTGGGGGACCTCGGTGGTTATGTCGCCGGGGTGCTGTTCGGCAAACACAAGATGGCGCCCCGGATCAGTCCCAAGAAGACCTGGGAGGGCTTCGCCGGATCGATCCTGTTCGGGGTGGTCGGTGCGATCCTGTTCGTGGTCTATGGACTGCACGCGCCGTTCTGGGTCGGCATCATTCTCGGGGCGATGCTGGTGATCGTCGGTGCCTGCGGCGACCTCATCGAGTCGCTGATCAAGCGCGACGTCGGCATCAAGGACATGTCGTCGTTCCTGCCCGGCCATGGTGGCGTCATGGATCGACTCGACTCGCTGTTGGTGGCCGCCCCGGTGGCCTGGTTCCTGATGGTTCTGCTGATTCCCGGAGGTGGCGCTTGAGCGACCGCGCTGCAGAGAGCATTCGGCTCCCGCTCGTTTTCGACGCCCCGCGACGCGGCAAGCCCCCCACCCATTGGACCGATCTCGATCCCGAAGCCCGGAAGGAAGCCGTCCGCACAGCGGGACTGCCGGCGTACCGGGCCGATCAGATCTCCCGGCAGTGGTTCGACCGTCTCAACGACGACCCGACCACGTGGACCGATCTCCCGGCCGCCCAGCGCACGGCGATCGCGGAAACGTTCTTCCCGACGCTGCTCACCAACGTCCGAGACCTCACTGCGGATGCCGGGCACACCGTCAAGACGCTGTGGAGTCTCCATGATGGGGCGCTCGTCGAATCGGTGCTGATGCGTTACCCGCGCCAAGGCGAGGACCAGCACATGCGCACCACGATCTGTGTCTCCAGCCAGGCGGGCTGTGGCATGGCGTGCCCCTTCTGCGCCACCGGTCAGGGCGGGCTCCAGCGCAACATGTCCACCGCGGAGATCGTCGAGCAGGTCGTCGCGGGCGCCCGGGCCCTGCACCGCGAGGAGATCGCCGGTGGGCCGGGCCGGGTCAACAACATCGTGTTCATGGGGATGGGGGAGCCGCTGGCGAACTACAACGCCGTCGTCGGCGCCGTGCGCCGGCTGACCGCTCCCGGACCGCACGGACTCGGCATCAGCGCCCGGGGGATCACGGTCTCGACCGTCGGGCTGGTGCCCAGAATCCACCAGCTGGCGGACGAAGGAATCCCGGTGACGCTGGCCCTCAGCCTGCACGCGCCGGACGACGAACTCCGCGACGACATCGTTCCGGTGAACACCAGATGGAAGGTTTCCGAAGCGGTCGACGCAGCGTGGCAGTATGCGCGGGCGACCAAGCGCAGGGTCTCGATCGAATACGCGCTCATCAAGGACGTGAACGATCAGGCACACCGGGCCGATTTGCTCGCACAGGTGCTCAAGCGCCGCGGCGACTGGGGATGGGTGCACGTGAACCTGATCCCGCTCAACCCGACGCCTGGCTCACGGTGGACCGCGTCGCGGCCCGCCGACGAAAAGGAGTTCGTCCGGCGGCTCGAAGCGGCTGGCGTACCCGTCACGGTCCGCGACACCCGCGGCCGTGAGATCGACGGCGCCTGCGGCCAGCTCGCGGCGACCGGATCGGACAGAAAGGACTGAGATGGACACCAAGATCCAGGAGACCTATGACACGGTCGTCCGGCGCAATCCCGGTGAGGCCGAGTTCCATCAGTCGGTCAAAGAGGTGTTCGAGAGCCTCTCGCCGGTGCTGGAGCGCAACCCCCAATACGTCGATGCCGCGGTCCTCGAGCGCATCTGCGAGCCCGAGCGGCAGATCATTTTCCGCGTCCCGTGGATGGACGACCAGAACAATGTCCAGATCAACCGCGGATTCCGGGTGGAATTCTCGTCCGTGCTCGGCCCCTACAAGGGCGGGCTCCGCTTCCACCCCTCGGTCTATCTCGGCATCATCAAGTTCCTCGGCTTCGAACAGATCTTCAAGAACTCCCTGACCGGCATGCCGATCGGCGGCGGCAAGGGTGGCTCCGACTTCGACCCGCGCGGTCGCAGTGAGGGCGAGATCATGCGCTTCTGCCAGTCGTTCATGACCGAGCTCTATCGACATCTCGGCGAATACACCGACGTCCCCGCCGGTGACATCGGCGTCGGTGGCCGTGAGATCGGCTTCCTGTTCGGGCAGTACAAGCGCATCACCAACCGCTACGAGTCCGGCGTGCTGACCGGCAAGGGCATCACCTGGGGTGGCTCGCTCGTGCGGACCGAGGCGACAGGCTTCGGCACCGTCATGTTCACGCAGGAGATGCTGAAGGCCAAGGGTGAGAGCCTCGAGGGCCGCAAGGTCATCGTGTCCGGATCGGGCAATGTGGCGATCTATGCGACCGAGATGGCTACGCAACTGGGAGCCACCGTGATCGCGTGCTCCGACTCCTCCGGCTATGTCGTGGACGAGGACGGTCTCGATCTCGATCTCATGAAGCAGATCAAGGAGGTCGAGCGGGCCAGGGTCAGCGAGTACGCCGCACGACGCGGTGGTCGTGCGCACTTCTCGGATTCCGGTGCGATCTGGGACGTGCCGTGCGACATCGCACTGCCGTGCGCCACGCAGAACGAGCTCAACGCCGACCACGCCGCGACGTTGATCAAGAACGGTGTCGTGGCGGTTTCCGAGGGCGCCAACATGCCGTGCACGCCGGAGGCCGTGGCAATGCTGCAGAACGCTGGGGTGAGCTTCGCTCCCGGCAAGGCGGCCAACGCGGGCGGTGTCGCCACCTCTGCGCTCGAAATGCAGCAGAACGCGTCCCGGGACTCCTGGGACTTCGAATACACCGAGCAGCGGCTGCACGACATCATGATCGGCATCCATCAGAACTGCGCGGAGACCGCCGAGGAATACGGCGCCCCCGGCAACTATGTGCTCGGCGCCAACATCGCCGGTTTCACGAAGGTGGCAGACGCGGTGATCGCCCTCGGCGTCATCTGATTCGCACCATCCCGAAACCACAACAACTGACGGGTCGATCCGAACATCGACACGTTTCGAGCGGAGTCGATCGACCCGTCAGTTCTTGCGCCCATGGCAACGAAGGGCGTCCACCGGGCGATTCTCCAACCGAAGTGGCCTCCTGTCGGCTTAAGTATCCGCCATGGGGATTCTTTCGCGGCTTCGTTCGTCGCCGGCAGTGTGGGCGGCAGCCCTGGCCGTTGCTGTGGCCGGATGCGGCACACCACCCGTTGCCGAACCGGAGGACGGCCCGCCGCCCGCCGTGACCCTGACGGAGGCCCCGGTCCCAGCATCCACCACCCCGACGCCCACACCCACCCGTGAGCCCCGCGCCGCGACGGTCGTGATGAACGGTGACCTGCTGTGGCACAACACGCTCGTCCTGGACGCTCAACGGGCCGCGACCGCGTCCGAGGCGATGGACTTCACTCCGTTGTTGGAGGGGGTCCGACCGATCGTCGAGGCGGCCGACATGGCGATCTGCCACAACGAGGTCCCGGTTGCCAAGCCGGACGGCCCCTACAGCTATTACCCGACGTTCAAGGCGCCGCAGGAAACCCTGGATGCGGTGAAGGACATCGGCTATGACCTCTGCACCACCGCCTCCAACCACTCGCTGGATGACGGGTGGTCCGGACTCGTGCGCACGCTGGACGCGATGGATGAGCGCGGGATCGCCCATGCCGGCACGGCGCGGACGGCGGAGGAGGCGGACGGTCCCCGGACGTTCACGACCGCGGACGGCGTACGGATTGCTGTCGTCACCGGCACCTATGGCACCAACGGCATCCCGCGGCCGAAGGACAAGCAATGGTCGGTCCCGGACCTCGATGCCGACACGATGCTGCGCCGGGCCACGTTGGCGCGTGAGGCGGGGGCCGACATCGTGCTCGTCGCCATCCACGGAGGCGAGGAATATGCTTCCCAGCCGAACAGTCAGCAGAAGGAGCTCGCGGAGCGTCTGACCGCTTCCGATGACGTGGACCTGGTCTATGGCCACCATGTGCACGTCGTGCAGCCCTGGACCAGGATCAACGGCAAATGGGTCGTCTATGGGCTGGGCAACCTGGTCGCGCAGCACAAGTCGGACGTACCACGGGGTTACGAAGGGGTGACCGCCCGCTTCACCTTCCAGGAGGAGGGCGACCGGTTCGTCGTGGAGAAGGCGGAGTTCATCCCGACCCTGGTGACCGGCTCCCGCTCCGGTGCCCCCGCTCGGCTGTACCTGGTCAACGAGGCACTGAAGAACGGTGTGGGGGATCAGCAGCGGCTGAAGACCGCCCAGGAGCGGACGGCCAGGGTCGTGCATTCGCTCGGTGGCACCGAGGACCTCATCGAATCCTGAGCAGCTCCGGCACCTCGGCCGGGTCGTCGACCAGATGGATGACGTGTTCCATGCGGCGGCCCGCGCCGAGCGCGCTGAGCAGTTGCCAGGCGGGAAGGACGTCCGTCCAGTACGCCCGCCCCACCAGCACCATCGGCACCACCGGTTCGGCATCGGTCGCGTAGTAATTGATGGTCGTCGCCTGGAAGATCTCCTGCACGGTCCCCGCGGCACCGGGCAGGCAGACGATCCCGGCCCGGGCACACCGCAACAGCTCGTCCTCGCGGAGGGCGTTGTGGAAATACTTGGCGATGTGGGTCGCGAACACGTTCGGGGGCTCGTGACCGAAGTGCCAGGTCGGGATCCCGATCGAGACGCCGTGGGCGTCGGCCGGGCAGTGGTCGAGCACGGAGAGCGCGCTGGCTGCCCAGGCATCGATGTCCGGCAGGAAGGACGGCACCCGCGCCAGCTCGGCACAGGCGTCGTCGAGCAGTCCCTGACAACCGGCATAGCGAGCCCCCAGGTTGGCCGCCTCCATCGCCCCGGGGCCGCCGCCCGTGAGCACGACCGCGCCCCGCTCGGTGAGCGTGGCGGACAAGTGGGCCGCGGCGGCGTACCCCTCCTCATCCCGGCGCAGCTTGTGCCCACCCATGATCCCGACCGTCGCGTCCCTTGCGATGTGCAGCTCGTCGAGCGCATCGGTCACCGCGTGGTCGTGGAGGGTCATCGCGAGCGTGTCGGGCAGCGCGGGGTGGGGGAGCCGGGACTGCAGCCAGTCATAGACCCGTGCGTCGAGGCTGTCGGCATAGTGCGGGGTGTCATAGAGTTCCGCGGCCGTGTACAGCCTCGCCCGATAGGGGTTGAACGGGACCGCGCCGAGCCGAGGGAACACGTGCGCACCCCGGCGGACCAGGCTCAGATGGGTGCGGTCCGTCAGCGTGCAGCCCAGGAACATCGCGCCCGCCGGGTCCACGCGCCGCAACTCCGTGGAGCGCTCGCTCAGATCCACCGACTGCACCAGCCACCCGTCCAGATGAGTGGCGATGGCGATATGTGCATCGAATTCGGCGAGGGACTCGATTTCCAGGAATGTGCGTTCCACGCCCCGGAGCTTAGTGGTGGCAGGCTGGCGTCATGAATGCTCGCGCCGCGGTGCTGCTGCCGATCCTTGCCCTGCTGCTCGGTTCCTGCGCCGGCGACGAGGTCGGCCAGTCCCCGAGCACCCCGAGCACCCCTGCCGCCCCGACTACGCCGAGCACCCCGAGCAGCCCAGCCGCCGCCCCATCGCCGACCCCGAGCCCCAGCCCGGCGTACGTTGCACCGGATCCGCGCTGGCGGTTCCATACCGACGACAGCACTCGCTATGCGTCGCCCTGGTACGCCGGGCGGCACCCGATCATGATCGGTTTCGGCTGCACCAGTGCGCCGTGGTACGCCAGCGATCCCCGCTGCCCGGGCACCCAGGGCTTCCACCACGGCATCGACATCGCGATTCCGTGCGGGGAGACCCTCACCGCCGGCGTGGACGGACGGATCGTGACCGGCGGGCTCGGGGCGGCGTACGGGTCGAAGGCCTTCCGCATCCGCACCACCGAGCACGACCTGATCGTCGCCCACGCCCAAGAAGTCCTGGTCGGGGATGGTGACCGTGTCACGGTCGGCCAACCGATCGCCGAGGTCGGGGCGCTCGGTGCACCCGACGGCTGCCACCTGCACCTCGAACAACGCAGCACCGGCGGGGGGCTGGCGACCGCCACCGATCCTTCCGGACCACTCGCTCTGCGCTCCTGACCCATAAATACTTCGAATGGTGAGATAGGGTTTCGCTTTGGTGGCAGCCTTCGCCTACCGTTCTACCAACCAATGGGCCTCGGCCCTCAGGCATCAGGGCCCTGGGCCCTCCAGGCAAGGAACACTCCTTCATGATTCGACTCGCGGACTCCCGCCGGCCCCACAGCGCACGCACCGCGCGCGACATGTGTGTCGCTGACGCCTGCCCGTGTTGTTGTTGCGCCTGACCCTCACCGGCTGATCCGGCCACCCGCGCTCGTGGCCCCGGTTCTGCCGTGGCCGCCCGGTCGCTGAATCTTCACCCAGCTCCACTCGGATCGAGTGGGCGAGGCCGGCGTGCCCCGTCCATCGCCGATGGTCGACATGCCCACCAGGCGTTCCCCGACCACTTCGGCAAGCGCCATCCGGCTGACGTGCCGGCTTCTTCACCCCGACCCCGGTCGGAATCCGTTGTGCTACTTCGAACTCCACAGGAGATACCCATGATTCTCTCCGGACTCGCGCTGGGCATTGTGCTCGGCTTTGTCCTGCAGCGCGGACGCTTCTGCGTCACCGGCGCGTTCCGCGATGTGTGGCTGTCGCGCTCCACCCGCTGGCTGACCGCCTTCGGCCTCGCGATCGCGGTCCAGGCCGTGCTCGTGCAGTTCCTGCTCGGCGCCGGCCTGATCGAGGTCAGCGTGCCGCAGATCGCCTGGCTCGCCGTGGCCGGCGGTTCGCTGCTGTTCGGCGTCGGCATCGTGCTGGCCGGCGGCTGCGCCACCGGCACCTATTACCGCTCCGGTGAAGGCCTGATCGGTTCCTGGATCGCGCTGATCTTCTATGCCCTGCTCGCGTCGGTCATGAAGTATGGCGCTCTTCAGTCCTTCAATGACGCGGCCCGGGCCGACAGGTCGGAACTGACCACGATCCATGCGTCCTTGGGCATCAGCCCCTGGATCCTCGTCGGGCTGCTCGCGGCCGTGGTCGCCTGGGCCATTACTCGCCAGCGCAGCCAGCGGGTCGCCACCCTGCCCGCCAAGCCCGGGCGCTCCGCCCTGGTCCACCGTCTCGTGGGCAAGCCGTGGAGCCCGTACGCCACCGCGATCACGGTCGGCGTCCTCGCTGCGATCGCCTATCCGCTGTCGAACGCCACCGGGCGGGCCGCCGGCATGGGCATCACCACCCCCTCGGCCAATATCGTGCAGTTCCTCACCACCGGCGATGCCGCCCTGGTCGACTGGGGCGTGCTGTTCGTGCTCGGCCTGATTCCGGGCTCCTTCATCGCCGCGAAGCTCTCGGGCGAGTTCAAGCTGCGGGTGCCCGATGCCTCGACCACCGTGCGTGCCATCGGCGGTGGGTCGGCCATGGGCATCGGTGCGGCTCTCGCCGGCGGCTGCACCATCGGCAACTCGCTCGTCCAGACCGCCCTGTTCAGCTATCAGGGCTGGGTCGCCTTCGTCTTCACCCTGCTCGGGGTGGGCATCGGCGCCCGCTATTTCATCCAGACCCATCGCCGGGCTGGCGCCGCACCCGTTGCTGTCCCGCAGCGCGTCAGCGCCTCCCGTTGATCCCCACCACACCCTGAGGAGACGAACCATGAGCATTCTGAACATCTTCCGCACCGCCAAGAACGCCGTTGCCTCCCCGGTCAGCCCGGACGTCGACGCGATCACCCCGCTCGACTCGACCGCAGAAGGTCAGCGCTATCAGCTGAACACCATCGGCCAAGTCTGCCCGTTCCCGCTGGTGGAGGCCAAGCAGGCGATCAAACAGTTGAACGTGGGCGACGAGCTGGTGATCGACTTCGACTGCACCCAGGCCACCGACTCGATCCCGCACTGGGCCGCGGCCGCCGGCTACCCGGTGACGAACTTCGAACAGGTCGGGGACGCCGCCTGGACGATCACCGTCCAGAAGGCCTGAGCGGTCCTGGAGGCCTCAGCGCCTGACACAATTGCAACCCTTCCCCGCGCAGCGACCTGCTGGGGAAGGGTTGCTTCTGTGTCTGCCCGGCGGGCTTAGAATCACCAGATGATCCCACCGATTGTCGATCTGGCCTGGATGCGCACACACCCCGAGGCAGTTGTGGCCGATGTTCGCTGGTATCTGGACGGCCGATCCGGCCGGGCCGCCTATGACGCCGGGCATATCCCGGGCGCCGTGTTCATCGACCTGGATCAGGCCTTGGCCGCTCCGGCGAGCGCCGAGGCCGGACGCCACCCGCTGCCCGACCCGGAGGACTTCGCCGCCGCGATGACCGATGCGGGCATCGGGGAGGACTCGATCGTGGTGGGTTACGACGATGCGGGCGGGTTCTCGGCCGGCCGACTGGTGTGGATGCTGCGGGCCCTCGGCATCGACGCCGCCCTCCTGGACGGCGGTCTGGCGGCCTGGGACGGCGACCTGAGCACCGGGGGAGCGGCCGGTGACCTGGGCGCCGAAACGTCGGCCGGCGACGAGGTCACCTTCCCGATCGGCACGTGGGGGCCGGATCTGGTCGCGACGATCGACGAGGCCGCCGCCGGTCCGATCGTGATCGATGCGCGCTCTGCCGAACGTTTCCGTGGTGAAGGGCTCAACCTCGATGCCCGCCCGGGACACATTCCCGGTGCCCGGAGCGCCCCGATGACCGGCAACCTCACCGACGACGACCGCTTCAAGACCCCCGAGCAGCTCCGGGAGCGCTTTGCCGCTCTGGGCATCACCGACGCGAGCGGGGTGATCAGCTCGTGCGGGTCGGGGGTCACTGCGTGTCACAACCTGTTGGCGATGGAGCACGCGGGGCTGGGCCGGGGCCGTCTCTATCCGGGCTCGTGGTCCCAGTACGCCGCCACCGACCGTCCGGTGACCGTGGGCGACTGACGGAAGGGCGTGCTCGCGGTGTGTCAGACTGCTCGGGTGCGTGACGTCGTGATTCTTGGCTCCACCGGATCGATCGGAACCCAGGCGCTGGAGGTGATCGGCGAGCGAACCGACCAGTTCCGGGTGGTCGGGTTGGCGGCCGGGGGCGGCAATGTCGAGTTGCTGGCCCGGCAGATCCTCGAAGTACGCCCGGCGGCCGTCGCGCTGGCGCAGGCCGCGGCGGTGCAGGATCTGCAGCTCGCGCTCTACGCGGAGGCGAAGAATCGCGGCTGGAACGCGGGTGAGATGACGCTGCCGAAGATTCTCGCGGGACCGGATGCCTCCACCGAACTGGCGGCGTACGACTGCGATGTCGTGCTCAACGGCATCACCGGCGCCGCGGGGCTGGGCGCCACCTTGGCGACACTCCAGGCCGGGACCACGCTCGCGCTCGCCAACAAGGAATCCCTGGTGGTCGGCGGCAGACTCGTCACCGAGGCCGCCGCGGAGGGACAGATCGTCGCTGTCGACTCCGAGCATTCCGCCATCGCCCAGTGCCTGCGGGCCGGGCGCCGCGAGGAGGTACGCAAGGTCATCGTCACGGCCTCCGGTGGGCCCTTCCGGGGCTGGACCCGGGAACAGATGGCCGACGTGACACCCGAACAAGCGATGAAGCACCCGACCTGGAACATGGGCCGGGTCATCACGATCAACTCGGCGACGCTGGTGAACAAGGCGCTCGAAGTCCTGGAGGCGGCGCTGCTCTATGACATTGATCTCGACGACATCGAGCCCGTCGCCCACCCGCAGTCGATCGTGCACTCGATGGTCGAGTTCGTCGATGGCTCCACCATGGCGCAATGTTCCCCACCCGACATGAAACTTCCGATTGCGCTCGGCCTCACCTGGCCGGATCGGCTCGCTGACGCCTCGCCGCCCTGCGACTGGACGACCGCGAGCGAATGGACGTTCGAGCCGATCGACCACGAGGCGTTCCCGGCGATCACGCTCGCGAAGCGCGCCGGACGTGCCGGTGGGACCGCACCTGCTGTGTTCAACGCGGCGAACGAGGCGTGCGTGGACGCGTTCTGTGCCGGCCGGATCGGGTTCCTCGACATCGTCGACACGGTCGGCGCTGTGCTGGACGAGCATCTCTCCGTGGCAGCGGCGACGGAAGGCAACGGTTCGGTTTCGTCCACCGACGTAGGATCGGGGCTCATCGGACCCGACCGGGTGACCGTCGACGCCGTGTGGGCGGCGGACCGGTGGGCCCGGGCCCGAGCCGCTCAGCTGACCTCCGACGGCTCGACCACTGTCGCCTGACCTGCGGAGCTGCCGACACCCATGGACACCCTGATCTATATCGGCGGAGCACTGCTCTTCTTCGCCCTCATCATGGCCTCGATCGCGCTGCACGAGGTCGGCCACATGCTGCCCGGAAAGCTCTTCGGGGTGAAAGTCACCGAATATTTCGTGGGCTTCGGCAAGACCTTGTGGAGCTTCCGCAAGGGTGACACCGAATACGGCGTCAAGGCGATCCCGCTGGGGGGCTATGTGAAGCTCGTGGGGATGTATCCCCCCGAGAAGGAGTCCGGCCGCATCCGCAACGCCGGCAGCTCGGCCAACCCATTCGCCACGATGATCGAGGCCAGTCGGGAGGCGGAGTGGGCGGACATCAAGCCAGATGACGACGGTCGGCTGTTCTTCCAGAAGAAGACCTGGCAGAAGCTGATCATCATGGCCGGTGGCCCGACGATGAACCTCATCCTGGCCTTCCTGATTCTCTGGGGTGTGCTCGGCATCCACGGCAGCTACCGCCCACAGCCCGTGGTGCAGGGGGTGGCCCAGTGCGTCGTGCCCGCCGACAGAACGGACCGCGACACCTGCCTGGCCGGTGACCCCCCGACACCGGCTGTCCAGGCCGGCCTGCAACCGGGCGATCGCCTCCTGACCTTCAACGGCGAGCCCATCGAGGACTGGGGTCACCTGCAGGGTGTGATCCGGGACAATCGGGACGGCCGGGCCGAGATCGTGGTTGACCGCGGGGGAGAGCAGGTGGCGCTGACACCCGTCAACACGGTGCTCACGGGCGTGGCCGACACCTGGGACCCGTCGAAGCGCGTCGAGGCCGGGTTCCTTGGCTTCACTCCCACCACCGAGCGGATCCATGCCGGGCCCGGCCTGGTGCTGCAGGACATGGGGGACATGACGAGGATGTCCGCGGTCGCCCTCGCCCAGTTCCCCGTGAAGATCTGGAACACGGGGGTCAACCTCGTGACCGGCCAGCCACGGGACATCTATGGCCCGATGAGCGTCGTGGGGGCCAGTCGGGCCGCGGGTGAGATCAGCACCACGACCGAGCTCGGCGCGGGGGACAAGGTCGCGACGTTCCTGGTGCTCCTCGGCAACGTCAATCTGTTCGTCGCCCTGTTCAACTTCGTGCCGCTGTTGCCTCTCGACGGAGGTCACATCGTGGGCGCGATTGCGGAGTGGGTACGCCGCACGTTCGCGCGCTTGTTCCGCCGCCCGGACCCGGGCTATCTGGACACGGCCAAGATGCTCCCGGTGGCGTACGCGGTCTTCGCGTTCATCGCGATCTCGGGCATCGTCCTGATCCTGGCCGACATCATCGACCCGGTCCGGCTGTTCTGACCGCACGGCGGCAAGCACCCACGCCGCCGCTTGGGTGATCTGCCACACTGGGGAAGGCCCCCGCAAGCGGACCGCTCGCGAACACATCGTTGGACCTGTGGAGGAATTCATGAGCGTCGACCTGCCCATCCCGACTGTCCCGGAGGTGCCGGAGACCCTTGCTCCGCGGCGCCCCACCCGACAGATCAAGGTTGGCAAGGTGCTCGTCGGCGGAGACGCGCCGATCTCCGTCCAGTCGATGACAACGACGGCGACGACCGACGTGAATTCGACCCTGCAGCAGATCGCCCAGCTCACCGCGGCGGGCTGCGACATCGTGCGGGTGGCCTGTCCCAGTCAGGACGACGCGGATGCGCTGCCGGAGATCGCGCGCCAGTCCCAGATTCCGGTCATCGCCGACATCCATTTCCAGCCCAAATATGTTTTCGCCGCCATCGACGCAGGCTGTGCCGCGGTGCGTGTGAACCCGGGCAACATCAAGGCCTTCGACGATCAGGTCGGGGCCATCGCCAAGGCCGCCAAGGACGCGGGCGTCAGCATCCGCATCGGCGTCAACGCGGGATCTCTCGACAAGCGTCTGCTCGAGAAATACGGCAAGGCCACTCCGGAAGCCCTCGTCGAGTCGGCGGTCTGGGAGGCCTCGCTGTTCGAGGAGCACGACTTCCACGACTTCAAGATCTCGGTCAAGCACAACGACCCGATCGTGATGGTCAAGGCCTATGAGCTGCTGTCCGAGCGTGGCGACTGGCCGCTCCACCTGGGGGTCACCGAAGCAGGGCCGGCATTCCAGGGGACGATCAAGTCCGCCGTGGCCTTCGGCGCGCTCCTGAGCAGGGGCATCGGCGACACGATCCGGGTGTCCCTGTCGGCCGATCCGGTCGAGGAGGTCAAGGTTGGCGCCAAGATCCTGGAGTCGCTCAACCTGCGTCCCCGCAAGCTCGAGATCGTGTCCTGTCCGTCCTGCGGCCGGGCCCAGGTCGACGTCTATACGCTCGCTGAGCGCGTGACCGCGGGGTTGGAGGGCCTCACGGTCCCGTTGCGGGTGGCCGTCATGGGCTGTGTCGTCAACGGTCCGGGCGAGGCCCGGGAAGCCGATCTCGGCGTGGCCTCGGGCAACGGCAAGGGTCAGATCTTCGTCAAGGGCGAGGTCATCAAGACCGTCAAGGAGGCCGACATCGTCGAAACCCTCATCGAAGAGGCTCTGCGCCTGGCCGAGGACATGCCGGCAGAGGGTTCGCCCGAGGTCAGCGTCAAGGCCTAGCACTCGGCGAATTCCGTGAGCCCACGGCGGACGGGGGTCCGCACTCTCGACAATCGGGATCTCGAGGCGGTTGACGACCTGCTGGCCCAGGATCCGATCAGCAACGTGTTCGTTGCTGCGCGCGTGCACGCGTACGGCTTGGATTCCTGGCGTCTCGGCTCCCCGATTTTCGGCTTCTTCCGTGCCGGCGAACTCACGGCCCTCTGTCACCAAGGGGCGAACCTGGTCCCGGTGAACGCCGACAGCGAAGCCATCAACGGTTTCGTGCGCGCGTTGACGGGCGTCCGGCGGTGCAGCTCGATCGTGGGTCCGGCGGACCAGGCGCTCGAGCTGTGGGACCGGCTCAGTGATCACTGGGGCCGATCATGGGCGAACATTCGGGAGCTTCGTGCCAGCCAGCCCATGCTGGCGTTGTCCGGTCCACCGGTGGTGGAGCCGCACCCTCTGCTGCAGCGGATCGGACCCGAACACGGGGACGCCTATTTTGATGCGGCGGTCAAGATGTATACCGAGGAGGTGGGGGTCTCGCCCTTCATCGGGGGAGATCCGGGTCCCTATCGGGCCTACGTGGACCAGGTCATCGCCAAGGGTCGCGCGTTCGGCATCCTCCGGGAGGGCCGCGTGATCTACAAGTCCGACATCGGTTCGGCTGCGCAGGGTGTCGGTCAGGTCCAGGGTGTCTGGCTGGACCCGGACTTCCGCGGCCGAGGCTTGGCAGTGCCTGCGATGGCGGGGGTCGTGGAGCTGGCGCGTGAACAGTTTCCGACCGTGTCGCTTTATGTGAATTCCTTCAACGAGCCAGCCCGGGCGACCTATCGGAGGGTGGGTTTCGTCGAGGTGGGAGAGTTCGCGACAATCCTCTATTGACGTCGGGACCCGCGAGTAATAACGGATTGGCTACGGGATTCGTTGAACCCGCCGAAACGTGCCGCGTGGCCGAACAGAGTTAGCTAGCTCAGCTAACCCTCGCGTAAATTCTCTTATGTGCCGGGCAACTACCGGCCGCTAGGGAGGATTGATGACCATCACCATGCCGAACGAACTCACTTTCACCGTGTGTCTGTTCCGCGGCACGAATGACGTGGACAGCATGGTTGACTTTCTGCAGGCGCTGGGCCTGGGACCGGTGCTCTTCAATGAGTACGACGAGGACCTGACCTACGTCTATGCAAAGGGCGGTGTCATCGCTCTGTACGAGAACCCGGACCGTGGCCGTCCCGGCCGCGCCGAGCTCTCGTTCTGCACCAACGACTACAACGCTGCTGCTGACCTCTTCGAATCATTCGACATCAACTTCGAGACCTCCGAGGTGGGCGCCCCCGGCGTCACCGTGACCGACACCAACGGCCAGAACATCTGGGTCGGTCAGGCCGTCCTCGACCGTGAGGGCATCCAGGAGGATGCCAACCGGGTGGAGATCGTGGCCCTGCGCCACAGCCTCTCCGTGGCCGGCGACAGCGAGTTCTTCGAGGTCCTCGGCTTCAACCTGCAGAAGGACGGCCAGGTGGACTGGCGCGTGCTGAGCGCTGAGGAGCCCGCGGGCGTCATTGGCCTGGCCCCCGCGAACCTGGGTGCCTGCTCCGATGGGCAGGCCGCCGTCCAGATCGGCTTCGTCACAAGCGAGCCCCTGGAGTTGGTGGCCAGCCGACTGAAGGTCCTCGGCCACCATGTGGGCGAGGTCGTCCATGAGGCTGACACCCCGTTCTTCACCGTGACCGACCCCGACGGTGTGACCGCTGGCGTCTTCGCCAAGA
>DUOB01000075.1 GCA_012839035.1 Propionibacterium sp.
AGGTTGGTTGCCTGCCGCGCGGCTCGCGCATACAGGTCCGCGGCGAGACTGAGCCGCCCCGCTCGTTCGTGGAGGTACGCCGCAGCGGCGGCGTACCTCGGCACCCCGGGGTCAACACCGCTCAACTCAACCAAGCCTGCCTCCGGGCCGCCGGCCTCACCGACCGCCACGGCCCGATTGAGCCGGACGACGGGGGAGTCGGTGAACGTCAAGAGTTCGTCGTACCACTCGACGATCTGGACCCAGTCCGTCTCCTCGGCACGCTGCGCGTCCGCGTGCAGCGCGGCGATCGCGGCCTGCGCCTGGAACTCGCCCAGCCGGTCGCGGACGAGCGTCCGCTGCAGGATCTCGACTCCCTCGGTGATCATCGCCGTGTCCCACTGTGACCGATCCTGGTCGGCGAGCGGAACGAGGCGGCCCTCCGTGTCTGTCCGGGACGCCCGCCGCGCGTGGTGCAGCAGCATCAGCGCGAGCAGCCCGGCGACCTCGGGCTCGTCGAGCAGCGCCGCGAGCTGGCGGGTGACCCGGATGGCTTCGGCGGCGAGGTCCAGGTCGCCGGAGTACCCCTCATTGAACAGCAGATAGAGCACCCGCAGAACGGTGGCCGCGTCGCCGGTCTCGTGGAGGCCGGCATCGGCGATGGTCCGCTTGGCCCGGCTGATCCGCTGGGCCATGGTGGCCTCGGGCACAAGGTACGCCTCCGCGGTCTGCGCGTAGTGAGGCCGGCGACGGCCCGCAGGGTCAGGGCCGCCGCCGAAGCCGGTGTGAGGGACGGATGGGCGCAGAGGAAGTACAGCCACAGCGTGTCATCGGTTGATGGGACCGCGCCTGCGGGCTCCACCCGGCTGGCCTGTTCCTCCCGGGCGCGACGAGCGTGGTCACTGCGTACCTGATCCAGGAACTTGCGCCAGGCTGCCGTGACCAGCCAGCCCTTCGGGTCCCGGGGCGGATCCTCGGGCCACGTCTCCAACGCGCGGACGAGGGCGGACTGCACGGCATCCTCGGCCGAGGGGAAGTCCGCGCCCCGATGCACGAGGATCCCGATCACCGACGGGATCAGCTCCCGCAGGCCGGTCGTGTCCATCTGGCTAGCGTCACTCAGTGCCGGACGGCCGCACCTCCAGGAACGGCCGCACCTCCAACCATTCACCGAGCGGTTCACTGTTCGCGCCCGGCGCGGCCGACAACTCGCCGGCCAACTCGATCGCCCGGTCCCGCGACTCCACGTCGACGATCATCCAGCCCGCGATCAGGTCCTTGGTCTCGGCGAACGGTCCGTCGGTGACCGGCGGGCGGCCCTCGCCGTCGTAGCGCACCCACAGCACGTCCTCCGCCAGCGCCTTTGCGTCGACGAATTCGCCGGTGCCCTCGAGCTTGGTCGCGAAATCGGACATGTACTGCAGGTGGGCGTCGATCTCCGCCGGCGTCCACTGGTCCATCGGGACGTCGTTCACCGCGAACGGGTTCTTGTCGCTGCGATAGTGCTTGAGAATCAGGTACTTCGCCATTGTTGTCTCCCTTGATTCGATGCGTCTTGCGGGGGACGTGTCAGTAGAGTTCATCCCCGTGTTCCGCGTACGCGGTAACTGATCACGACGTTGTCTGAGCCGGCCCAAGTCCGTGTGCCCAGGAGCTGCAGCTGCGCGGGAGGCACTCCGTGGAAGGCGTGGTCGTCTCCAGCCACGATATTGGGACCGATCATGAGATGGAGTTCATCCACGAGGCCATGAGCGAGCAGTTCGCCCCACAGAGTCCGGCTGCCGAAGATCAGGGCGTCACCGTCGACCCGGCGTAGCTTCGCCACCGCCCCGTGGCTAGCCGCGCGCCGGACGATCGTCGTCTGGGTGCGCCAGGGTCCGGTGTCGTCCACGGTCAGTGTGTCCGAGACCACGGTGATCGGGATCCCCTGGGCATAACGCTCGGCGATGTAGCGGTCCAGGGGCGAGGCGTCGGGGTTTTCGTGCTGCTGAGGCCAGTACGTCAGCATTCCGCGGTACGTTCTTCCCCCGAACAGCAACGAGCTGGCGGCCCGGGTCCGATCGGCGTTGTGCTCGGCGAATGCGGCGTCCATCCCCATCGCCATGACGTCACGGCCCGTGCCTTCGGTGTACCCGTCCACGCTGAGCATGGTGCACACCACAATCTTTCCCATGATCGTGCCTACCCCGACGTATAGGGGGTGAACAGGCGCACAGGACTGCCCGCCATCTGAGCCCGTAGCTGGTCGCTCGGCTCGCCCAAGATCTCGCCGTGCACCGACCCGGTCTCCAGAATCGCAGCCATGAGACCGTCCCCGATGTGCCCAAGATGCTCGGTGAGCGCGTCGGAGTCCTTGTACCTCTCGATGACCATGGCTTCGGTCTCGTCTTCGTTGAAGTAAATGTCGTATTGCAACGTCCCGGTGTCTCGCGTGCGCACGATCTCCACGCACTGCTGCGAGAGTCGCTTGTAGTCCCCAACTCTGCCCCGGTGGAACACAAACCGGGCGATGCTCAGCAGCTCACTCATGTCTTCCTTTCACAATCCCAGTGCCGTTTTGTCACCTTCATCGAGGAGACGGAGCGGATCCGGGGTTCTCGACATGCGCAAGCCCGGCGTATCTACGCTGAGTTGATCCAGCGTGCCCACAGTGGACGCGGGGACTTGAGTTCGTCTCCTCCCGAGAACTCCCGGGCGTGGTCCTGCTCAATGCGTATCGGGCAGGATGATCCGCGGGTCACGGCGCAGCCGCGCCAGGATTCGATCGGTCAGCGACTGCTGCTCAGTCGAAACCGCTCGTGCCAGTCGTTCTTCTTTCGCTTCGGCGATCAGTTCCACCCGGCGTTGGGCGAACAGCGTCCTGAACACATAGTCGTCCATGGTCCTCCGTCTGGCTGGTGTCGGGGGTTCATGCCCCCGACCCCTCCAGCGTCGGATGAGGACGCGAGCTGGGCATCGCCCGTTCGGCTTGCCTGCATTGGCCAGATGTCCGCATTCTCTGCGGCGGTGGGCAGCCGTCAAAGCCCGACGGCTGACCTCATGTCGCCGAATCCTCATCGGAGCGTCGAGCGAGTCGGTCGGAACGCTGCTGCGCGGCCTGCGCCGAGCGCAGTCCCAGTCCGAAAGCGATCTCCGACCAGGCCATACCGCGTCCACGGGCCACTTGGATCAAGGACAGTTCCAAGGCGTCGATCTCGGCGCGGACCAGCGGGACGAGCGTCAGCGCGGCGATCAGGTCCGCCCGGTCGACCGCCGGCTCGTCCTCGTCCACGGGGATCGATCCTGCGGCCAGCATGGTGACCAGGCGTACTGCCTCCTGAGGTGTGATGGTCTGGGTGGCACCTTGGCGGGAGCGGGCGTCCGGTGTGGCGGCATGGCGCTCTTCGATGCGGAAAAGTGCTGTGTAGGTGCGCTCCGCTCGGTGCCGCTGGGCATCTGCTGGCGTGAACGGGTCAGTGTGGGGAGCTCTGTCTTCGGTCATGTCACCAGAGTGGGTCATCAATGATTGATTGTCAACGCAATATTGAAAGGCTCGATCCGTCCATCGGCAGTGGCCGATTGGCTGCCCCGGAGGAAGGGAAGCTGCGCGGCGGTGGTGCGGCGGCAGCCGTCCGGTTAGGAATCACCCTCCAAACGGCTGATCCCGCGTCCGCGCCGATCGGCGATCGTGGGAGTTGCTCGGACGGCCATCGATACCGAAAGCGAGGACCACCGTGGACGTCTCCACTTTCCATGCTGTGAGTGAAGAGCTTGCAGCCATTCTCTCTGAGGTCACCCAGGCCGAACTGCGACAACCGATACCGGGGACCGCCGGAGACGTGGGAGATCTGTACGTGCGTTTGGTCGAGCGGAATCTGCGCACAGCCTCGACAATCATCGGCGACGCGGTCCCGAGCGCCATGTGGCCAGATCTCCCAAGCAGGGCTGATTCGCCTGATATGACCGTCGGCAGTCCCGCGTCCTGGGCTATCTCCTCGGTGGTGACGTGCCCGTGGTTTGAAAGAGGTCGATCCACGCATCAGCGCTCAGAGCCCGGGGAAGGTCGTGCGGCGTGAGGCGGTATTGGCCGAGCCAACGCCGGGCCTGCGTCGGACTGCCGATGCCGGTCGTGCGGGAGAGGATCTGCGCCAGCCCGCGGCCCGGACCGGTATAGACGCGATGCACCAGTTCCTGGAACTGTCGGCGCTGGTTCATCGGCAGTCTGGGTGCCGGGTTGCGGCGCATGGTGAGGATGCCTCCGTCGACTCCGGGCCGCGGTGTAAAGGCCCTGGCCGGCACCCGGTCATGCAGTTGGAACGTGACCCACGGTGCCCACTGAGCGGTCATCATCGACGAGCCGCCGATGCCGGCGCGGCGTCGGGCGACTTCCCACTGCACCAGAAGCACCGTGTCGGTCCAGTGCGGAGCGTGGAGAACGCGTCGGAGGATCGCGGTCGTTTGGTGGAACGGGAGGTTGCCCACGAGAACGTGCGGGTGCTTGGGCAGCCGGTACTGGAGAAAATCGGCATGCTTGACCACGACCCTCGCGGGCAGATGGTCCCGTAGGCGGCTGGCCAGTCTGGAATCGATCTCGACCAGCGTCAGTGGCCGATTGAGCTTGGCAAGGCCCGAAGTCAGGGCTCCGGCGCCGGGGCCGATCTCGATGATGGGCCCCTTCGTAGTTCGCACCAAACCCAGAATGGTGTCGATGGTCTTGCGGTCTGTAAGGAAGTTCTGACCGAACTCATGTCGGCCGTGCGCGTAGGTAGGCACTGGTTTTGCTCCGTAGTCGGTTCGGAGCCGGGCGCGATAAAGTCACCGCCCGGCGGAGGCCACGCGGCGGGAGCGTCAGGCAAGGATGCTGCTCGCCGCCGTCAGCGGCGGCGCAGGCGCAGCGAGGCAGTGCCGAGAACCAACATGGACTCAGGATAGGTGGCTGGAGCAGCCGCACGTCGACGGGTTTTCGAGCTGATGGTTCTGTTGAAGAAGTAGCCGTCGGTTCTGCTCTGAGCGGTTCTGCGCTGAGCAGGAGGCCTGAACAGGGCGCCTTCGTTCGCGCACGCTGGATGACATGACGCACACAGAGAAGGTGTCGAGTTTCGGCCCCGATATCCGCCGGGAACTGTTCGATCGCCGGATCCTGGTGCTTGACGGGGTGCTCGATGATGACAACGGGATGTTGCTCATGGCGCAGTTGCAGGACTCGCGGCGGAGGACGCCAAGGCCGACATCGCGCTGTGGATCCACTCACCGGGTGGCTCGGTGCCGAGCATGCTGGCGATCCGCGACCTGATGCGAATCATCCCGAACGACGTGGGGCCGCGAACGCCGAGCGGGATATCCAGCTCTACATCAATTGCGAAGGGGCAGACCCCTCGGCGATGCTCGCGATCCTCGACACCATGGAACACGCCGACCTAGGGCCTCGCGCCACAGCGGCGGCCGCGGCCCTCGGCTGGGCTCAGAGTGGACCCGTCCGCGCGGAGCGGCGCCTCCAGTGGGGCGTGCGGTCTCGACCATGTGATCACGATAGGCGCCGTCGGTCGCCGGATTGAATCCGATCTGCTCAGAGCGGAATGGTGGGGGCCACTCAAAGACCCCGCCACAACTCGGAGTTGCCCGAGGGGGTCGTGACAGTGATGAAACGGATGCCTGTCGGAAGCTCTCGACATGGCGGTCAGCATCCCTCGAGTGGGTGTTGAATCAAGGCAAGCATTCTTCCTGATAATCTTCCTTTATGGCGCTGAACATCAAAGATCCCGAAACCGATCGACTGGCACGCGAACTCGCCGCGCTGACCGGAGAGTCGATCACGGTCGCGCTGCGGCGCGCCATCGAAGCGCGGTTGAGGGTCGAGCAGCGCAGACTCGCCACCGGAGCGGACCTCTCGGACATCATTCGCAGGGGACGGATGCGGTCAACCATCGATCACCGGACCGAGACCGAGATCTTGGGACTCGGCGAGGATGGGTTGCCCCAGTGATCGTGGTCCACAGTTCGGCGCTGGTCGCGATCGTGTTGGGCGAGCCGGAGGCCGAGGAGTTCCTCGCCAAAGTGCAGCGCTCGTTCGCGTTGCTCAGCGCAGCGAATCTTGTGGAGGCTGCGCTGGTGGTCGAGTCGCGCCAAGGTCCGGATGCCGCACGGGACCTTGGGTTGTTGGTTGATGGTGCCATCGATGAAGTTGTACCCGTGGACCGGGATCTGGGAGAGGCGGCGGTGGCTGCCTGGCGTCGTTTCGGGAGGGGACGCCATCCAGCCGGTCTCAACTTCGGCGACTGCTTCTCCTATGCGCTCGCACGTCTTCGTTCAGCTCCGTTGCTGTTCAAGGGGAACGATTTCTCCCAGACTGATATCGCTGATGCTTCGGACTAGCCTGCGCCGACCGCTTCGGCCCGTCCTGCCGGTCAACCGGACTGTCACGTCGACTCAGAAGAGACTCCAGAGAATGGCGAAGCCGAGAACGGCATCGAAGATGGCGCAGAACTCGGCGTACCGTCGCCCGACCACCGCGTTGGCATCCAGATGGATGACGTCCCAGACCGCGTGGGCGATGAGTCCGCCGGCGACGAGTGCGGCGGCGAGGACACCGTCGGTGAGGACGCCCGCGACGGAGATGGCGCCGAAGCCGATCAGGCCGTACAACTGCGCACGATTGCACGCCTGAGCCCAGGCCCCGCGTCGCCAGCCGATGATGACGAGTGCCACGGCCAGGATGCCGATCAGCACGAACGGCGCCGCGGCGACGCCGGTCAGGCGGCCGGAGAGCACGGCCGGCACGGCCCTCGTGCCTGGAAAGCGTTATCGTCCACGGCGATGTCGAGGGTGCCGTCGAGGACGAACAGGATCTCCTCGTGTGACATCCGGTGCGCTTGCCCTGGAGTGTGTGGGCCGAATTCAGCGCGCCATGCCGTGATCTCCTTGGCGCCGGTCGCGCTGCGTGCGAAGGATTGGAAGGACACTCCGTGGATCGTGAAGGGTGTCGCTTCGTCGGGGGTCAGATGATTCATGGATGCTCCTGATTCGTGGGATTGGTTCCTGCCGACGGTCCGGTAGTGGGTGAGCGCGTCGCGCAGGCGGACAATCAGGCTTCGGTGCCCGTTCTGGCGCCGCTGCTCTCGCACGCTCGTGGTCAGGGCATACCGCTCCGCGGCCTGCTGGCTGATGGCCCGCTGGTCGGGCAATGGTTGCCACACGTGATGGATCATGGCGCTCTCCGTCGGTCGGGGTGTCAATCCAGCCTCGCTGGCATCGGTGGGGTTTACATCCGCCGACTAGCGGATCCCTATCAGCTGATCTGCTCGGTCCTTGGGGCAGCCATTCGCGAGATATGCGCGAAGCGTGCAACTATCCGGCTCAAGTCGATCTGAGGGGCAGGTGCTGACTGGCAGTTTCGCCCCGCATCCCGGGTGACTTTGGCCGGATAGTTACACTCCGCCGAAGTACCCGAGTCCTTCGCGACCCGCTCATTCGCCCAATGTGGGAATGACAAGGGTGCGGGGAAGACGGCGACGGGCCGGCAACGTCGCGGGCGCTAGGCTCCACTCGTGAGTCGCATTTTCACCACCAGCTTCGCGTCGGTCTATCCGCACTATGTGGCCAAGGTCGAGAAGAAGGGACGGACCAGAGCCGAGTTGGATCAGGTGATCGAGTGGCTCACCGGCTTCGACGCGTCAGCCCTTGAGCGCCACCTCGAGGCCGAGACCACGTTCGAGGACTTCTTCGCCGACGCGCAGCTCAACCCACGGGCGACGTCGATCACCGGCGTCGTCTGCGGAGTCAGGGTCGAGCAGATCGAGGACCCGCTGATGCAGAAGATCCGGTATCTCGACAAGCTCGTCGATGAACTCGCCAAAGGCAAGGCGATGGCGAAGGTCTTGCGGAGCTGACGCCACGACGAACCTCGCTGACGCCACGACGAACCTTGTGACGGGCGCGACCGGGCTGTCGTCAGAGATTGCGTCAGCGCGACGAGTCGTCGCTGTCCGGTCCGGGTTGACCTGCGCGGAGCGGGTCATCCTGCTCCGGACGCTTGCCGCTGTAGTTCTTGGGTTCGCCCTGGGTCACGTGGTCCGACGCCGCGGCGTCCGGGGCCGTGTCCCCGACGTTTGGTGCGCTGTCGGGCTGCAGGCCGCTGACTTCCGAAACTTCGCCCTGCTGATCACTCATCATCGTGCCTTCCTCAGGTGATGAAGTTCTGTCCGCCCAGTGTATGGCTGCACCAAATCCCGCGGATCGGTGAACCGATCGATGCGGGCTCCATCACCCCCGGTTCCTCACAGATCCGCCCCGCGTACCTTTCCCCGCCCCCTCTTCACCTCACTCCGCCGCTTCTTCGCGGCCAACCGCCTGGCCTGCGACCCGCGAGTCGGCTTGGTCGGGCGCCTCTTCGGCGGATCCGGCGTGAGCGCCCGGCGCAGCAGATCGGCGAGCCGCTCCCTGGCCGCGACCCTGTTCCTGAGCTGGGCCCGATGCTCCGATGCCACGATCGACACCCGGCCCTGGACGAGCCGATCCGCCAGGGCGCTGAGTACGCGTACCCGCTGAGTCTGTGTCAACGCCGTCGACGTCGCCGGCTCGAACAGCAGCTCCACGCGACTGTCGGTCGTGTTCACCCCCTGACCGCCGGGCCCGGCTGAACGGCTGAACCGCTCCTCGAGCTCGGCGGCAGGAATGACGAGCCCTTCGGGCACGCCGGGGCCAGGGCGGATGACCAGATCTCGGCCTGGTGCACTCATGTGCCCAGTGTCGTCCACGCGGCGACCGCAGCGCCGCGTGGGCCGACCTCAGACGGTCTAGCCCAAGGCTTCACTGATGGGGCTGTCGGAGTGACTGCTGGACTTGCCGTCATAGATGTTGCAATAGGCGAGAATCCGGATTTTGGCTTTGCTTCGGTTGGTAAAACCGTCATCGAGATTCTTGGGCCGCAGTGCGTGCTTGATCGCATCTTCTTGTTCGGTGTTGGTCGATGTCAACAAACCTGTGTCCGGACTCATGGCCGCAAATTCCTGACATGTGGCCACGGGCTGCGCGGCCGCGCATCCACCTGCGGGGATGACGCCCAGAAAGATGATTCCTGCTGCCGCAATGCTCTTCTTCACGGATCCTCTTGGCCAACTGGTCATGTCGCGTTCCCCCGAGTTCTTCCACCTTGTGTGGTCTTGACTCCTATTTCAGACGAATCGTGCGTGTGTGCGTAGTCGTCATTTATGGGGACACAGGGCGGAAATCAGTGACTTGTGGGATTTCCTAGAATGAGCTGGGTGAAAGACTTGTCGAATCATCCGTTGATCGCTTCTCGCTACTTCTTTCCGGGCGGCCGCCCGCCGGCATCCCGGCTGGATGTCCCGGTGGAGGATGCCGTGCTGGCCTGCGGTGAACATCGGGTCGACCCGGACGGGTTCACCGTGGTCTTCTTCCATGGCAACGGGGAAGTGGTGGCTGACTGGCAGGGCACGATGGATCGGATCGTCAACGGTCTGGGGTGGGACCTGCTGCTGGCGGAATATCGGGGATACGGCGGATCCACCGGTGAGCCCTTGCTCGGCCGGATGCTCGACGATGTCGGCGCGGTCATCGAGGCAGCCGGATCACCCGAGAAGATTGTCGTGATGGGCCGATCGGTGGGATCGTTCTTCGCGCTCGAGGCGGTCCGGCGTTTCCCCACGATCGCCGGTTTGATCCTGGAGAGCGGGATCGCCGATGCGCTGGAGCGTCTCCTGATCCGGGTCTCGCCGGAGGAACTCGGTGGCACGCCCGCGGAGGTCGCTGCGCTCGAGGAGCGGGTCGACCACCAAGTCAAGATGGGCGGCTATCAGGGGCCGTCACTGATCCTGCACACCCGCTTCGACGGGTTGGTCGATGTGAGTCACGCCGAACGACTGCACACGTGGGCCGGCGGCGACGCGAGGCTGCGCATCTTCGAACAGGGGAACCACAACTCGATCCTGTGGGACAACGCGAACGACTACCTCGCCGAGGTCGCCGGGTTCCTCGCCCGCGTCCGGGCGTGACCGGTTGTGGTTTGGGCACCGGGGGCACACCTCGGACCATGATTGGCACTTCGGACCATGATTGGCACCCAGTTCCGGCGGAGCTGTTCCAAGATTGGCGTCCAGATCGCGGCTGATTCGGCTGACTAGGGGAAATGTGGGCGGCAAACGCGTCTGGATGCCAATCCTGGCGCCACTTCGCCTATTCGGGTGAGACGACCGTCACATCCAGCGGCAGACGACGCTTCCGGTGGAGCTGACCGCCGGCCAGATTCGCGATCGCGCGCGTCAGCATGGTCCGCCGGGTCAGGTCGCGGAATTCCGGCCGTTTCGAGGTGACCAGACGCAGTAGCGGCCGTGCGGCGGCCTCCGGGGACTGTCCCCACAGCCCGACCACGAAGGGCAGCGCCTTGACCCGGCTCTCGAATCCTTCCTGCGCCGTGACCCGGCCCAGCATGTCGGTCCGCACGAGCCCGGGGTTCATGCCATGGACGCGTACCCCCGAATCCCGCACCTCGCTCTGCAACCCTCGGGTGAAATTACGGATCCAGGCCTTGGAGGAGGCGTACGCGTTCTGGAGCGGGACGGGCCCGTGGTCGCCGCGGCCATAGATGTTGACGAGATCGCCGTGTCCCTGACCGAGGAAGACACCCAACGCGACGCGCGACCCGTGATAGGTGCCCATGACGTTGGTGCGTACGACCCGTTCGAAGTCGGCCACCGGGGCGGTGGCGGTGGGACCGTACACGCCCGCGGCGCCCGCATTGTTGACCCAGATGTCGAGCGTGCCGTGCTGCTGCGCCTCGTCGCGGAGGCGTTCGACGTCGGTGAGGATCCCCACGTCCGCTGCGAGACCGTGCGCCGCGATGCCCTCGGACCGGAGTCGGAGTCCGTCGACCGCTCGTTCGACGTCGTCGGCCGTCCGTGCGCTGAGCACGACCGCGGCCCCGTGTTGCCCGAGCAGGCGCGCGAACGCCAACCCCAACCCTCTCGATGATCCCGTGACCACCGCAACCCGACCCGTCAGCCTCTGCACCTCATCCATCCGGCCAGCGTAGAGCCGCGCCCACCCGCCAAAGCACCCCCGGTGGGTCGGTGGCCACGGCAAGACGTGTACGCGCGCACGTGCGAAACCGTTTATGCTCCGGACTCGCTCCCGAGAGAGGAATGCGTTGACGTCGAGCATTGCGATCGATCGGAACTTTCATCGAAAGGCAGAGGGCGAGGAGCGCCAGCGGACGGTTGCGCTGCTCCTCGATGTGGCGAACGACCCCCGGTTTGCCCTGCGCACCCATGAGTTGCGCGACTTGGCCGAGGCGGTTCGTCTGGGCGGCTCACGCATCGCAGGGTGGCGGGGCATCGACCTGCAGGCGGCGTTCGCCGCGGACACCACCCTGCGGCTGCGGCCCCTGCGACGCCGCCGGCTGGCCAGCCTCCTCGGCGTGTTGGGCGTGCTCTTCCTGTTCCTCCCGATCGCGCGGGTGGGCTGGTCGTTCGGTGAAGTGGTGGAGGCATACCGGCAGATCCTCGAGTCCGGCGCGGCCCACGTGGGCCTGGCGCAGGCCTGGGTCACGGGCGCGGGGGGATTGGCGACCCGGCACCACCTCGGGACCGCGGTGGCCGGCGCCCTCACCCTGCTCGGCTGGAGCCTCGCGTTCTTCGCAGGCCGGTGGGTGCTGTCCCGCTCTGCTGATCGGGTCGAGGCGGAGGAGATCGACCGAGGGACCGCCCGGCTCGCGCGGGCGATGACCCGCGCCTCCAATGCGATCAACAGCCGCACGATCCTCGAGCCGGCGGACGGAGTGGACGTGCTCACCGATGCCACGGCCGAGCTCCTGCGGGCGCATCAGGCGACGTTCCGGACGCTGGAGGTCCTCGACGGTGCCGTCCAGCGACTGGAGGATTCGATGGAGCTGCTCAGTCACGGCACGAACGCGATCGGCAAGTCCCTCGGACTGCACACCGGCGCGCTTCAGCATCAGATCTCGGAGCTCACCCAGGTCCGTGCCTCGCTCGAGCGGTTGTCCGGGTTGGGTTTGGTCGAGGAGGGTACGCCGGAGCGCACCTGAGCACGGCCATGCCGGCGTTCCGGGGCCGTGACCCCGGGGAATGTCAACCATTCGTCACGCGTGTCGATGAATGTTTGGCATCAATTCACCGGAATTCATAACGCTCTATTCGGTGTCCCGAAAAGCGTCGTGAGGCGTACAGGACCACCCCTTGAAATCACACCGGAACCGTTCAAATCCGTGACCTAGAGTGTCCGCGCGACACATTCCCCACAGTCAAGGATTTGAAGAGCAATGGCAAATATTCTCCCCTTTTATCTGGTGTGCGACGAGTCCTACTCGATGCAGGGCCCGCCGCTGGAGGCCATGAACAAGGCGCTTCCCGATCTCCACAAGGAAATCGGCACGAACCCGGTCGTGTCCGACAAGACCCGGTTCAGCATCATCACCTTCAGCGACACGGCCCAGGTGCTGCAGCCGCTGGTGGATCTGTCGCAGATCACCCAGCTCCCGGAGCTGCAGGAGTCGGGCGCGACGAGCTACGCCGCCGCCTTCAAGCTGCTCCGCAGCGAGATCGACAGCGATGTGGACGCGCTCAAGGCCGCCGGCCACCGCGTGTTCCGCCCGTCGGTGTTCTTCCTGTCCGACGGGCAGCCGACGGACACCGAGTCCAAGTGGCAGGAGGCGCTGGCCGACCTGGTCGACCCGTCCTGGGCGCGGCACCCGAACATGATCGCGTTCGGGTTCGGC
The DNA here is from genome assembly GCA_012839035.1 of Propionibacterium sp. Lineage (GTDB taxonomy): Bacteria > Actinomycetota > Actinomycetes > Propionibacteriales > Propionibacteriaceae > Enemella. The sequence goes on from DUOB01000075.1 coordinate 12,707, forward strand.
GCGGCCGATCCGACGGTGATCGGGATGGTGGGGCGTACGCGGGCGTTCATCGCCGACGGCAGCCTTTCGCCGGCGCAGGCGCTCGCGGAGTTCGCGACCGTGCTCACCCGGTCGATCGTCAACTCCGGCTCGGGCAAGGGCGATGCGCTGTCCCCGGTCATGCCGGTCGAGGTCCAGGGCTTTCAGCAGGTGCCGGCGGGCTATGAGCCGCTGCCGGCCGAGCAGCTCTGACCTCACCCGCACGCACACGAACGGATCGTCACCCAGTGAAATCGTCACGCTTTGCCACGTTCGGGGAGCAGGGCCTGCTGGTGCCCATTCCCCGTCGGGTCACCCAGCAACCGGAGGGGCTGCACGTGCCCGACACCGCCATCGAATGGGCGGACCTCCCAGGGCTGACGATTCGGGGCGTCTCTGTCCGGGGCCACAGCCACCGCTGGGAGGGCTCGGTCCGGCAGGACCAACTGGCGGTGGGCGAGATCGACGATCTGCTCGTGTGCGCGGTGGCGGACGGCCTGGGATCGCAGCCGGATTCCCACCTGGGCGCGGCCCTCGCCACTCGTTTCAGCACTGCCTGGCCTGCGGTCTGCGACGTGATCAGCCCGGGCGTCGCCGAGTTCGATTGCCAGGAGATCGCCACAGCGTTGACCGCGGAGGCCGAGGCTCGGGGCGTGGATCCGGTGCGCCTGAGCACCACCCTCACCTTCGCCGCGGTCCAGCGCGATCCGGTCGCCGGTGAGGACGGCAGCACTCACTGGCGGGTGGCCGTCGGGCAGATCGGTGACTCCCCGGCGTACCTCCTCCGCAACGGCACCTGGACCGCACTCTCCGGCAGCGACGCGGCCGCTGACGCGGAGCTGTCGAACGTCGTCGACCCGCTGCCGCAGCACTCCCGGGCCACCGTCCAACAGCTCGAGCTCAAGCCGGGCGACGTGCTCGCCCTGGCGACCGACGGGGTGGGCAACTTGCTGGCGGACATCCCCGAGTTCGGCGACGCGATCGGCAGCCGCTGGGCGGAGCGGCCGCTCTCTCCGTCGGAGCTGCTCTATTTCGTCGACGCGGCGGTCAAGACCTACGACGACGATCGCACCCTCCTGCTCGTGGGGTTCGGGGATCTCTGATGATCCAGGTGGCCGATCTGACCATCGGCAGGAAGCTCGGTGAGGGCGGGCAGGCCCAGGTCTTCCTCCTGCCCGACCTGCCGGGTCAGGCCTTCAAGCGCTATCGCGCGGATCAGTTGCCGTCGCTGCGTGTGGACGTGCTGCGGGAGTTGGTGGCCGAGGCCACGCGCCTGCGCATCGAGGGCGAGCCGATCACCCATTGGGCGACCTGGCCGACGCAGACGGTGGCGCACGGGTCCCGCGTGATCGGGTTCCTCATGCCGCTCATCCCGGCCGAATTCTTCATGTCCGAGGGCAACCTGGTCGGTCAACCCGCGAGCTTCAGTTATCTCGCTGCCCCGCCCGCTCCGATGTGGGGTGCGGTGTCGCTGCCGGTCCAGGCGGATCGGGTACGCCTGCTCGCGCTCCTCGCCGGCATCCTGCAGCAGCTCCACCACCGGCGGATGGTGTTCGGTGACCTGTCGTGGTCGAACGTGCAGTGGACCGCGGACCCCGAGCCGCGGGTGATGCTGCTCGACTGCGACGGGATCAAGCCGCCGACCGGGGACCCGGTGTCGAGGCAGCTCGACAGTCCCGATTGGGATGACCCGTACGCGACCCCGGGGACCCCGCCCGACCAGGACCGCGACTGTTACAAGCTCGCGCTGATGGTGTGCCGCGTGCTGACCCGGGACCTGAACGCCCGACCGTCGGCGGCCGGGGGACACTCGATCGCCGACCTCCCGGCTCCGCTCGCGGATTCGATCGATCGTCTGCTCGTGCAGGCGGCCGGTCCGCCCGGGATGCGTCCGTCGGCCACCGAGTGGCGGCAGGCGCTGCAGGGGCGGGCGGTCCAGCAGGTCCGGTTCGCGCCCAAGCCCCCGCCGCAGCCCGCGTTCATGTGGCCGTACGCATCTCCGCAGCCGACTACTGTGGCAGCGCCGGGTGCCCGCAGGTGGCGACCGGTGGGTGAGCTGAGCACCGCCGAGCCGGCGTACGACACGGCCCAGACCAGGGAGACCGCGGAGACGCCCCGACAGGAAACGCGGCTGAAGCGAGTGCTCCGGCGACTTCGCGCCTGGGCCGACGAACCGGTCGGGCCACAGGACTGACGTGGAGCCCACGATCATCTCCCCGCGGATCCGGCTCGCGTCCCAACTGCGTGTGGGGGACATGCTGGGTCGCGGTGGCGGACAGGGCGCGGTCTATGAACTGCCGCGGCACTCCGGGCATGTCTACAAGCACTACTACGCGCCGATCGACAACGCGCGGACGAGCTTCACCGAGCTCGTCGAGGCGGGCCGGAGGCTCGGGCCACCCCTGGCGGCGCACGGAGTGAGCGCGCTCTGGCCGGTGCATGTGCTGGGGCCGGGGGAGTCGGTGGAGGGGTACGTCATGCCCCGCATGCCCGACCGGTTCCACACCGAGATCCACACCCCCTATGGGCCGGATCGACAGGAGGCGACGCTCGAGTTCGCGCTCGAACCGGACCCGGACAAGGCGTTCTATCCACTGCGGGTGCTGTCGGCGGGGGAGCGGATCGAATTGGTACGCCTCGTCGCGCTCTTCCTCGACACCCTCCACGCCCATGACCTGGTCTATGGCGACCTGTCGTTGAAGAACATGCGGTTCGCGACCGATCCGATCGAATTGTTGGTCATGGATATGGACGGTGTTCATCACATTGCGACGCCGGTGATCCCGGACAAGGATTTGGCGAATACGCCCGACTGGAATGACCCCCATCGGTTGTCCGAATTGCCGTTGGGTTTCGATCTCGATCGCTATAAATATGCGCTGCTCGTCTATCGCCTGATCGTGGTCAACAATGTGTCCGAGGCTTTTCCGGAGGATGCGGAGTCCATCGTCGTGCCTGCTGATTGTGGGCTGAACCCCGAACAGCGGGAAGGTGTTGAGTTTCTCCTGCGGCGGGCGGCCGCGGGTCGCACCGGATCACGACCCGCGATCCGCGAGTGGGTGGGCGTCCTCTGAGCAGCGGGGCGTACCCCCACGTCATCCCAGCCCGGGCGACTCACGTCCATGAATCCGCCCCGGACGAGTCTCGGTTTCCTCGTCGAGGTGGGCGAGTTCCTCGGTGGGCGGTTCGTTGGTGCGGTCGAGGAGGTTCGCAGCGAGCAGGTGGGCGCCGCCGAGGGGGTGCGGGTTCCAGTCGTGGAGCTCCCAGCCGGAGCCGTTGAACTCCATCGTCATGCAGGACGTGTTGTTGAAGTCGGCGCGGGTGTTCACGCCCTCGGCCGCGGTCGCCCGCAGTGCCGCCCAGGCACGGATCGCAGCGCCATGGCTGACGAGCGCCGCGACCTTGTGCCCGCCGTCCATGATCTGCTGGATCGAGGCGTCATAGCGGGCCAGGAATTCGTGCCCGTTCTCCGCGCCCGGCATGCGGGCGTCGAGGTCACCGGTCGCCCAGGCGATGACGGTCTTCAAATAGATCTGGACCGAGTCGGGGTCGGTGCGGTCCTCGACGCCCCCTGCCTGGATCTCCCGGAGCCCACCGATGACGGTGGCCTTGTGCCCGAGCGTCGCCGTCATGTGGTCCGCGGTCTGCTGCGCCCGGAGGGCGTCCGAGCAATAGAGTGCCTCGATGCCCTCGGACTTGAGGGCGACGCCCGCCGCCCGCGCCTGGCGCTGCCCCAGCTCGGTCAGCAGCTTGCCCGGAGGTGCGGTGTCGAGAGCACCCACCAGATTGGCGGTCGTCTCCCCATGACGGATCAGGAACAGTCGCATGCGGTCAATCTAACGCCGCCGCGCAGCCCGGGGCCCCCAGCCCGGTGGCCGGATCAGCTCCAGAACCGGGCCTCGGCGATGCCACCCGTGAACTGGCCGGCAACGGGGGGCAGCTCGGTGAGGAAGACGAGGACATACCTCGTCTCGACGCCCTGCTCGACGGTGACCGTCGCCTCGGCAGGCGCGCCCGTCACACTGCCGACCGCACGCCAGTCGTCAACGCTCGCAAGCGGTGCCGAGGCGGGGTTCTCCGCAACCGGGACGCGGATGTCCAGGCTGGTGCCGGCACCGTCCAGTTCCAGTTCGACGCGGCTGAGCTCGCGTACCTCACCCAGATCGAACACCAGACCAACGCCTCTCTTGATGCCGAAGCCGGATTCGAAATAGTTCATCGTCGTCCACGAGGTGGCGGGGTCACCGTCCCAGGCCAGCGCGACCTGGTTGGGGTGCTCCTCGCCGTTGCCGCCGTTGCTGACGGGGTCGAAGTCATGCGCGGCGACCACCGCACGTTCCACCGACGGGGCAGCAGCCGCGGCCGGGGCAGGCTCGTTGGAGTCGTCGCCCGAGAAATTCAGTCGGAGCCCGACGGCGACGAGGCTGCCGACGAGGAGGAGCACGCCGAGCGGGACGAGCATCCGGCGCCACAGCGGCGGCTTCGGGTCGTCGAGGGTGCCGGGCTCGGGGGCGGTGCTGGGAAGGTACGCATGGGCCGTGGCGAACGCGTCCTTCTGCACGGCCGCGCGGGGAGTGGCCTGCAGGGGCGCGGTGTCGGCGTACCCCAGCGACACATCGTGCGCCTGAGTCTCCTCACCCACGGAGGAAATCGCCGCTTGGACGCGCTGCTCGAGATCCTCGGCCGCATCGGCGGTCCCGAGCATCCGGGTCAGCGCAGCGGAGACCTCGGCGGCCGTCCGCAGGCGCGCCGAGTGGTTGCGCGAGGGGTTCAGGATGCGGTCGCAGATGTGGTCGAGCGAGGGCGGTACGCTCCGCTCGATCTCGCGGGGAGTGATGACGTGGCCGTCGGGGTCGGTGGGTGCGGCGTCGAGCCCGTACGCCGGCCCGCCCGGCCACCGCGCCACGAGCAGGGCATAGAGGAGCCGACCGAGGGCCGTGACATCGGCCTGTTCGGGGTCGCGCTCCCGATGGAGGTTCGCCATCGCGGCCTCGACGACGAATCCGCTGATCTTGGCGTTGCCGGTGGTGCTGACCATGATCGTGGCGGGGGAGAGCCGCTGGTGATAGAGGCCGCGGGCGTGCATCCCGATCAGCGCGTCGGCGACCTCGCGGACGAGCCACGCAGCCTCCAACGTGCTCAACGGGCCGGTGGCCAAGAGGTCCTGGAGGAGCTGCCCGGGGGCGTACTCACACACAATGTGCGGGCCCAGCCAACTGTTATCGACCACACCGGGATCGGCGGTGAGGGTGGCGTCGAGCACACGGAGGACCCGGAAATCATTGGCGACGGCAGCGCGCTTGGCCGCCGCGAGAATTTTGTCGTTCGACCGGTCGTTGGGCAGCAGATGCACCCTGACCGGGCGCGCGAGCACCACGTCGTGGGCCCGCCACGTCTGGGTCCCTGCACGCTCGATCAGGACCTCTTCGAGGCGATAGCGTCCGCGCAGCACGTGACCGGCACGTGCGCGGGCCGGTCCGGAGTGCGTCACGGGGGCGACCCGGGTGGGGTCGTCAAAGCCCCCGGAGGTCCCCTCGAAGGGCACCACGGTCTGGAGCTTGGTCGGGGCCTCGGTCCAGGCTGCCGTCCGTGTCGTCTTCTTGATCGGAATCCACCTCAACTGTGCTCAGAAACTGCAGCTCCATTGTGGTCGGGTTCACAGCCAAAGGCCGAGTCGTGTTCCGATCGGGCGAAGAGCTAGTTGAAGTCAGGAAGCATGTAGGTGACCTCGACCTTGGAGCCGGCGTTCCGCAGCAGCACCGCGGTGGCCCGGGCGACTTCCTCGGCGGCGAACACCCAACGCACCCCCATGTCCTTCTGCGCGATCACGGCGTCATGGACGCGGGCGGCCTCGAGGAAGTGCGCGTTCCAGGCCTCATAACCGACGTCGTAGTGGAACCAACTCCACTGTTCGGCGAGGCTCATCAAAGCGATTGAGCGGCCGTTCTCCGTGGTCACCCCGTGGAAATCGACCCTGCCGTTCTCCCACTTCATGCGGCGTTCGGGGTACGCGGCACTCTGGGCGTACCAGGCCAAACGCTCCCTTTGCGGCCAGGCGCGCGGCCAGAAGGGGATCAGCACGTCGAGCTCGTCCACCGAGGAGCCGAGCGTGGGGATCACCTCCGTCGGGTTGGACTTCCGGAACAACCCCGATGGGGGCACCGTCCAGAGGATTCCCAGTGCGTGCTCGGACTGATGGACGCCCTGGACCTGGGGTGTCTGGCGCAATCGCCATGAGCGCACCCAGGTGGATTCGCCGAACGTGAGACCGGACGGGCCCGTGAACGTCGGCCCGGACGTTGCATAACCCCATTCCGCGATCCACGCCTGGACCAGCTGTTTGAGGGCATCGGTGGCCTTTTTGTCCTTGACCCCGGTGAGCCTCACGGCATTGTCGGACCACAGGTTCCCGGCGTTGATGGTGATCGTCCGGGACAGATCGTGGGTCATCCAGGTGATCGTGCCGATGTTGTCGCCGAGCTCGTGGCCCGCGGTATTGGCGGCGATCCACTTCGACACCTGGTCGACGGTGTCGAAGGCGAATGTCGAGCTCCCGGTGTCGGATCGCAGGGATGCCCGCCACCCACCATCCGTGGGGCTCGCCTCCATGGCGGCAGGCACCAGGTCCATTGTTTGTTGTGCGGCGGACGTCCATCGGCTGACAGACATCGGTCGTGGTGGCCACGTGGCATGAATGATGCTCGTCACATCAGAACCCTAAGCAGTGAATGGCCCGTTCGTCCTCGAACTGGTCATGAACTCGTCATATCGCCTGCGTGGTGAGCGCGAGCCGACTCACACACCGCTTGGAGAACTGGCGGAGAAGAGAATCCTCAGGAGCGCGGTATTGATGAAGATCCGGTTCCTGCCGACACGCTCGGACCGCACCAAGCCTTCCTCGGCAAGGACGTTGAGCCATCGAGCTGCCGTTTGTCGTTGTGAGAGTTCGGCGTTGACCACGGTTTCGATCCGGATATAGGGCTGGGCGGTCATCAGGCGTGACAGTTCCGCGGCCGGCAGGTGGGGGAACCGCTGCCGGATGCGATGCTCGAGGTCCTCTCGATGCGCGGTGACAGCGTCGACCAAGCGAAGGGTGTTCTTCGACGTGCTCTCCACCGCGGCGAGGATGAAGCAGATCCAGTCCTCCCAACGATTTTCAGCAGTGACCCCAAGCAAGCCGGCGTAGTAACCACTTCTGTGTTCCAACAGATATCCGGAGAGATAGAGCACGGGCTGACTGAGCAGCCCGGAATGCATGAGGAACAGCAGATTGAGGACCCGGCCAGTGCGCCCATTGCCGTCGAAGAACGGATGGATGGCTTCGAACTGATAATGCAGCAGCGCCAAGGCGATCAACGGATCCAAGTCGTGGTGATCGTGAAGGAACCGTTCCCAAGCCGAAAGCTTGGCCCAGATGAGATCTCGGCCTTCGGGCGGGCTGTATATCTGTTCGCCCGTGGCTGGATTGCCGATGAAAGTGCCGGGCTGGTCACGCACGCGCTGCGCAGTCCCCATCAGGACGTTGCAGACAGCGACAGCCGTTTGTGCGGTGAGGGGCCGCTGGTCCAGCAACTGCTGTCCTTCGCGCAGTGCCGCCCGATAGCGCAGAGCCTCCTTGGTCGCAGGAGTGACCGGCGCGCTCGCTGCATTGTTCGCGGCGCGGAAGAGTTCGTCATTGGTGGTGACGATGTTCTCGATCTCGCTCGATGCCTGGGCCTCCATGAGCGGCACCGTATTGATCAGCAGGGAAGGGTCAGCGAGGCGTCGGCATGCCATGTCCAGTGCGGCCAACGCGCGGCTGGCTCCCACGAGAGCCTTGAGCGTCCGAGCGGTCTCGACAGGTTGGTCGGGAGGGAGGTCTGGCAGGTCTTGATAAGGATGATTCGCTCCCGGCCACATGTCGCAGACTTAACCATGCGATGCCCGATATGTACACTTCTTGGGTGAATTTGTACATGATCGGGTGATCGTGGTTGGACGGTGCGCGGATGTTGGTGTCGAGGATTGCCTTCATTCGTCCTGCTCCCACGGATCAGTCGCATCGTCGGCCGCGCGTTCGGAGGCAATCTCACGTTCCCACGCAAGGTCGGCGCCCAGTTCTTGGAGCAGAGCGTTGACAGTGGCGCTGGATATCCAGCGTTGCCGACGCAGTGGCACGACCTCCGCGATCGGCTCGCCATGGTCAGTGATCGTATAGACCGCACCATCCCTGACTTCGCGGAGCATGCGCGTTGGGTTCTGCCGAAGCTCACCCACACTGATGCTGCCTGTCACGAGAACCTCCCGAGACAAATGTCTACTTCATCTTACGAGAGGACATCGAGGCCTGGTTAGTGCGGTGGTCCTGGATCGGGGCGAGCGTGAGTCGCTGTCCGAGGGCTGTCGCCAATCGCAGCAGCGTCGTTGCTGTGGGGTTGCCGATGCCGCGTTCAATGCGGCTGATCTCAGCTTGCTGGATGCCGGTCAACTCGGCCAGCGCGGATTGGGTCAGGGCCCGTTCCTTGCGGGCGGCCGCAAGCGCAACGCCCAGATCTGCGCGCTCGACAACCTCGGCGGCAAACTCCTCGGATGCGGCCTCATAGACCTGGCGGGTGTCGTCGTCCCACTCTGCTTTGAGGCTCTCTGCCAGTTCCTTGAAGTTGTTCGACATGGTTCACCCCCACCATTAGTATGTGCTCCAGCACATAAAGAATCAAGTCCGGTTCTGAGCTTTCCATCGTGCGTGGATCTTGCGCGCCTTGGCGATCTCGCGTTGTTGACGCCGTTCTGATGGGTCTGCCTTCTTGTTATAGCCGTGGTAGAGCAAGACGATTCTTTTCCCGTGGAATGTGCAGAACAAGCGCAAGAGGACGCTATGGTCGGAGCCTGCTTCGCTGGGCTCCAAGCCGGCGGAGGCCAAGATGCTCCTCAAGGACTTCCTCACCCGGAACTCGTAAAGCCCGTCTCCCAACGGCTTCCCCCACTCGCCAGCGCAGATGTCGATTCCGTGGACTTGGAGGACGTTCTCGATCGCCGCGATCAGGACCGCCTGTTCATACGCGGGAAGCGACTTCAGGAAGCGTGCGAACCCATTGCCCTCGTACTCAATCGACCAGCCTGTCACAACAACTCCTCCCGGCACGTTCAACCGGACCCGAACACCCTGCCAATGTCGTTGCCTCGACACTAAGATCCGGGTCTGACAGTTTTGTGAGCGAAGGGGGGACGCCGTGCTCAGCGATGAGCGCTGGATTGAGGTCACCCCCTCCGCGCATGAGCACGAGCAGGCAGGCCTCGACGCGCTCCGCACGCTGATCCCCGACGTCGACCCGTTCCATGTCTGGACGAATTTCGAGTTCAAGGACTCCACCGGCCGTTGGCACGAGTGCGACGCCCTGGTCCTCGGTCGCCGACGGCTTCATCTGATCGAGCTCAAGTACTATTCCGGCGACCTCCACGGCGACGACCTCCGTTGGCACCGCACCGGCCACCGTGTCGAGGACTCACCACTCCTCCTCGCCCGCCGCAAGGCGCAGCGGTTCGCGAGCAAGCTCAAGGATGCCGTCCGCGACTGGTGCCGGGAAAAGGGCCAAGATCCGACCGAGCCGCTCAAAGCCGTCCCGTGGGTCCAGGAGTCCGTCTTCCTCCACCATCCCGGGCTCCGCAGTCACCTCACCGGCACGGCCGCACTCGGCCTCTATGGCCTCGACGGCCGCGAGCGCCAACCTGGCCTCACCCCGATCAGCGACCTCGTCCTGGAGCTGCCGGATCACCGCGAGGTCAAGCACCACCGGTTCATCGTCGGCCTGCTCCAGCAGCGCCTCGGTCTCGTCCAGCGCCGCGAGCCGGCCGCAGGCTCGTGGAATCTCCAGGAGCGCATCGCCGAGGGTGACACGTGGGAGGACTGGCTGGCGTACCACCAACTCGCCCAGCAGCGCTCCGCCCGCATCCGCTTCCACAGCGCGACCCCCGGCGTACAGTCCGCGGCCGAGGTCCGCCGGATGGTGGAGAACGAGTACGCGAAGTTGGCGACCCTCAAGCACGACGGTCTGCTGCGGCCGGACGACCTGGTCGACAGCGAGCTCGGGCTCGGGCTCGTCTATCCGGCCGATGACTCCGAGCGGCTCGATCTCTGGCTCGCCGGCCGCGACGAGCAACTTCCGCTCAAGGACCGTCTCGGGCTGATCCGTCAGGTCGCCGAGGCCGTGCACTACGCGCATCGCAATCAGGTCGTCCACCGCGGTCTCAACCCGCAGGCGCTGTGGGTCACCGGTGATGATGCGACGAGGGCGCCCCAGCGGGTGGCGATCGGGGATTGGCAGTCGGCTGGGACGGCGACGGCGTTGGGTACGCAGGCGGCGGGGGTGACGAGTTTGTACGCCGCGCATACGCGCCCCGCGGGTGATCCCACCGCTCCCTATCGCGCCCCGGAGGAGGGCTGGTCGCCCACTGCCAACCGGATCCGGTTGGACCTGTTCGGGCTCGGTGCGACGGCGTACTACATCCTCACCGGCAAGGCCCCCGCCACCTCCGCGAGCGCTCTCCGCGAGCGGCTGCGCACCCAGCAGGGCCTCGATCTCGCCGTCGATCTGCCGCAGGCGACGAGCGATCTGCGCGCGCTCATCCTCCGGGCCACCCACCCCAGCCCCGCCCAGCGCACGGGCGACGTCGGCGACTTCCTCACCCAGCTCGATCGGGTGGAGGAGTCCCTCACTCAGACCACCGAGCACGCGCTCGACCCGCTTTCCGCCCGCGCCGGCGACGTCCTCGACAACCGCTTCACCGTCGAGCGCCGCCTGGGCGCCGGCTCGACCGCCATCGGTCTGCTCGTCCGTGACGAACGCAACCCGCGCGCCAACCGCGTACTCAAAGTCGCCCTCGACGACACCGCCGACGCCCGCCTCCGTGACGAGGCCGAGGTCCTCGAATCCCTCAAGCCCCTGGACAGCCCACGCCTGGTCAAGCTCATCGAGTCCGTCACGGTCGGCAACCGTCAGGCGCTGCTGCTTTCGCTGGCCGGCGACAAGACGCTCGCCGAACACCTCGCCGAACGTGAACGCCTGTCGCTCGACCTCCTCGAACGCTGGGGCACCGATCTGCTTGACGTCCTCGTCGAACTCGACCGGGCCGGCGTCGATCATCGCGACATCAAACCCAGCAACCTCGGCGTCATCAAACGTGACGGCGCCCAGCACCTCGTGTTGTTCGACTTCTCCCTCTCGCGTGCCTCGGCCGGGGCGATCACGGCAGGCACGGCGCCCTATCTCGATCCGTTCCTCGGCGGCGACCGTGACCGGTTCGATCCCGCGGCCGAGCGGTACGCCGCCGCGGTCGTCCTGTTCGAGATGGCGACGGGTCAGGTGCCGCAATACGGGGACGGATCCGCCCACCCCAACACCATCAACGACGACGTCACCCTTCACCGCGCGATGTTCGACAAAGCGGTCGCGGACAGTTTCCAGCGCTTCTTCACCCGTGCGCTCGCTCGGGATGCGAAGGACCGCCACCGGTCGGCCGTCGAGATGCGCACCGCGTGGCGTCGGGCTCTCGACCGCACCGCGACCAAGGCGGCGGACGCGGGCGATGAACTGGCGAATGCCGCCACCCTCACCACGCCACTCGCCAAGTCCGGTCTGTCCGCGCGGGCGCTGTCCTTGGTGGAACCGCTGCGCCTCAGGACGGTGGGCGATCTCACCGCTGTCCCGCTCTTCCGGGTCAACCAACTCTCCGGCGCGAGTTCGACCCGCGAGGAGGTCATGGCCCGCGCGCGGCAGTGGACTGCGCGGCTCGGTTCCGGCGTACCCCGCCAAACCGAACCATCCGACCTCCCCAGCCTCGCGGACATTGCGCACACCCTGATCAAAACGGCCGGGGGAGCGCGCAGCAGGAGTCGGAGCGAGGTGCTGCACATCCTGCTCGGCGAACATCCCGCGGTCGATCCGTTCGCGACCAACGCGGTCCTGGGCGAGACCGTCTCGCTCACGGGCGCGCGTGTCAGCCAGATCATCACGGACCTCCACAACGCGTGGGCGGAGGGGGAGGCACTCGCCCTGCTCAACCAGCTCGACGCGTTCGTGTTGGCGCGGGTACGCGAGCTCGGCGATGTCGCCACCGTCAACGAGCTCGCCGATGCGCTGGTCGCCGCCATGCCGACCGAGGCATCTCTCAGCGTTGCGGATGCGGCCTCAACCGAGGCCGAGCTCGATGCCTCCCGGGCGCTCGCCCGCGGCGTACTCCGACTCCTCCACGACCGCCAACGCCGCATCGCCAGCCTCGATCCCGATGCGTTGGTCCTCGCGTGGCGACGGCGGAGGGGCGTGATGTATCTCGCGGCGCTCGATCCGGTCCTCCTCGATCTTGCGGAGGCGTTGGGGGCGCGGGCGGATCAATTGGTACGCGAGGCGGGTGCCCCGGCGGACGCGCTGGTGCCTGCGGATCGCGCGCGTGATGAGTTGGCAGCTTTGATCCCTGAGGAGGCCGCAGGCCGTCTCGAAGGGACCCGTGCAGCAGCGCTGGCCGCTGGCTGTTCGGCAACAGCAGCGACCTCGGCGCTCGGTGATCTGCACACCTTGGAGCTGTCGCGGTCGCGGGCACTGGAGTTGGCGCTCGGTTCGGTCGCGCCGAGTCAGACGCTGACGGCCAAGGAGCTCATCGAACGGGTCGCTGCGCGGTTCCCGGCGTTGCCGCGGTTGCCCTTGGGCGACCTGGACGAGATCGTCGGCGAGTCGAGTCTGGACCTGGAATGGAACCCGAACCAGCGCGTGTGGGGTTCGCGTCCGCTGACGGACAAGGAGACCGGGCTCGGCACGCGCCGGGAGACGGAGCTGCCGTTCGATGTCGCGCCCCTGTCGGTGAACGGGGTCGTGGGGCAGCGGCTGGAGGATTCCCGGAAGAGCCGCTCGTTCCTGGTGTTGGGCGTGCCCGCCGATCAGCACCAGCGGCTGGTGACGGTGTTGACGGAGCAGTACGCCGCGCGTGCGATCAACGTCACCGCCCTGTTCCTCGAGCAGTTGCGCGCGGCGAACAACCAGCTCCGCAAGCCCATCGACTGGGCGGAGATCCAGCGGGCCGATGCCGCGCTGCCCGACACGAGGGAGGCGACGGGCCTGCGCAATCTCGCGGGACGGGCCTGTGAGGCCACACTGGACGAGATCGACGCGATCGTGGCGGACGCCGACGGTGCTGGGCCGGTCGTGCTCATCGACGCCGAGCCACTGACCCGTTATGGCCACGCGGGAGGTCTGACCCGGTGGAGCGATCTCGGCCGCAGCCGCGCGCAGGCGGTATGGCTGGTCGTACCGCAACTCGCCACCGCCCAGGGGCCGCTGCTCGACGGCCGGCCGGTGCAGGCGTCGCCGAATCAGTTTGTGCCCGTCGACCGCGCGTGGCTGAGCGCGCGCTGGGCGGAGCGCGCAGAAGGAGCAAGTGCATGAACCCGCAGTTGACCGCGGAGCTCAAGAAGCTGGTCCTGCGGGTCGAGGACGACCTGCGGATTCGGCTTGCTGATGATCCTGCGGTGGATGCGCGGTGGCGCGAGGAGCATCGTGGCGCGCTGAAGGCGGGCCGGACGGCTGGGGCGTGGGAGACCTTCCGCGACGACAAGATCACCCAGGTCGCGGTGTCGTGGGTGCTGACGACGGTGTTCGTGCGGTTCTGTGAGGACAACGGGCTGCTCGGTCCGGTGTGGATCGCGGGACCGAAGGCG
>DUOB01000076.1 GCA_012839035.1 Propionibacterium sp.
GGCCCGGATCGCTTTCGATCCGGGCCGTTTCTGTGTCAGTGAGCAAGCGCCGGCGCTCGTTCCTCTTGTGGCAATAATGGGTTGGTGCGATTCCTCAACAACCTCCAGCCCACCCATGACCTCACCTACAACGATGTCTTCATGGTCCCGGGTCGTTCCTCCGTCAGCTCGCGACTCGATGTGGATCTGACGAGCACGGATGGTTTGACCACTCCCCTGCCCCTCGTGGTGGCCAATATGACCGCGATCTCCGGACGTCGCATGGCGGAGACGGTCGCGCGGCGTGGGGGGATCGCAGTGCTGCCCCAGGACATTCCCACCGCCATCGTGGCCGAGTCCATCGCCAAGGTGAAGCACGCGCATGTCACCTTCGACACGCCGATCATGGTCCGCCCCGACACCACGCTGGGTGAGGCCATGAGCCTCCTGCCGAAGCGTGCCCACGGCTTCGTCGTCGTCATCGAGGGTGAGCGCAAATCGGGTGATGTCACACCGATCGGCACCGTCACTCCCGCTGATGTGGTGGACGAGGACCGCTTCGCTCAGGTCCATGAAGTCATGAACCGGGATTTCTTGACCATCGACCCCTCGGCCTCTCCCCGGGAGATCTTCGACAGCCTGACCGCACATCATCAGGAATGCGCGCTCGCTGTCGACGCCGGGCACCTCGTCGGGGTGGTCACCCGGAAGGGAGCCCTCCGTTCGGCCCTGTACGCCCCCGCAGTCGATTCCCGGGGCTCGCTGCGGGTGGGAGCTGCCGTCGGGGTCAACGGCGACGTAGCGGGGCGCACAGAGCGTCTCCTCGCCGCTCGCGCGGACGTTCTCGTCGTGGACACCGCCCACGGCCACCAGGACCGGATGGTCGAGGCCCTCGGACACGTCCGCCGCGTACGCGATGCCGTCAGCCCCGAGGTCCGCATCGTCGCCGGCAACGTGGTCACTCCGGACGGCGTACGCGACCTCGCTGAGGCCGGTGCCGACGTGCTCAAGGTCGGAGTCGGCCCCGGCGCCATGTGCACGACCCGCATGCAGACCGGTGTGGGCCGACCCCAGTTCTCCGCGGTGCTGGAGTGCGCCGAGGCTGCCCGGGCGATGGGCAAGGCGGTGTGGGCGGATGGAGGGGTACGCCACCCCCGCGACGTCGCTCTCGCCCTCGCGGCCGGTGCGGGGTCGGTGATGATCGGTTCCTGGTTCGCCGGCACCCACGAGTCCACGGGCGCCTTGCTGACGGACCCGCAGGGACGGATGTACAAGGAGTCGTTCGGCATGGCGTCTGCCAGGGCGGTCCGCATGCGGACACGGGACCAGTCAGGATTCGACAGGGCTCGCGCCGGATTGTTCGAGGAGGGCATCTCCAGCTCGAAGATGTTCCTCGATCCGGATCGCCCGGGTGTCGAGGACCTGATCGACTTCATCGTGTCGGGGGTGCGCTCTTCATGCACCTATGCCGGCGCGAGAACTCTGGAGGAATTCCGCGAACTCGCCACCGTGGGTATCCAGTCGCCGTCCGGCTATGAAGAAGGGCGCCCCCTGCACGCGAGCTGGTAGTCCCTCATAGCCGCTTCCAGAAGTTCTGCCCCGGTCGGGCAAGAGCGGCAGCAACAAATGCCATGAGCACCGACGCGACCACCAGAAGGGCCGTGGCAGGAAGAAACATCGGACCAAAAATCAGGCCTGCCATGAACGTCACCAAGCAGACGACCAGCAAGTTCACCACGAGGGCCAGCTTGAAGCGCTGACCGAAGGTGTCCGGCCACGCCAGTTGCACAAGACTGCGCATGAGGTCCCCTTCCGATGCCGGTTGTGAGCTGATCCAGTTTAGAAGAACACGCCAAAGGCCGAGGGCCGCCGGGAAGTGAATCCCGACGGCCCTCGGCCTTCTTGGTGCCTTCAGCGGTCAGTGCTGATAGTCACCACGGTAGTACTGGAACAGCCAGCCGCCCAGCGCCCAGATGCCGAACCCGACACCCAGGAAGGTGAGCCACCACCCGAAGACCGGGCCGAGGAAGATCAGGCCCGCGGTCATCGCGGTCCAGAACGGCCAGATGCTGCTCGGCGGGAAGAAGCCGATGTCACCGGCCCCGTCCACGACCTCGCCGTCCTTGCGATCCTCCGGACGCTTGTCCATCTTGCGACCGGTCAGATAGAAGACCCCACCGATCATCATCATCATCAGGCCACTCAACAGGAGGGCAGCCACACCGGCCCATTCGATCTGGTTCACCTTGATGTCCTGGGTGACACCGCCGATGTTCGGCTGGAGATCCACTCGGCCAAGGAAGAAATAGATGATGGTCGCCATGAAGAAGAAGGCGGCGAGCGGGAAATAGATCCAGGCTTCACGCTTCACGAGTTGTCACCTTCCAGCTTGTCGGCACGTTCCTTGAGGAGCGCCTGACGGCCGGTGTCCTCACCCGCATCGATCAGGTGACCTTGGGGGGTGACGACGTTCGCCGGATATTCCATCAGGGCGATTTCCGGATGGTGCAGATCGAACGCGGGAGCCTCGGAACGGATGCGCGGCAGCGACACGAAGTTCTTCGGCGGCGGCGGGCAGGAGGTCGCCCACTCGAGGGAGCGGCCCCAACCCCACGGGTCATCGACGGTCACCTTGGGAGCGTTGCGGCTGATCCACATGTTCCAGAAGAACGGGAGGAACGAGACGCCCAGCATGAACGCGCCCACCGTGGAGATCTGGTTCAGCGTGGTGAACCCCTCGTCGGGCAGGTAGTCGGCGTACCGTCGCGGCATGCCCTCGACACCCAGCCAGTGCTGGACGAGGAAGGTGGTGTGGAAGGCCACGAACAGCAGCCAGAAGTGCACCTTGCCCCAGGTCTCGTTGAGCATGCGACCCGTCATCTTGGGCCACCAGAAATAGAAGCCGGCGAACATCGCGAACACCACTGTGCCGAACAGCACGTAGTGGAAGTGCGCCACCACGAAGTAGGTGTCGGACACCTGGAAGTCCATCGGCGGGCTGGCCAGGATGACACCCGTCAGACCACCGAAGAGGAAGGTCGTGAGGAAGCCGGCCGCCCACAGCATGGGCGTGTCGAAGCTGACCGATCCTCGCCACATCGTGCCGATCCAGTTGAAGAACTTCACACCGGTCGGGATCGCGATGAGGAACGTCATGAAGGCGAAGAACGGCAGCGACACGGAACCGGTCACATACATGTGGTGCGCCCACACCGCCATCGACAGCGCCGCGATCGTCAGCGTGGCCCCGACCAGACCGATGTAGCCGAAGATCGGCTTGCGGCTGAACACCGGGATGATCTCGGTGATGATGCCGAAGAACGGCAGCGCGAGCACATAGACCTCGGGGTGTCCGAAGAACCAGAACAGGTGCTGCCAGAGGATGGGCCCACCGTTGGCCGGATCGAACACGTGGGTGCCGAGTCGTCGGTCCGCCTCGAGAACCAGCAGGCCGGCGGCCAGGACCGGGAAGACCAGCAGGATCAGCAGAGCGGTGACGAGCACGTTCCACACGAAGATCGGCATGCGGAACATCGTCATGCCGGGCGCGCGGAGGGTGGCGATCGTGGTGATGAAGTTGACCGCGCCCAGGATGGACGACAGGCCGACGAGATAGAGGCCCATGAGCCACAGGTCGCCACCGACACCGGGGCTGTGCACCTCGTTGGAGAGCGGCGTATAGGCGAACCACCCGAACGAGGCCGCGCCCTGGGGGGTCAGGAAGCTCGACATCACGATCAGCGAGCCGAACACGAAGATCCAATAGGAGAACGCGTTCAGTCGCGGGAACGCGACGTCCGGGGCACCGATCTGCAGCGGCATGATCACGTTGGCGAAGCCGGCGAACATGGGCGTCGCGAACATCAGCAGCATGATCGTGCCGTGCATCGTGAACATCTGGTTGAAGGTCTCGAGCTCCATGTAATCCATGCCCGGGAACGCCAACTCCGCCCGGATCGCCAGGGCCATGACGCCCGCGATCAGGAAGAAGATGAACGCGGTGACCATGTACATCTTGCCGAGCAGTTTGTGATCAGTAGTCGTCAAGAAGTGCATGATCGTGGCGCCCAGACGGCGCTCACGCGGTGCAGTGCTGGTGGCATCTGCTACACGTTCGACTGTTGTCATCACTCACCCTCCCTCATGTCAAAGCCGGCCAGGTCGTTGTTGCCGATCGAGCCCTTGATCTCGCCCACCTGTCCGCGGTCACGCAGCTCGGCCATCTTCTGGTCGAACTCCTCCTGCGTCACCACCTGCACGTTGAAGAGCATCGCGGAGTGATAGGTGCCGCAGAGCTCTGCACACTTGCCTGCGAAGGTGCCCAAGCGGTTCGGAGTGGCCTGGAACGTGTTCTGCTTGCCCGGGATCACATCCATCTTCATATAGAAGCTGGGGACCCAGAAGGAGTGGATCACGTCCGGCGAGTTCAGGTTGAACGTCACCGTTTCGTTGATCGGGAGATAGAGATCGGGAGTACGCTCCACCGTGCCCGCGTCCCACACGGTTTCGCCATCAGCAGCGTCCATGTAGTTGAACGTCCACGACCACTTCTGGGCCACGACGTTCACGGTGTGCGCATTGGGAGACGTCTGGGTGGTGTCGAGCACCTTGTCCTGCGCCTGGACGGTGTAGAAGAACAGCACGCCCACGATCAGGAAGGGCACGATCGTGTACATGATCTCGAGCGGGAGGTTGTATCGCGTCTGCTTGGGCACCTGAGCGCTGTGCTTGCGGCGATACACGATGAACGCCCAGCCCATGAGGCCCCACACCAGCACGCCGATGATCAGGCTGGCGATCCACGAGCCCACCCAGAGGTTGCCGATATAGGGCGCCTGCTCACTCGAGGCCTCCGGGAGGCCGAACAGCCGGAGCTTGCCCGGACCCTCTCCGAGATCGCCACAAGCCGACAGCGATGCGACAGCCAGACCGAGCAAAGCCACTCCGGTCAGCCGCCGGGCACCGCGCCGACGAATCTTCATCAGACTCACGTCACGCCCTTCCTGGGGGTTGATTCGTTTGCGCCACCGCCCCAGGGGCGGCAGAGACGCGCTCACAGTACCGTAAATGTAACGTGCGTTCCTCCCGAACGGGAATCCCTCGGAGCCCCGCCCGAAAAATCGTTGAGGGCCCGTGATCCCCCACCCGCATGGAACTTCCGGTCACCGGACATCAGACCTGTGGGCGCGCCGCAAGCGCCCAGCGGCTCAGCAGCGTGGCGTCCCACTGCATCAGCACCAAGGGGGACAGGCCGATGGGCGGGCTCAGCGGAGAACTGATGCGAGGGCCGTGGTCACCGAGCCGCGGCGCGATCGTGAGACACAGCTCGTCGATGCACCGCGCCGCCAGCCATTGCGTGAAGAGGGAGGGGCCGCCTTCGTGCAGCACCCGTGCGCGACCGCACTCGACCAGTCGCTGACGCAGGTTCTCGGGCGACACGTCCGTCTCCCCCAGCACCCAGACCCGTTCCTCCCCCAGCGCCTCACGCGCCCGATCGATGCCCGCGCCAGCGCTCCGGGTCGTCGCCAGGACGACGTCCCGGCAGTCCACGAGTCGGGCGGGCACGGCTGCTCGACGACTGGCGACGACGAGCAACGTGTTCCGCGGCGGCGGACCGTAATTCTCCGACCGCACCGTCCCCGCCCCCACGACGATGGCGTCGCAGGTCGCCCGGAGGTGTTCGAACACGGCCTTGTCGGCGGCATTGCCCAGGCTGCCGCTCAAGCCGTCGGGCCCGGCGGTCGATCCGTCCAGAGTGGTGATGAAGTTGGCGCGCACCGTCGGGTGCTCGGGCCACGCGTACGCCACCCCCAACTCGTGGGGACCGAGGGTCGGCGGAAGCCCGGCGGGACCGGTGAGGACCCGGAACGTGAGCGACTCAGTCATGGCCGGGCCAGGACCAGAGCGCCACGTGATAGAGCACTCCGAACGGATCCAGTGCCTCGGCGGTCGCCCGGTCGGGTCGCCCGGGCGCTGCTGCCGCCAGCACCTGCCAGGCGGCGCGGCCGGCGATCATCAGTTCCGCGGCCAATTCCGGATCGAGCTCCGCGAGCTCCTCGGGCACGCCCCTCGCCAAGGCCTCCGCGACCTGCTGATCGACAGCGAACGCACGCTCATCCAGGTGCCCCGGTGCCTTCTCGCTGCGGCGGGCTGATCCGTCGCCCATGACGAGCACGCCCCGGGCTCCCGCACCGGTTTCCCGCAGGTGCATGGCACAATCCCGAATTTCGTCCGCATCCGCGTCGAACGGCACCGTGAGTGTGTCGACCACTGCGACGTCGACCCCAGGCCCCAGCCCGGCGAGCAGTTCGCGGGCCACCCGGAGCCCGAGCGGCGGCCTGCTGTCGATGACCGGCGGTACGCGAGGCACCCCGGTGAGGACCACGAGCCCGTCCGGTGCCAACGCGACCAGCTCCCGCGCCACCGTTCGACACCGATCCCGGAGGTCGGCTGCCGGGTCGGCCAGCGACGCGTACTCCCCCAGCAACAGCGGCGGATGCGGCAGGAAACCCGCGGCGATCATGCGAGCCCCCGAACGGCACGGGCCAACGGCCGCTGCCCCGCGATCGTCGACACCATGTCGAGGACCTGGCGGGTCTCGGCGACCTCGTGGACCCGATAGACGTGGGCGCCGTGCCAGGCCGACACGGCCGTGGTGGCCAGCGTGCCGACGACGCGTTCGCTGACCGGCCGATCGAGCGCCTCCCCCACGAAGTCCTTGTTGGACAGCGACACCAGGACCGGCCAACCGGTGGCGACCATCTCGTCGAGGCGCCGGGTGAGCTCGATGGAGTGGAAGGAGTTCTTCCCGAAGTCGTGGGCCGGGTCGATGAACAGCCGTTCCCGGTCCACCCCGACCGCCACCGCCCGCTCCGCCTGGGCGACGGTCGCGCTGATGGCCGCGGCGACGACATCGTCGTATTCGATCCGGTGCGGACGAGTCCGCGGGGTGACCGAATTCGTGTGGGTACAGACCATGCCGACGCCGAACTCCGCGGCGACCTCCGCGAGGCCGGGGTCGGCCCCGCCCCAGGCGTCGTTGAGCACATCGGCGCCCTCGGCGCACACCGCCCGGCCCACCTCCGCACGCCACGTGTCGACGGAGATCACCAGATCGGGATGAGCGGCGCGGACGCGGGCGACGAAGGAGACGACGCGACGGGCTTCCTCGGTTGCGTCGATCTCCACCCCGGGGGCCGCCTTGATGCCTCCGATGTCCACGAGGTCCGCGCCCTGGTCGACGACTTCGGCGACCCTGTCGAAGGCAGCGTCCTCGGCCCAGGTCAGCCCTTTGTCATAGAACGAGTCGGGGGTGCGATTGATGATGGCCATGACCAACCGGGCACGATCGTCGAAGACGCGCTTCCCCAACCTGAACTGCATTGTTCCTCCCTCTCGCTCGCGTCACCCTAGTGCAGGGCTCCGACAGCGCGGCGGGCGCTGAGAGGGTCAGTCGAGGAATCGGCACCATTCCTGAAGAGGGGCACGCTCCGTCCGGAGCCGGTTGACCGGGGCGGCGGTATCGGCGTACCCGATCGCGAGCCCGCAGCACAGCATCAATTCCGCCGGCGGCGCGGTGATCTCCGCCACGGTGTCGTGATAGGTCGACCACGCCACCTGGGGACAGGTGTCGACCCCCTGCTCGGTGAGCACGAGCATCAGCGACTGCAGGAACATCCCTAGGTCCGCCCACTGGGGCCGGCCCATGTCCCGGTCGACATAGAGGAAAAGCGCCACCGGGGCGTCGAAGAACCGATAGTTGCGGGCGAACTGCCGCAGGCGTGCTACTCGGTCCTCCCGCGGGATGCCGAGCAGGTCATAGAGCATCTCCCCGTTGCGGAAGCGCCGCTCGCGGTAGGGCGATTTGAGTGGGGAGGGATACATCTCGTAGTCCGGTGTCGGAGCGGGCGCGGCCGGATCGTTGATGCGCTCGGTGACGCGGTTGACGAGTCGGCGCAGCGGTTCGCCCCGGACGACGACCACGTGCCAGGGCTGCAGGTTGCCACCGGAGGGGGCGTACGCCGCAGTCGTCAGAGCGCGAGCCAGCAGTTCGGGCTCGACTTCGCGGTCGGTGAAGGCCCGGATCGAACGGCGGGCCAGCAGTGCCTCTTCAACATCCACGCGAATCAGTCCCGGCGGAACTCCGGGGCACGCTTCGCCAGAAAGGCGCTGATCCCTTCGAGCGCGTCGGGATCCCGGGTGGCGGCGGTCATCGTCCGCGCTTCCAGCGCCAGGTGGGTCTCCAGGTCGCTCGTGGCGGCGGCCCTGATCACCCGCTTGATGCCGGCCTGTGCCCCGCGGGAGCCGGCTGCGAGGCCGGTCACGATCCGCCGGGTCCCGTCCTCGAGGCCGTCGGCCGTGAAGACGCGGGCGACCAACCCGGCGGCGTACGCCTCCTCCGCCGTCAGCACGTCGTTGAGCAGGGCCAACCTCAGGGTGTGGTGCAACCCGATGCTCCGGGCCAGCAGGCCCGTGCCGCCGTCCCCGGTGAGGCCGACTTTCGTATAGCCGAGCGTGAACTGTGCGTCCTCGGAAGCGACCACGATGTCCGCGGCCATCGCGATGGGGAAGCCGATCCCGGCCGCGGTGCCCTGCACCACGCTGACCACCACCGCCTCGCTGCGGGCAAGGTCCGCGATGATCCGATGCCCCGCGGTTGCGAGGTCGTTGAGGTAGTCGGGGAAGGAATCCGCATCGGTGAAGCCGGTGAGATCCCCACCGACGGAGAAGAACCGTCCCCGGGCCCGCAGGACGATCACCTTGACGCGGTCGCGATCCGCCTGCCGCACGGCTGCGGCGAGCGCGTCCGCCGTCGGGAAGTCGAAGGCATTGCCCCTGTCGGGGTTGGCCAGGGTGATCCAGCCGACGGCGTCCTCGGACACATACTCCACCAGCGTCATCGGTGCCTCCTCGATTCGTCGGCGAGCCGGTCTCAGCCTAGGCGGTTCAGCGCGGCGGCATCCGGATTGCGCCGTCGAGCCGGATCGTCTCGCCGTTCAGCATCGGATTCGCCATGACCTGCGTGGCGAGGAGGGCGAACTCAGCGGGATCACCCAATCGGGCCGGGTGCGGCACCCGGGCCCCGAGTTCATCCATGGCTTCGGCCGGCAGACCGTCGAGCAGCGGGGTCCGGAACAGCCCCGGGGCGATCGTGACCACGCGGATGCGATGGCGCGCTAGCTCCCTGGCCAGCGGGAGCGTCAGGGCGGCCACGCCACCCTTGGACGCGGCATAGGCGGCCTGCCCGAGTTGCCCCTCGAAGGCGGCGATGGAGGCGGTGTTGATGATGACGGCGCGGTCCTCCGCGGTCGTCGTCGTGTGTTCCACGATCGCCTTGACCGCCAGCCGCGCGACGTTGAAGGTCCCGGTCAGGTTGATCCCGATCACGCGCGTGAACACGTCGAGCGGGAAAGGGTTGCCGGCGCGGTCGAGCAGTCTCGCCGGGGTGGCGATCCCGGCACAGTTCACGACGATGGCGAAGTCGCCGAGCGCCACTGCCCGGTCGACCGCACGCTGGACCTCCGCGTCAACCGTGACATCACCGGGGACGAAGGTCACCAGCGGACCGAGGTCGGTCGCGGTGGTCTCGGCCTCCGGGGAGGGCAGGTCCAGCACGACGACCCGGACTCCGTGTGAGACGAGCGCCCGCACCGTCGCGAGGCCCAGGCCGGAGGCGCCTCCGGTCACGAGGGCGGTTCTGCCGCGGATGTCCATGGGCCGAGTATGCGTCGGCCCGGGCGGTTTGCACCACCCGGGCCGAACGGACTCAGCGTGCTGAGTGAATCAGTGGAAGGAGTCGCCGCAGGCGCAGGAACCGCCGGCGTTGGGGTTGTCGATCGTGAACCCCTGCTTCTCGATGCTGTCGACGAAGTCGATGATCGCGCCACCGAGATAAGGAGCGCTCATGCGGTCGGTCACGACGTTGACACCGTGATAGTCCCGGACCACATCGCCATCGAGCTGGCGATCGTCGAAATAGAGTTCGTAACGCAGGCCGGAGCAGCCGCCGGGCTGCACGGCAATGCGCAGGGACATGTCGTCACGGCCCTCGCGCTCGAGGAGGTCGCGCACCTTGGCCGCGGCCTCGTCTGTGAGGATGACGCCGTCGGTGGTCGCGGTGGTCGCCTCGGTCATATCTGCCTCCAGTGAAAAAGATTCAAGAGCGTGCGGAGAATGGTAACCCGCGTCCGGCACAACACCAGCCGCCCAGCCATTGTTCCCGCCCCGGTCAAGAATTCCCGGAAACCCGCGCAATTCTCGTCCGCTCGGTCACCAGGACCAAGTGCCCGCAATGCGTGCGGCGGTCTCCGTCAGCTCCTCCGCCGTCACGTCCCGCCCCGTGGGCAGGTCGGACATGCTGTCCGGGGTATCGGGTGGCCGGACCGGGTACGCCGACTCCACCCCCATCGTGCGCATCTCCCGCGACCCGATCACGACGGTCCCGGCCAGCGCGACACAGGGGCGCATGGCTCGCTGGGCGGCCTCCGCGACGAACTGCACGACGCCGCCCCCGCGGGTCCCGAAATCGAAGGAGGACGAGCCGGTCACGACCAGCTCGGCGACGTTGATGGTCTCGGTGAGACCCGTCAGCTCGGCGCAGGCGGACGGTCCGGTCAGGATGGTGCCGCCGAGTGCGGCGATGGCGTACGCCGCCCCGCCGGCCGCGCCCGCGCCGGGCAGTCCGGACGCCTCCGGGTTGACCAGGGCGCCCAGCCTCTCCAGGGCAGCGTCCGCGGCCAGCATGTCCGCGGGGTCGGCATTCACTTCCCGCCCGCGGAGGGAGGTGATCCCACGCAGACCCAGCAGATGCTGGTCAAGTTCCTCCGACGCGACCACCGCCACCAGTTCGGTGTCCCCGATCATCGCCCGGACGGGGGCGAGGTCGAGTTCGGCGAGGCCGGCAAGTGCCGCGTACCCCTCCATCAACGGACGGTCCGCCCGCGCACCGAGGGCGCCGAGAATTCCGGCGCCGGCATCGTGACTGTGCAATCCACCCAGGTCGATGAAGATCCGGCGCACCGGCTGGAGCTGCAGAACCTCGGCCAGGGCGAGTCCGATGGATGCGGAGGAAGCGGCCGGATCCAGACCTCGGGGCTGACTGTCCCCCTCCCGCACGGGTTCGACGGCCACCACGGCGGTGTCGGGGGTGGACACCCGGGTGATCACCCGGCCGTCGGGTTCGCTGATCAGCTCCAGGTCGGTCTCGAGTTGGTCGGCGACTGCCTGGGCGAATCCGGCGCCCGCCTCCCCCATGGGCGCGACCGCCAGTTGAGCACCTGGTTGGGCCTGCGACCAACCGGCGGCGATGGCTTGTCCTGCGGCGGCGGAGGACAGCGCGCCGATCTGGTCAGTGGCGACAAGGACTCTCATTCATCGATTATCCCCGGCGCACTAGTTTGGGGTCATGGCAGCATCCCCCCTCCCCCGCCGCTGGTTCCTTCCGTCGGCGATCGTGGCGCTCGCGGCACTGTTCGCCGTGGGCGCCTCGGTGACCTGGCTGGTGTCGATGCTGGAGGCGCCCGACACAAGGGTTTTCGCGTGGCCGTTCGTCGGCGCCATCGTTGCCTGCCTCATCCTGACCGTCGCGATTCCGATTCTGCAGACCCGCACCGTGCCGCGGTGGGCCCGGGTGGCGCTGCCGTTGTTCGTGGGTGTGTTCGCGATCGTCGCAGCCGCCGCGGTGTGGCTGCTGACCCTGCTGCTCGCGTGTGACGTCGACGGTGTGTGCCGGCCGGCGGACACGTGGCAGGCACTGCCCAGCCTGATCGTCTGCGGGATCCTCGCGGCGTCGGGACCGGGACTGGCGGCTCTCGTCAGCGCGCCGCACGGTGAATGGCGAGGGCGTTTCTGGGCGGCCACCGCGGTCTTCGGGCTCGTGGGGTTCGGCATCGCCATGGGCGCTTGGGTCGAACTCGGCATCTATGCGTTGTCCTGACCCCTATGCGGTGTCCTGACCCCGCGCCCGAACGGCAGCGGGAAAACAGCGAGGCCCCGACCCGCGATGGGTCAGGGCCCCGGCTGTCGAAGGGGATCAGGCGCCCGGGGCACGTCCCGGAATGAGACCTTCATCAACCTCTGATTCGCTCATGAGCGCTTCGACCTCGGCCACCGTGGCATCGGCGCTTGGCACGATCAGATCGGACTCCTCGAGTGAGTCGAGCGGGAGTGGCTCACCGAGGTTCTGGATCTCATCGATCAGGGTCTGCAGAGCCTGCGTGAGCTTCTCCTGGTCGCGGTCGGCCATGGCTGCCTCGACGGCGTCGTCACACGCGTTGAGATCGTCCATGTGCGATTCGTCGAACCGGAACTGACCGAGGTTGAGGACGCGAATGATCATCGCTGGCCCTCCTGCCCCGGCTGTCCCTCGACGGGATAGGCCTGGAAAGGGGGCTGCTCGTCGGGCTGCTGGGGATATCCCTGCGCCTGCTGCTGGCCGGGCGCACCCTGGCCCTGCTGCCGAGGGGCCTGCTGGGGCGGCGACTGGGGGGTCTGGGGCACCTGCTCATAACGGGTCCCCGGGCCTTCGAGCGCCTGCGGCGCGGCGGCCGGGCCGCTGCCGAGCTGCGCCTTCATCCGGGCGAGTTCGTCCTCGACCTGGGAACCCGAGGAGAGCGCCTCGAGCTCGCGGGTGATGTCGTCCTTGGAGGAACCGGTGATGTCATCCATGGCTCCGGAGGCGAGGAGCTCGTCCATCGCGCCGGCGCGGGCCTGCATCTCCGCGATCTTGTCCTCCGACCGCTGGATCGCGAGCCCCACGTCGCCCATTTCCTCACCGATGCCGGTGAAGGCCTCGTTGACCGAGGCCTGGGCCTGGGCGGCGGTATAAGTCGCCTTCAGCGTTTCCTTGCGCGTACGGAACGCATCCACCTTCGCCTGCAGGCTCCGGGACGCCGAGACCAGCTTCTCCTCCTCGGCCTGCAACTGGGCGTGCTGGGTCTGCAGATCACCGAGTTGCTGCTGCAGACCGGACTTGCGGGTCAGCGCCTCCCGGGCCAGATCCTCGCGCCCCACTTCGAGTGCCTTCTGGGCCTGGCTGTTGAGCTTGTCGATCTGGGTGTTCAGCTGGGTGGCCTGGAGCTCGACCTTCTTGCGGCTCGTGGCGACGTCCGCCACACCGCGGCGCACCTTCTGCAGCAGTTCGAGCTGCTTCTTGTAGGAATAGTCCAACGTCTGGTTGGGATCCTCCATCTTGTCCAGTGCCTTGTCTGCCTTTGCACGGAACACAGTGGAGAGCCGGTTCAGAAATCCGCTCATAGGGGGCCAGGTCCTTCCGATCACCTTGGTCACATGGCGCCCTTGGTGGGGCAGACGCCATTCGCGTGTGCGACTAGCCTAGGCGGTCAGGGCCAACCCGGGCAGGTGTGACGAACTGCGGGCGTACGCAACCCCCCGCGGTCCATCCGTTTCGTTGATTCGATTCGATCATGCCCTACCTGGGAGAATGCCCGGAGCAATCAGCCTCCCGCAGAGGCAGAACCGACGACGAGGACTGCAGACGATGGCCCTTTTCCGCGCCAAGAAGGACCCCGAGCCGACACCGGCGCCCGAGCCGACCCAGGCTCCCGCGCCCAAGGGGCCCCGCAAGAAGGAGGGGCCGACGCCCACCCGGAAGCAGGCCGAGGCTGCCCGCATGCAGCGGCTCAATCCGCAGCTCAACAAGAAGGAAGCCCGCCGCCGCAATGCGGAGGAGAACCGTCGGCGCCGCGAGGAATACATGGAGGCCAGGGACGGCACTCCCGAACGCAAGCTGATGCGCGACATGGTCGATGCGCGCTGGAGCCTGGGCGAGTTCCTGCTCCCCGCGATGATGCTCTTCCTGGCCCTGAGCTTCCTGCAGACGACCTGGGGCGGGGCCACGTTCCTGTCCCTGGGGATGATGTACGGCTATATCTTCCTGGTCCTGCTCGATCTGTTCCTGCTGTGGCGGAAGTACAAGAGGGTCGCCGCCCAGCGCTTCCCGCGGCTGGACCTCAAGGGCAAGGGCGTCATGATGTTCGGCTTCAACCGCTCGATCCAGATCCGTCGCATGCGCATGCCCCGACCGGTCGTGGAGCGGGGAGGCACATACTGATGTGGCGCTGGGAACCGGACACCGGCACCATCGACGCGCGCTTCGACTCCCAGGCCGAGGCGGAGGAATGGCTCACCGAGCACTATCCGGATCTGCAGGACGAAGGGGTCGGTGAGGTCACCCTGCTCGAGGGAGATCGGGTCGTCTATGGCCCGATGTCCCTCGATCCCGCGTGATCACGATTCGCGTACGCCGGGGGTCACGAACGGCGGCTTGACCACCTCGAACTCCTCGACGCGGTTGCGCACCTGGACGTTGACCTTGACGCCCGGCTCATGGGCGGCATCCAGCAGCGCGAGCCCGATCCCCGCCTGCAGCGTCGGGGAGAAGGTCCCCGACGTGACCTCCCCGACCTCGCCACCATCGGCGTCGAGCACGGTCATGTGCGGTCGCGGAATGCCGCGACCTGTGGCCTTGATGCCCCAGAGCCTGCGGGCCGGACCGGCCTCGCGCTCGGCGCGCAGCGCCTCGTGGCCGATGAACTCGGGCTTCTTCCAGCCCACCGCCCAGCCGACGCGTGCCGTGACCGGGGAGATCTCCGGGGACAGGTCCTGCCCGTGGAGCGGATAGCCCATTTCGGTCCGCAGCGTGTCCCGGGCCCCAAGTCCGCACGGCACGATGTCGAACTCGGCGCCGGCCGCCATGACCGCGTCCCAGATCTGCACGGCATCGGCCACCGGTGCCACGAGCTCATAGCCCCGCTCGCCCGTATAGCCGGTCCGGCACACGGTGAGGCGTACCCCGTCGAACTCGGCGACGTCGAAGGACATGTAGTCGTGACCGACAGGCAGCCCCATCGCCGTGAGCGTCTCGTCCGAACGACTCCCCTGGATGGCGAGCACCGCATGGTCGTCGTGGATGTTGGTGACCTCGACCCCCTCCGGCGCCCGCGCCCGCAGCGTGTCGACGACCGTCGCGTTGTTGGCCGCGTTGGGGATGAGGAACAGATCGTCCTCGGCGAATCGATAGACAATGAGGTCGTCCACGACCCCGCCGGCCTCGTTGCACAGCAGGGTGTATTGCGCCTGACTGTCACCGATCTTGCCGAGGTCGTTGCTGAGGCACGTGTTGAGGAAGTCAACGGCGCCCGCACCGCGCACGGTGACCTTGCCGAGGTGCGACACGTCGAATACGCCGACGGAGGCCCGAACGGCCTTGTGTTCGGCAACGATGCCGGCGTACTGCAACGGCATCGACCAACCGCCGAACTCGGCGAACTTGGCTCCCGCTGCCTCGTGCCGGGCGTGCAGGGGGGACTTCTTCAGCTCGCTCATCGGGGGTTCCTTCCGAGGGTGGATCCGGGTGGTGTCCGCGTACCTCGGCGAGCACCATCGCCTGATGCCACAGAACTTATCGCAGGGACGCGGGGTAGCCTGATCGGGCATCTTCATCCGCGCGCCACCATGGTGCGCTCACCCTTCCCGCGTCCGTTGGGGACGCGCTCAACCCGATCCGGAGGACTACCGAGTGAACCCGATCACGCTGCCCGCACTGACCCGCGTCAAGGCCGCGCCGGCCAAGACCGACGTCGTCATCGCCGCCCTCACCGGCGACACCGATTCCACCGTCGCCCATGTGCCGGCCAGCGTCGGCAAGGGTTATGAGCGCAAGTTCGGCCAGTCGATCGAGGAGATGGCCGCCACGCTGGGCGCGAAGCCCAAACTCGGCCAGGTCACGGTGGTGCCCGGACTGAACCGTCAGCGCCTCGTCCTGGTCGGCCTCGGCTCTGCCGATCCCTCCCCCAGGTCCGTGCGCAAGGCCGCCGGGGCTGCCGCCCGCGCCGTGGTCGGGATGAAGGAGGTCAGGACCGTCACCGTCGCGCTGCCCGCGGACGAGCCGGAGTTGTTGCGCGCCGTCGTGGAGGGCACGCTCCTCGGCCACTACGCCTATGCCCCCGTGACCGCGGAACCCGAGGACCAGCCGGCGCTGGACTTCAGCGTCGTGTCCACCGTGGCCGACAAGGAGATCGTCGAGCAGGCCCGGATCGTCGCCCAGGCACAATTGGTCGCCCGCGAGTGGGTGAACCTGCCCCCCAACCTGCTCTATCCCGAGAGCTTCGCCGGTGCCGCCGAGGATCTCCTCAAGGGCCGGAAGGTCAAGGTCGAGGTGCTGGACGAGGGCGATCTCGTCTCCGGTGGGTTCGGTGGCCACATGGCGGTCGGCGGCGGTTCGTCGCAACTCCCGCGGCTCGTGCGCATGTCGTACGCCCCGCCCCGCGCATCAGCTCACCTCGTGCTCGTGGGCAAGGGGATCACCTTCGACTCCGGTGGCCTGAACCTGAAGCCCGGTGAGTCGATGTCGACCATGCGGTCCGACATGGCCGGTGCTGCGGCCGTGATCGCCGCAACGAACGCGATCGCCGAGCTCGGGCTGAAGGTCCGGGTGACGGCGTACGGCTGCCTGGCGGAGAACCTGCCGAGCGACACCGCGTTCCGACCCTCCGATGTCCTGACGATCTATGGCGGCAAGACGGTCGAGAACTACAACACCGACGCCGAGGGTCGTCTCGTGCTCGCGGACGGACTGGCCCGCGGCAGCGAGGACCAGCCGGACCTGATCGTGGACGTCGCGACCCTCACGGGTGCGGCCATGGTCGCGCTCGGCACCCAGATCTTCGGGGTGTTCTCCGACTCGGACGAGGTCGCGGAGCGCGTGCTCGGTGCTGCGGAGTCCGCCGGCGAGGAGGCCTGGCGCCTGCCGATGGGCGAATGGAGCGCCAAGGCGCTGGAGTCCAAGGTCGCCGACCTCAAGTCCGGCGGCGGCCGCTGGGGCGGTGCCTCGATCGCGGCGTCCTTCCTGCGCTCGTTCGTGGACGAGAAGATCGACTGGGCGCACCTGGACATCGCCCCGGCCGGCTTCAACGAGGGCTCGGCCGACGGGGAGATCCCGGTCGGCGGCACCGGCGTGGCCGTCCGCACGCTGGTCGAGATCGCCCGCAGCATGCAGGCCTGATTCAGCGACGTGACCGTCTGGATCGACACCCCGGCCTGGCCCCATCGCGGCCAGATGTTCGCGCACATGGTCTCCGACACGGCGTTGGAGGAGCTGCATGTCGTGGCAGAGCGGGCCGGGGTGCATCCGCGGGCCTTCGACCGAGATCACTATGACGTCCCGGAACGACTGCTGCAGGCCTGCATCGATGCCGGGGCCGTGCAGGCGCCCACCAAACGTCTCGTGCAGGCGCTGCGGGAGTCCGGGTTGCGGCTCACCAAAGCGGCGGCGCGCGCGGAACGGGAGGCGCTGCGGGTCGGCCTGCGGGAGCGGTGGCCGTTGCGTTCCGGTGGCCTGCTCGCCGAGGATCTGCTGGTGCGCTGGTCGGAGCGCCATCGGCGCTATCACGACCTGCGCCACCTCGAGCACTGCCTCGATTCCCTGACCGCACTGGGCGGCGCGGAACGGGTCGTCGAGCTGGCGGCCTGGTTCCACGACGCCGTCTATGCCGGCACGCCAGGAGACGATGAGGAAGCCTCGGCCCAGCTCGCCGAGCGTGCACTCGATGACCTGCTCCCCCGGTCCCATGTCGCCGAGGTCGCCCGGCTCGTCCGCCTCACCGACGGACACCGGCCGGCGGACACCGACGACAACGGGCGCACCCTCTGCGACGCGGACCTGGCGATCCTGGGCGCGGAGCCGGGAACCTATGCGCGCTATTGGCGGGACGTGCGGGTCGAGCACGCGGACATCCCGCTCGCGGACTTCCGGCGTGGTCGGCGTCGGGTGGTCGCGTACCTGCTCGAACTCGACCCGCTCTATCGCACGCCCGTCGGCGCCGACCTGTGGACGGAGTCCGCCCACGCCAACCTGACCGCCGAGGCAACGCGCCTCGACGGCCTGATCGGCGACTGAACTCGTTGTACCCGGCCAGGAACCTTTCCGGTTAGACGGTGAGCAGTTTGGCGATCTCCGCGCCCAGGCGCCGGGCGGACGCCGGATTCTGACCGGTCACGAGCCGCTCACTGACCTCGACGTTCTCGGTGAAATTCTCGGCCGAGGTGTGCGTGGCCCCGAGCTTCTCCAGCTCGGTCTGCAGCAGGAACGGGACGACGTCGGTCAGCCCGACCGCCTCCTCCTCCGCGTCGGTGAACGCGGCGAGCGTCTTCCCCTGCACCAGTGGTGTGCCGTCCGACAGTGTCATGCCGACCAGCGCTGCGGGTCCATGACAGACCGCTGCGACGACGCCACCGTTTTCATAGATGTCCCGGCCGAGCGAGGCAACGGTGTCGTTGTTGGGGAAGTCCCACATGGTTCCGTGCCCGCCGACGAAGACGACTGCGTCATAGTCGCTCGCGCTCAAATCGCCGAGTTTTGGTGTGTTCTGGAGTTCATCGGCGAAGGCAGCCAGGAATTCGGTCTGGATCGGATCGTCGTCCTTGCGGCCGTCCACGGGTGCCGCTCCCCCGGCGATCGACGCGATGTCCACGTGGACCCCCGCATCGGTGAGCTCCTTCCAGGGATGGGCGGCCTCCCCGAGATAGAAGCCTGTCTTGCGTACGCCGCCGAGGTCGTCGTGACTGGTCAGAACGAGCAGTGCCTTCTTCTGGGGCATCCAGGTCTCCTTTGATCCGTGGTGGGACCCAGCGTAATAGCGGCCGTGGAACGCGGTGTCGGGCGCCTCAGCGCCAGTCGGTGATCACCTGCTGCACCCGCCGGACATCGGCCTCGATGTCCGCGGCTGCGCGCTGTCTGTCGATCGGGTGGGATTTGATCACCTGCAGCGGCTCCACGGCACGCCCGAACGCCTCGCGCGCCCGCCGCACCTGGGGATGCCAGCAGGCCCCCAGCACGAGGTATCCCAGCGTCGCCACCTGTTCGACCATCGCCCGATAGGGCGCCACCCGCCGGGGATCGTCCGACAAGGACTGGGCCAGCCCGCGTTCGAGTTCAAGCAGCTCGTAGTACAGATGACGTCGGTTCTCCCGCGCCTCCGCGGTCGCATAGCGACTCTCCGCCAGGTCCCGCATGACGTCCTCGGTGGCGAGGATCGACCGGCGGGCATGGGCCCGGACGAACAGCAGGCTGGTCCCCCGACCCGTGAGCCACAGGACCGTGAGCGCGAGGACGACCGCGACAAGGGTGTCGAGGCCCCGCTCGAGGATCAGGCGCCACGGCTCGATGGTGCTCGCCGCGGCGGAGGCGATCGTGAGCGCGATCGGGGTGATGAAGACGACCGCCGCGGCATAGTTCCGCACGACCAGCATCTCGATCGCGAATTGCAGAGCGAAGATGACCAGCACCAGCCAGCCGCCCTGTGGGTTCCACCACAGGATGAGGGCATAGACCCCGAGGCCCAACAAGGTGCCGATCAGGCGCTGGAGACCGCGCAGGGTCTGGGCGTACCTGCTCCCACCCTGATGCAGCACCAGCGCCGCGAACGCCACCCCCCAATAGCTGTGGTCGAAGCCCATCAGCACGGCGGCGATGCCGGAGAGAAGGGTGGCGATGCCGACGCGGAGGGCGATCAGGCGGATCTCGCTGGGCCAGTGCAGAGCTTGTTTGATGAGGTACGCCGCCTCCGGTCGTCCGAGCGATGAGTCCCGCAACTGCTCGGCCTCGAACTCCGGATCCAGGGTCGGGGGCTCCAGCTGGTCCCCCTCCGCACTGCCCCAGGGCTGGGCTTCCGCACCGGTCGTCCGGCCGGTCAGCAGGGCGCTGCGCTGGGTATACCGCGTCTGCAGGATCCCGATCCGCTCGAACAGCTGCTCGTTGCGCTGGTCGATCGTGCGTTCGCCGATCCCGTCGCGGAAGCTGGTCCACGCCTGGTGGAGAGTGGCCGAGGCAGCTGCGCGGGCCACTCGAATGTCCTCGGGCAGGTCGGCCTGTTCGAAGAGCGCGATGGCCTCCTCCGCGGTGTCGACCGCTTCCCGCTCCGGCCGGTGGGGGTCCCCGATCAGATCACCCATCCCGACGACGACGGCGACCACACCGCCGATGGCCGTCATGGCGATCACCTGCCAGGGGGACACGCCCTGCCCCACCAGGAAGCTCCCCGCCCCGCCGACGAGCACCAGGAAGTAGGAGCCGGGCGGCCCGATCTTCAACGTCACGCACACAGCGGCGGACAGTGCTGCGAGCACCACGAGCATGGCGAGCAGGACGAGTGAGTGGAGAGCTGCTGCGAGTACGCCGGCAGTCACCGACAGCACGAAACCGGCAGCCATCGCGGACATCAGCTTGATGCGGAAGCGACCGGGCGTGTCGGCACCGTAGAGAACGGCGAACGCGCCCAAGCCGGCCATCAGACCGAGTTCGGGGCGGCCCAGCAGAGTGGTGACCAGGAGCGGGAGGCTGATCGCGATCGCGGCCTTGAGCGCCACCGGCCACCGCCTTCCCGCGGGGTGGAAGCGCACGAGGTCCCGGGCGCGCGCCGCGCTCATGACCGCCCTCGTCGGCGTCGCGGGCGTTCCCGGTGCTCGTTCACGCACATCATTATGACGAGAGCCGTAGGATCGTCCGTGCACCGACCGCCCAACCTCAGTGGTGAGGCCCGAACTGGTCCGGATAGTGTGAAGTGCAACGCACAGGTCCCTGATTTGAGGAGCCCGACTCTCATGCCGACTTCAGTTACTCTCCCCGCACTGGGCGAAAGCGTCACCGAAGGCACTGTGTCCCGTTGGTTGAAGAATGTCGGCGACACGGTGGCCGCGGACGAACCGCTGCTCGAAGTCTCGACCGACAAGGTTGACACCGAGATCCCCAGTCCCGTGGCCGGTGTCCTCCTGGAGATCAAGGCGGAGGAGGACGACACCGTCGAGGTCGGCGCAGAGCTGGCCGTGATCGGCGAGGAGGGCGAGCAACCGGATGGGGATTCCGGATCTGGCGAGGAAGCGGAGCCGGAACCCGAGCCGGAGGAACAACCGGAATCCGAGCCCGAGCCGGAGGAACAGCCCGAGCCCGAGCCCGCCGAGCCGGCCCAGCAGCAGGCCCCCGCCAAGAAGTCGTCCGGTCCTGCCCAGGGCACCGAGGTGACGCTTCCACAGCTGGGCGAGTCGGTGACCGAGGGCACCGTGTCGCGTTGGCTCAAGCAGGTCGGCGACCCCATCGACGTGGATGAGCCGCTGGTCGAGATCTCCACCGACAAGGTCGACACTGAAGTGCCCTCTCCGGTCGCGGGGACCGTCCTGGAGTTGCGCGCCGAGGAGGACGACACCGTCGACGTGGGTGCGGTGCTGGCGATCATCGGTGACGCCGAGGCCCTCGAGGACAGCGGCACCAGTGACGCCCAGAGCGTCGAGGAGATCGAGGACCAGGCCGAGGCGGGCGACGAGGGCGGTCAGGAACCGATCCCGGCCCCTGACCCCGACGCCCAGGACAAGCCGGCCGAGCCAGAGCCCGAACCCGAACCCGAACCCGAGCCGGAGCCCGAGGCGCCGAAGCCGACAGCCGCGAAGCCCGCGCCCAAGGAACAGGCACCCGCCGAGAACAAGGTCGCGCCACGCGCCGGCGGGGATGACAGCACCTATGTCACTCCCCTGGTCCGCAAGCTCGCCGCCGAACGCGGTGTGGATCTCGCGTCGGTGAAGGGCACCGGAGTGGGTGGCCGCATCCGCAAACAGGACGTGATCGCCGCCGCCGAGGAGGCCACGAAGGCTCCTGCCGCCGCTCCCGCCGCCCGCGCCAAGGCCCCGGCCCGCACCAAGTCGGAGCCGTCGGCGGAGGTCCTCGCCAAGCGCGGGACGACCGAGAAGCTGTCGCGCATGCGCCTGACGATCGCGCGCCGCATGGTGGAGTCCCTGCAGGTCTCCGCGCAGTTGACGGCGACCGTCGAGGTCGATCTGACCGGAGTCTCGAGGTTGCGCGCTGCAGCCAAGGAGGCCTTCAAGGCACAGCACGGGGCGAGCCTGTCCTATCTGCCGTTCATCACGGTTGCGACGGTCGAGGCGCTGCGGCACTTCCCCAAGGTCAACGCGACGATCGACACCGACGCCAAGACCGTCACCTATGCCGACGCCGAACACATCGGCATCGCGGTGGACACGGAACGCGGCCTGATGGTCCCGGTCATCCACCACGCGGGCGACCTCAATCTGTCGGGTCTGGCCAAGCGGATCGCCGAACAGGCCGACAAGGCCCGCACCGGCAAGGTCCTGCCCGACGATCTCGTGGGCGGCACGTTCACGATCACGAACTATGGCTCCACCGGGACGCTGTTCGACACCCCGATCATCAACCAGCCTCAGGTGGCGATCCTCGGGACCGGTGCGATGGTCAAGCGTCCGCTGGTCGTCTCCGATCCGGAGCTGGGCGACGTGATCGCCGTGCGCGATGTCATGTATCTCTCGCTCACCTATGACCACCGTCTCGTCGACGGGGCCGACGCGTCCCGCTTCCTGGCGGCGATCAAGGAGCGTCTGGAGGAGGCAGACTTCGGAGCCGAGCTCGGCGTCTGACCCGGAACAACGCTACAGAGCCCGTGACGCGCGTTCGTGTGTCACGGGCTCCGTGCCTGTCCGGACCCTGTGGTGCCGCGTATCATCGCCGCCATGTCCCGTCACTATCGCTGGCTCGGCCTCGTTGACTATCAGGAAACCTGGGATCTGCAGCGCGAACTGCACGCTCGGGCGGTCGCCGGGGGCGACGAAACGGTGCTGATGCTGGAACATCACGCGGTCTATACCGCAGGGCGACGGACGCTGCCCGAACACCGGCCGATCGATGGCACCCCCGTCATCGATGTGGACCGTGGCGGGCTGATCACCTGGCACGGTCCCGGCCAATTGGTGGGCTATCCGATCGTGCGGCTGCCCGACAATGTGGGCGTCGTGGACTACATCCGCCGGGTCGAGGAGTCCGTGATCCGCTATCTGGCGGAGCTGGGGTTGACGACGGGTCGCGTCCGCGGCCGGGCCGGCGTCTGGCTCGCTGCCACCGCCGACCGGCCGGAGCGCAAGATCGCCCAGATCGGCGTGCGGGTCGCCCACAAGACCGCCATGCACGGCTTCTCGCTCAACGTGGCGCCCGACATGTCCTGGACGCAGACCATCGTCCCGTGCGGCATCACCGACGCGGGGGTGACGTCGATCGCCCTCGAACTCACCGATCCCCCCACTGTTCAGGAGGCCGCACAGGGGATGGAGCGCCACCTCGAGGCCATGCTGGCGTGGGAGCCGTTCGAGCAGTCCCCGGACGTCGTGCCGACCACCGTCGCGCCCGTGGCCGCCCCCGAGGGCGTCAGCTATGGCCTCACGGTCTGACCAGGGCCGGCGTACTCCAAGACCACAGCCTCCCGCTCGCGAGACCACAGAACCTCCCCCAACGCTCCCGACGTCGGAGAAGGTATGCACGTGGCACACATTCCTTGGACCACGGAGAATCCGTGGGCGGTCGAGATCGACGGACTCACCAAACGTTTCGACGGCTGGCAGGGCCAGCGGCTGGCGGTGGACGGGCTGGCGATGCGGGTCCCCCGCGTGGGGGTGCACGGGTTCCTCGGACCCAACGGCTCTGGGAAGTCGACGACGATCCGCATGCTGCTGGGCTTGGTCCGGCCCTCCGGGGGCACGATGCGCCTGCTCGGCACGCCCGTTCCGGAGCGTCTCCCCGACGTCATCAGTCGCGTTGGCGCGATCGTTGAACGGCCCCGCTTCGCCGGGCAGTTCAGCGGTCGCAAGAACCTCCACCTGCTCGCCCGGTCGATCGGTGTCCCCAGCCGGGTCGTGGAGGAAGTCCTTGAGCTGGTGGGGCTGCGGGATCGGGCGAGTGACCCGTACGCGAAGTATTCGCTCGGCATGAAACAGCGCCTCGCTGTTGCCTCGACCCTGCTGAAGGATCCCGCCGTCGTGATCTTCGACGAACCCACCAACGGACTGGACCCGAGCGGGATCCGGGAGATGCGGCAGATGATGCGTACCCTCGCAGCCCGCGGAAAAGCCGTGCTCGTCTCGACCCACCTCATCGGGGAACTGGAACAGATCGTCGACTCGGTGACGATCATCCGTGCCGGACGCACGGTGATCGAGGGCCGGCTCGACGACGTCCTCGGTGCCCACCACGTGCTGCGGGTGGAGGTTGACGACCCGGATCGTGCTGCCACCGTGCTCCGTGCACGGGGCTGGTCCGTGGACCGACGGCCGCGACACCTGGACGTCGCCGGCGACTGGCCGGGTGACGTGCTCAATCGTCATCTGGGCGAGGCCGGCATCTGGGCGAGCGGCATCCGGTGTCAGCGCGGTTCGCTCGAGCAACGGTTCCTGCAGCTCACCGATGCTTCCGTCCCCCAGCCACCCCACCCCCTCGTATCCGGGAGGATCGCATGAGCAGCCTGCTCGTCCCCGAGCTCCACCGCTATCTCACCCGCCGCACCACATGGATCAGTGGCATCGCTGCCGTGAGTCTGTTGGCGATCGTCTCGCTCTTCATGGGACTGCAACCGAACTCCTACAACCCCGAGATCGAACTCTCCTTCTTCGGGCCGGGCATGATCGTGCTCGCGGCGGCCCTCGTCGGCGCCTGGAGCTATTTCACCTCCGCCTCCGTCATCGGATCCGAACAGAGCTCCGGCGCACTGGGCACCTGGCTGACGTTCAACCCGCAGCGGTGGCGGGTCTATCTCGCCAAGCTCGCGAGTGTGGCCCTGCCGGCCGCTGCAGTCTCGACGGTGGCCATGGGCGCTGCCATCGCCTGGTCGCTGATCGTCAGCACCCACAGTCATCCGAGCGCAGTCGCCTGGATGCTCGCCGCCGGTGTCCGGGGTGTGCTCGTGGTGGTGAGCGTTGCCGTGCTGGGGTTCGTGATCGCCCTGGTCACCCGCAGCACACTGGGCGCACTCGGGGTGTTGGTGGGCTGGTTGGTCCTCGTCGTCCTGCAGGCCTTCTTCAGCACCGTGGCCATCGGCCACTGGGAATGGATCGGCCTGGAACGGGTGCTGGGTGAGTTCCTGCTCAATTCGCACTCGACCGTCCATGGCGCGCTGCACGCCGATCCGGCCGTGATCGCCGGTGCCGGACTCCTGTGGTTCGGCGTCATCGCGCTGGTGGTCGTCCTGGGCGGCGCCCTCTTCGCCGGGCGCGACGTCGACTGATCGCAGGCTCATCGGGCCGCTGACCCGGCGAGCACGGGGCGCGTTCGACCGTCCCTGGCCGGGCTGGAGTTAGGGCGTAGGATGGCTGGGTGACTGTTTCTCCTGAAGGCCGCAAGCTGCTCCGGGTGGAGGTCCGCAACGCGGAGACCCCCATTGAGAAGAAGCCCTCCTGGATCAAGACGACCGCCAAGATGGGCTCTGAGTATCGGGACCTCAAGCGTCTCGTCAACGACGAGAGCCTGCACACGGTGTGCCAGGAAGCTGCCTGTCCCAACATCTTCGAATGCTGGGAGGATCGCGAAGCGACCTTCCTCATCGGTGGCGACTCCTGCACGCGACGTTGCGATTTCTGCCAGATCGAGTCCAAGAAACCGACCGAATATGACACAACCGAGCCGCTGCGCGTGGCGGAGTCGGTGCGGACGATGGGGCTGAAATATGCCACCATCACCGGCGTCTGCCGCGACGATCTCCCCGACGAGGGCGCATGGCTCTATGCGGAGACCATCCGCAAGGTGCACGAGCTCAACCCCGGCGTGGGCGTCGAGATGCTCGCACCGGATTTCTCCGGCAACAAGGAGTTCCTCGATCAGGTCTTCGAGACCCGGCCCGAGGTCTTCGCCCACAACGTGGAGACGGTTCCGCGCATCTTCAAGCGCATCCGACCGGGCTTCCGTTATGACCGTTCGCTGCAGGTGCTCACCGACTCACGCGCCGCAGGACTGGTCACGAAGAGCAACCTGATCCTCGGCATGGGCGAGACCCGCGAGGAGACCGAGCAGGCTCTCCGGGAGCTGTTCGATGCCGGCGCGGAGATCATCACGATCACCCAATATCTGCGCCCGACGCCGCAGCACCACCCGATCGACCGTTGGGTGACGCCCCAGGAGTTCGACGAGTTGGCGGAGCTGGCCCGCGAGATCGGCTATCGGGGTGTGATGAGCGGCCCGCTGGTCAGGTCGAGTTATCGCGCCGGACGGCTCTATCGTGAGGCCATGGCCGCACGGAACGCTGTGCCCGCGGCTGCTGCGACAGGCCCCGATTCGTCGGCCCAGGCCTAGAGCGCATCACGACCCCACGACCGAGAAAGCACCCATGGCTGAGAATCTGACGCCGAGGCAGGCGTACGCGAAGGCAGTGGCCGAGCAGAAGGCCGCGAAAAAGGCGGCCAAAGAAGCCCGCCGGACCTCGAAGGACCCCAACCAGATGGGGCGGTTCCGCCAGATCTGGGAGTCTTTCAAGCTCACGCAGGAATACGACAAGTCGCTTGCGCCACTCACGATCCTGTGCTTCGCCGTCCCGATCGTCATCGTCGTCGTCATCGGGTTGCTCACCAATGCCGCGTGGTTCACCTGGATCATGATGGTCCTCACCGCGATCATGGCGGGCCTGCTGTTGGCCATGTTGCTGCTGATCCAGAAGACCAAGAAGGCGACCTATCAGCGCTATGCGGGCGAAGTCGGCTCGGCCGAAGTGGCACTGCAAATGCTTGGAAAGAAGTGGATTCATGATCCGGTGATCGCCGCGACCAAGCACAAGGACGTCGTCCATCGTGCAGTCGGTCCCGCCGGGATCGTCCTGGTGTCGGAGGGGGACCCCAACCGGGCCCGCCAACTGTTGCTGACCGAACAGCGCAAGCACGAGAAGTTCATCAGCAACGTGGTTGTGCACTCGATCCAGATGGGCGACAAGGAGGGGCAGGTTCCCCTCCCCAAGCTGGAGAAGCACGTGCGCAAGCTGCCGAAGACCCTCCAGCCCCACCAAGTGACGGACGTGCGCAACCGGCTGCGCGCCATTGACGCCGTGCGCCCGAAGGTCCCGATCCCCAAGGGACCCATCCCCACGTCCATGAAGGGCATGCGCAAGGGGATGCGGGGACGCTGACACACAGGGCGGTTCTGCCCCGGTTGCTGCAGAGCCCAGGATCTCTCCGGAGAACCGCTCAGGAGGCGAGAGCAACGTCCTCGGTGCGAGTCCCGGCGGCAACGAGCGCCGCATAGCGACCGCCACGAGCGAGCAACTCGTCATGGGTTCCCTGTTCGACGATCCGCCCGTCGTCGAGCACGACGATCAGGTCGGCGTTGCGCACGGTGGACAGCCGGTGCGCGATCGTCACCACCGTCCGGTCGCGACCCACGCGGTCGAGCGCGGCCTGCACCAGGGCCTCGGTGCGGGTGTCCAGGGCGCT
Organism: Propionibacterium sp.; assembly: GCA_012839035.1. GTDB lineage: Bacteria > Actinomycetota > Actinomycetes > Propionibacteriales > Propionibacteriaceae > Enemella. Next base: position 27,256 of record DUOB01000076.1, read on the forward strand.
GGTGGCCTCGTCGAGGATCAACACCTTGGGATCGCGCAGGAGCGTACGCGCAAGTGCCAGCCGCTGCTGTTCCCCACCGGAGAACCGGTGGCCGCGGGACCCGACCATGGTGTCGTACCCCTCCGGCAACGATTCGATCAGCTCATGCACCTGGGCCTCGCGGGCCGCCTGCTCGATCTCGGCATCGGTGGTGTCCGGCTTCGCGAAGCGAAGGTTGTCCCGGACAGTGGCGTGCAGAAGGTAGGTCTCCTGCGACACCACGCCGACGATCGCGGCGCGCTCGGTGGACGGCAACTCCCGCAAGTCGATTCCGTCGAGGGTGACGCGGCCGAGAGTCGGGTCGTCGAGACGGGCCAGGAGCGACGCCAGCGTGGACTTGCCCGACCCGGTGGAACCGACGAGGGCCACCGTGGCTCCGGCAGGGATCGTGAGATCGATCCCGGTCAGCGCGTTGCGATCGGCACCTGCGTGCCGATAGGTCACGTCCTCCAGCCGCAACTCACCGCTCGCGGTGGCCGGGTCCAGATGCCTGGCGACGTCGGGCTCGGGCTCGGCGACCTCGACCGGCAGATCGAGGTATTCGAAGATCCGGCTGAACAGTGCCATGGACGCGGTGACCTGCACGCCGATGGAGAGCAGCCCCATGACCGGACGGAAGATGCCGGCCTGCAGCGCGACGAAGGCGACCAGGGTTCCGATCGAGATCCCCGCGCCCGTCACCGGGAGCCCTGCGACGAGATACAGCGCGGCCGGGACGATCGCGAAGACGATCCCCATCGTGGCGGTACGCCAACGGCCGGCGATCTGGGCCGCGACCTCCAGGTCCAGGAGTCCGGCACTGGAGTCGTGGAAACGCCGGGCGAGCTGGTCGCTCGCACCGAGCGTCTTGCTCAGGCGGGCACCGCTGACCGACAGCGACTCCTCCACTTGGCCGTGCAGCGCGGCGAGCGCCTTCTGTCGTTTGTCGGTGGCGTCCCGGCGCAGCCGGGCGACCGAGCGGGTGACGATCACGGCCGGGGGGATGACGATGAGCGAAAGCAGCGCGAGGGTGGGGCTGAGGGCAAGCATGGCGACCAAGGTTCCGACAACCGTCGCAACATTGCCGGCGAGCGAGGTCGCAGTGGTGGTGACGACGCCCTGCAGACCTGAGACGTCATGGGTCAGCCGCGACTGCACCTCACCGGAGCGGGTGCGGGTGAAGAAGCTGATCGGCTGACGTTGGAGATGGGTGAAGAGGGCGGTACGCAGACCGTGCATGATCCGCTGGCCCACCGTGGTGCTGAGCCAGGTCTGGAGCACGCCGAGGACGCCGGCGACGATGGCGACGCCGACCATGAGGCCCACCAGGGTGAGGAGCAGGCGCACGTCCTGCCGGGGAATGGCAACATCCACCAATTCCTTGGTGAGGAAGGGGGTCGCGAGACCGAGCACGGAGCTGCTGATAATGAGCAGCAGCACGAGGCCGATGGCCCAGCGATGGGGCGCGAAGAGCGCCAGCACACGGCGCGCGCTCACGGGGTGGGCGGCGAGCTGCGCGCGGTCACGGGGATCCGGTCGGGCGCCGGGGCCACGGTTGCCACCGCGGCCTCCGCCGTCGCCGAGACCGTGCCCGGATGCGAGGGTTGAGAAGTCACTCATGCGCTTCTCCTTTCACGTCAGTGGTCGGGGCTTCAGTGGCAGGAGCCGGACGCCCCGAAAGCCGGGAAGGAACTGTCGTTCCCAGCCGGTCGTCGATGCCGGCCAAAAGGTTTCCACTGGATACAACATTATGAGGTTACCTCTTTATTCCCTGGCCTCGCTAGGCTCGGTTCCATGCAGGCCGACCAGCATGCGCATCAACCCGCCGACGCCGAGCTGTCCGAGGTGGACCTCCTCATGCGTCTGGCCCGGCGCTGGCGTCACCTCGGCTCCGCCGATGCGGGCGTACGCGGTCTTGCGCCCCACCAGCAGCGTGCCCTGCTCGCCCTCGCCCGGCTGACGCGCCGCGCAGAGGGCGGCGTACGCGTCTCCGTGCTGGCGAAACACCTGGGCATCGCGCCACGATCGGCAACCGAGGTGGCGGATGCCCTGGAGAGCGCCGGACTCATCGGTCGTGCCCCCGACCCCTCCGACCGCCGGGCCGTCCTGCTCACCCTCACGGACGCGGGCCGCCGGATCGTGGGGGAGGTACGCGACCGCCGCCGGGCCGCAGGCGATGCCGCGCTGGGAGTCCTCTCCCCCGCCGATCGCGCCGAGCTCCGGCGCCTGCTGCTCACCCTGCTGGCCGATCCGCCGGCGCACTGACGAGCCGCTGCGACTTTTCGGGAGCTTGCCGACCGACGACTAGACTCCCTGAATTGTGTCCACTCCCGCGCCCAATCTGATCAATGCCGAACGGCTCACCAAGACCTATGGCACCCGGACGCTCATCGACGAACAGACCCTCGGCCTCGGCCGCGGGGACGTCATTGGTGTCGTCGGGCGCAACGGTGACGGCAAGTCGACGCTCCTCGGTCTGCTGACCGGACGGGTCGAACCGGATTCCGGACGGATCACGCACACCGGCGCCGTCTCGATCGGCACCCTCGAGCAGGCGGATGAGTTCCCCCCGACAGCCACCGTGCGGGACGTCATCGTCGGCGGGGAGCCCGACCACGCCTGGGCCTCCGATCCCGAGAAGCGCGCGGTCGTCGAGCACCTGCTGGCCGAGATCGACCTCGACGCGGAGCTCGGCCGGCTCTCCGGCGGCGAGCGCCGCCGCACCGCCCTCGTCGCGCTGATGCTGGGCGAGCACGACCTGCTCGTCCTCGATGAGCCCACCAACCACCTTGACGTCGAAGCCGTGGCGTGGCTCGCGGAACACCTCAACGCCCTGCAGGACCGCAGCATCGCCATGCTCGTCGTGTCCCACGACCGCTGGTTCCTCGATGCCATCTGCACCCGCATCTGGGAGATCCACAGTGGCCTGGTGGACGCCTACGACGGGGGCTATGCGGCGTACGTCCTCGCCCGGGCCGAACGCGCCCGCCAGGCGGCCGCCAATGAGGCGCGGCGCCAGAACCTCGTCCGCAAGGAACTCGCATGGCTGCGCCGCGGCGCCCCCGCGCGTACGTCGAAGCCCAAATTCCGCATCGAAGCCGCCAATCGGCTGATCGAGAACGAACCGCCGCCGCGCGACCGCCTGGAGCTTCAGCAATTCTCGGTGACCCGGCTCGGCAAGGACGTGTTCGACCTGAAGGACATGTCGTACGCGCTGCCCGACGGCCGCGTGCTGTTCGACCGGCTCAACTGGTCCATCGGGCCCGGCGACCGCATCGGACTCGTCGGCGTCAACGGGGCGGGCAAGACAACGCTGCTCCGGCTGCTCGCACACGAACTCGACCCCGACAGCGGCACGGTCAAGCAGGGCAAGACCCTGCGCCTCGGGCATCTGTCCCAGGCCGTCACCGAGCTCGACGACGACGAACGGGTGCTCGAGTCGGTGAACCGCCTCAAACAGGAGACCAAGCTCGCGACCGGTCGGGAGGCGACCGCCGGGCAGCTCCTGGAGGAGTTCGGATTCACCGGCGACAAGCTCGTCACGCGCATCGGGGAGCTCTCCGGTGGCGAACGTCGCCGCCTGCAGGTCCTGCGGCTGTTGATGGGCGAACCCAACGTCCTGCTCCTCGACGAGCCGACCAATGACCTCGACATCGACACCCTGAACGTCATCGAGGACTATCTCGACCGCTGGCCCGGCACGCTCATCGTCGTGTCCCACGATCGGTACTTCCTGGAACGGGTGTGTGACGTGACGTACGCGCTGATGGGTGACGGAAGCTGCGTACTGCTGCCCGGCGGCGTGGAGCAATATCTGGACCATCGGCGCAACCGCGTACTCACCGATTCCCCGGCCCGGACCGCACCGGCGGCCGAGCAGGAGGATGCGGGACCGAGTCCGGCGGATACGCGGCGGGCGCGCAAGGACATGGCGCGCATCGAGTCCCAGCTCGCGAAGCTCGCCGAACGGATCGACAAGGTGCACGCCGACATGGCCGAGGCTGCGGCGGACTATCAGCGGTTGGCGGACCTGCAGGTGACCGAGGCCGACCTTGTTGCACAGACCGAGGAACTGGAGCTCGCGTGGCTCGAGGCGGCCGAAGTGGTGGAGTGAGTCACGCCGGGGCTTCGAGTCTCAGCGTCGGTTCACCACGACCGTGCCGAGCGTGAGGTCGTGCAGCCCGCGGCGGTGCACGCCGATCACCAGCGCGGGGATGACGAGACAGACCATGAACTGCCGCGCGACCGCGCGTACGAACCCGATCTGTTTTCCGTCGAGACGGATGATGCCGATCCGGGTCATCAGCTTGCCGAACGAGCCACCGGAGACCGCGGTCAGGATGCTCGTCTGGATGAAGAACACCCCGAGAATCGTGAAGGCGCGCCAATCCTGGCCGCGGATCACGTGCTCGACGCCGAAGACGGCCGAGGCGATGACCATGGAGATCGCCCAGTCGAGGACCAGTGCGGTGATTCGTGATGTCCAGGACGCCAGTGAACCGCGCCCGGTCTCCGGCAGACCAAGGCCCTGACCGGGCCATTCCTCCGTGCGATTCCCTGACTGTGCCACCCCTGGAGCGTAACCGAGCTCATCCCGCGCGCCCTGCTGCGACCACGGTGGAGGCCTCATAGGGTGGTGTTACATGCCTGAAACAGAGGCGAAAAAACTTGGAAATGACAGACGTCTAGGGTCGAGACCGTCAACCAATGAGTCAGTGACGAAACCAGCGCCACGGACCAACCAGTGGAGGAAAGATGTTCCAAGGTCCCGAGGACCTTCAGAAATATCTGAAGGACGAGAGTGTCGAGATGGTCGACATCCGGTTCTGCGATCTGCCCGGCGTGATGCAGCACTTCACGATCCCGGCACATGCATGCGACGACTCGGTGTTCGAGGAAGGCCTGTCGTTCGACGGCTCCTCGGTGCGGGGCTTCCAGAAGATTCACGAATCGGACATGAGCCTGCTGCCTGATCCGTCGACGGCCTACCTCGACCCCTATCGCAAGGCCAAGACCCTCTGTCTGAACTTCTTCGTGCACGACCCACTGACCCACGAGCCCTACAGCCGCGATCCCCGCAACATCGCGCGCAAGGCCGAGGCCTATCTGCAGTCGACCGGGGTCGGAGACACTGCGTACTTCGCTTCGGAAGCCGAGTTCTATGTTTTCGACGACGTACGCTTCGAAACGAAACAGAACGCCGGCTATTACCACATCGATTCCGTTGCAGGCGCCTGGAACACCGGCCGCGAGGAAGAGGGCGGCAACCGGGGCTACAAGGTGAAATACAAGGGCGGCTATTTCCCCGTTGCTCCGACCGACCATTTCGGTGATCTCCGTGACGAGATCGTGTTGCACATGGAATCCCTGGGCCTCGAGGTGGAACGCGCGCACCATGAGGTCGGCACCGCTGGTCAGGCCGAGATCAACTGGCGTTTCGACACCCTGTTGAAGGCCGCTGACGACGTGATGAAGTTCAAGTACATCGTCAAGAACACCGCGTGGGAGAACGGTAAGACCGCGACGTTCATGCCCAAACCGATCTTCGGTGACAACGGGTCGGGAATGCACGTGCATTCGTCGATCTGGGAGAACGGCCAACCGCTGTTCTATGACGAGTCGGGCTATGGCGGACTCTCGGACACAGCACGGTGGTATATCGGTGGGTTGCTGCGTCACGCACCGAGCCTCCTCGCCTTCACCAACCCGACCGTGAACTCCTATCACCGACTGGTGCCGGGCTTCGAGGCACCCGTGAACCTGGTCTACAGCTCCCGCAACCGCTCGGCCTGCATCCGGATCCCGATCACCGGCAGCAACCCCAAGGCCAAGCGCGTGGAGTTCCGCTGCCCCGACCCGTCGTCAAACCCCTATCTCGCGTTCGCCGCGATCATGCTCGCGGGCCTGGACGGAATCCAGAACCGCATCGAGCCGCCGGAGCCGATCGACAAGGATCTCTATGAGCTGCCGCCGGATGAATACGAGGACATTGCGACCGTCCCGCCGACACTCGACAAGGTGCTCGACGAGCTCGAGGAGAACCACGAGTTCCTGCTCGCCGGTGACGTGTTCACCGAGGACCTGATCGAGACCTGGATCGACATCAAGCGCGAAGACATCGACGCCATCCGCCTCCGGCCGCACCCCCATGAATTCGAGATGTACTACGACATCTGATCTCCGTCGCCACCCTGGCCACCGCCCGGGGGCCGCCATCGCGTCGCCGGTAGCGGCTCCCGGGGTTGGGCTCGCCCCGCACCAGGATCCGGGTCAACTCGTCACGGCTCCACGATGGCACTGGAGTCCTAGCTTCCCGGGCATTCAAGCCCGGCCCTCTCGACCAACCCGGCTGAAGATCCGCCGAGCCGTCCTATCCGGAACCGGGCGAAGTCCAGGGACCCAGCAGGTTTTCCGCGCCCGACAGATAGGCCACAAATGCCTTGGTGTGCTTGCGCAGGACCGCTCGCGCACGGGGCTCGTCCTCCTGTGCCAGTTTGAGCAAAAGATGGATCGGCCCCCAGAACCCGAGCGCGAGATGCTCCCCCTCCCCACTTGCAACGCCGAACATTCGCACGAACAGGGTTTCCTGATAGCGCAGCGGCCGTTGAATGAACCGCTGCCGCAGGATCTTGGCAGCATTGGGGTCGCGGAACTGCTCCAACGCCAACATCCGCCGGAGGGCAACGACCGCAGGCTCGTGGAGATAGAAATCGAACAGCTTCTCGGCAACGTCCGCCAAATGGTCGTGGTCCAGGTCGCGATAGTCGGCAGCCGCACCCACAGGATCGGCGACGTCGAGGTCCAACGCCTGCGCAGCAGCATCGAAGCGTTCCAAGGCGCGCTCCAAGGCGACATCCCAGAGCTCCTGTTTGCTCTCGAAGAGCTCGTGGGCAGAACTCTCATCGATCCCGACTTCCGCCGCCAGATCGCTGATTGATGTTGCTTCGAAACCCGACTCTGTGAAACCCTTCGCAGCCGCGTCAAGCAACTGCTCACGGGTATCCGACGCACGCACCATTGCCCTCCTGTCGGCCTGTCAGTCTAGGACAGAAATCAAACTAGGACAGAAATCAAACGACGGCGACGATCATTTCCCGCCAGCCCGATCAAAGACCGGAATCCCACTCCCACCGCCCTGGGCCGAGTGTCGAAGTTCCTTGCTGTCAGACAGCACCGTAGGTGGAGACCACCGCCCACTCCGGGCCGACGTCGAATCGCATCAACGTGATGGTGCCGCCGGGATTGACGCTGAGCTCATCCCCCACCAAGCCAATATTGCCACCAGCTTGCAGGGTGATGGGGCGGTCGCCTGCCCGCAGCACGACCGTCGTCCCGGGAAAGTGCCGAGAATTGATCGTCCGCACCGCGGTGCTTCCTTCGAGCACGACGGTCGTCGCGGCCCCAATTGAGATCTCCGACCTCGCATCGACCGTGTGGGACAGACCGACGGTGGTGGATGCATCAGCTCCATAAGAGCCGCTCAGCTTCACCACTGCACCGCTGTCATCGGTTCGCGCCATGTCACCATAGGTGCCGATGAACATGTTGCCGTGGCCGACAACAGTCGCCCCCTCGCTGGCATAGATCGAGAACCCCTGCTCGGGGTTGGCGACGGTGGAATTCGCGAAATGGCCACGGTCGACGCGTCCGATGCCTCCCCGGAAATGCACAGCGTTCGCAAGGCCCTCGAAGTGGCACGTGTCGAAGGAGATCGACTCCGCCTGATCCACGAAAACTCCGAGCTCGGCCTGTTGAAAGGTAGTGCCGCTGAAAACGTGGGTATGCCCCACCTTCTGGGAGCGATAGCGGGTGTTCCCGGAGATGCTCGCGTCGTACGCGGTCAGCTGCGGGCAGATCTTCAGATTGACGCCGGGCGACCCGCCCGAGGCAGCACCGAACGCATCAATGCGCCCGCCGCTCCAATGGGTCTGATTGACCTGCCCCGACATCAGCAGAGCGATCGATTCCGGAGCTTGTGGTTTCCGCTCCAGCACCATGTTGTTGAAGACCAGGAATTGGATCGGATCGCGAGCGTCTTCCCCGCCACCTTCCAACCACAACTGTGCACCGTCGAAATTGAAGATGCGCATGTGGGAGAAACTCGAATGCCACATGCCCGATGTCTCTTGGTTTCCACGTTCGGCTCGGGCGCGGAACCCGTGCTGCCCCGGGTTGCCCGCGCCTTCCAAGCCGAGGTGTTCGATGATCACATGCTGCAGGGGTCCTTGGTCCAGCCTGAGCACTGCGGAATTCTCCGATCCCGGAACGGCATGGATCACCGATTGTTCGGGACCGGTGCCGAGCAGCCGTGATCCATTGCGGAGGACAAGTCCGTCAGCTGTGTAGCGACCTTGTGGAATGAACAGCGTCAAGCCCTGCTGATAGGCGTAGTCGATCGCCTCCTGGAATTTGGACGATTCGTCCTGGTCCCCTCCCGTCACACCGAAATCCTTGACATTGACGACCATGCCCCGAAGGTCATCGACGATGGTGGGAGGTGCCGGAGGTGGCAAGGGGTCCGCATCCCCCCTGGTGCAAGCACTGAGCCCGATCAGTGCGCCCGCAGTGAGTCCACCTGCGAGTGCGCGACGGCTGATTTGCATGCTTACCATCTCCATTTCAATTCAGGCTGGCCGGCCTCAGGTCACCGGGCCTTCCACGATTGGATTGCAGGCGACGGAGTTTGCCCACGGGCAACAGTCCCGAGCAGATGCCGATCAGCAGAGCCAGCGCCGGGAACCCCATGGGGAATCCGAACCCGCCCGCTGTCATCGTGCCGAGAGCCAGCGACGCAGAAGCACCCAGCAGAGCCTGACGACGTGCCAATCCCAGCTCCGGGTTCTCCTCCCGGCGGCTTCCCCACACAGCGCGAGCACCGATGTGCAGGAGGAACGCCACATACAGTCCGCACCCGATCACACCGGTCTTTACGAGATAGTTCACATACCCGTTGTGCAGGAAGGCCGCTTGGTCACGCACGAAGTCATCGCGGGTGGACGCCGTGTCCAGGCCGAGGTCCACTGCCGTGCCCCACCCATGACCGATCCATTGGGTAAGCCCATTGCCATGGACAAAGACCTCCATGCCCTTCTCCGCCTCGAACGCGCGATAAGTCGCGTTGATATCGGCAACCGACTGCTGTGATGTGGAGAAGAGCTCGGTCCAGGAATTCATTGTCTTCTCTACGAAACCCTCATAAACGAAGACATAGGCCTCGCGAGAAAAGAACTGGATCGAATAGATCGCTGCTGCCAGAACACAGATGCCTGCCAAGCCCACCACGACGGCACGACCGAAGGACGGAATGAGGTTGCGTCCGCGTTTCGCATCCAGGCGGGTGGCGGAGAAGGCGATCACAAAGATCAGCAGACTGGCAAGCTGGACCCGGGACAGCGTCAACGTGATGGAAACCAGACAAACCGCGGCGACGGCCCACAACACGATCTTGAGACGGCTCTGCCCCATGCCCCGTGTGATCAGATAAACCGCGACGACCGCCGCCACCTGGGCGACTGACCCGCGGCCAGCCTCCAGCCTCAACACATGCAGATCCTGCACCCCCCGCGAAACCGCGAGGAAGAACTCCCAAATCTGGACCGCCGACACGACACCGCCGACGAGCACCAGCATCCCCAGCAGAATGCGGGAAATCTCCCAGTGGGTGCTGAAGTAGTAACCCACGATCAACAGCAGCAGATGAGACCCCAGGATCAGCAGATCTCGTTGCAGATCTCGCAACGCGATGCCCCCACCTGCGCCGGTCGCAAGCGTCAGGACCGCAGACACACTGCCCACCACGAACAGGAGGATCAACCACACAGCACCGGGCGGAAGATGCTTCTGCGGCACCCGCCACACCCAAGCGATGACGATCGCAGCACAGAACACAGCGAACATGGATGCGACCATGGGTCCTGCGAACTCGCCCACCAGCAGGGCGGCAGCAATGACCGCCGCAGAGAAGTACCAGCCGAGTGCGACACGTTCGCGCCGGCTGGCGCCGTTGCCATCGAGAGGCTTCCGCTCAGCCGGCTGGACCATGGTGACGCGTTGGTTCATCCGATTCTCTCCACTTCGACCATGGCCATCAGCCTGTCGGAAATCGCCCGATGCCCAGCGTTGTTGGGATGGAAGTCGTCGGAAGGTCCGCTGAAGGTGTCACGGCCGGCAGGCCCCACCATGGTGTCATCCGCGGCCAAGTCGCTCATCCTGTCATAACGGCCGTTGTGCGCCTCGCACGCGCCGCGGATGACCAAGTCCCACCTGCTGGCCTGCTCGGCCGGACGCCACGTGCCAAGACACACCAAGGCCGCATCCGGGGACGCCGCACGGACACGATCCAGCAGCTCGCCATAGTCCCGCTGGAACGCCCTGTAGTCCCCGTCATTGAAGTCGTTGGTGCCCAGCTGCACGACATAAATGTCTTGATCGTTCGGCAAGTCGGGATTGCCTTCCAGCGTCTGGCGCACGGTTCCGCCGACGATCTTCGTCGCCTGCTCCTCGACCGGTCCACCACTGGCCAAGGCCTCGGTGGTGCGGGAACGAAACGAGTCGGTTTCCTCCACGGCATGGAGACCCGCTGTCAGCGAGTCACCCAAATAGGTGATGCGGAGGGTCGCGGTGGGTTCTATCGTGACCGTCAAACGCCCCGGGGTGACGGCCACCGAGGGCTGAGGTCGGGTATTGGGGACCACTGCGTGCAACACGAGTGCAAGCGCGAGCACCGCAAGCGAGAGCCCGAACAGTCCCCACGTCACCGCGACACGGTGGCCCCTGATCCACTTTTTCACGAAACAGCTTTCCTTGACTTGATCAACCGGGCTGGAATGCCGCCAATAACCGACATTGGCGGAAAGTCTCCCCGAACAACGCTCCCAGCAGCAATTATCGATCCGTTTCCCACGTGGGATCCGGCCAACAGCGTCACACGGGCGCCGATCCAGACGTTGTCACCGACCACGATCTCCGACTCCTCTGTGCCCTGGAGCCGAATCAGTTCTTCTGTATCACGAGTAACGTGCTCCTGGGAGTGGCACGTGAGATATGGGCCCACGATCACGTTGTCCCCGAATGTCACGCCACCGCTGCACCCGATGTGAGCATAGTCACCGATGCCGGTGAAGTCGCCAAGTTGCAGGCCAACCCCGCGCTTGCTCAACTGACTCGTTGTCGTCACGATCACCCGTCGTCCGAGTTTGGCACCGCGTCCCAGGACGACACCGCGGGTTCCGCTGGCATCCACGATGCTGCCCTCGCCGATGGCGGCCAAGCGCCCCATCCTGAGCCCTGAGGGAAAGCGCACCTGCACGGACGCGCCTCTGAAGCTGATCGAGCGCCAGGTGAGGGCCCCCCTGGCCAATTGAGCGCTCCGCCGGGCGTACTCGCCCAGGATGAAAGCTCGCGGCAACGTCGGGTCAGGTGTGTAGTCACGGCCGGCTGCTCGCACGACCTTCTCAATGAGACTCATCTGCTTCCTTCTTCTCAGCTCGCTGTCGAAGCACGACGACCGCCAGAATGGCGCTGTGGCAAATGGTGACGAACAGCCATGAAGAAGCCGACGCCAGGCCCGCACCGAACGCGCCGAACCGGGGAATGAGCACCAACGATAGCCCCAGCAGCACGAGCGCCCCCAGAACAGTAGTGCCGGCTGCAAGACCCTGCTTTCCACGCAGGGTCAGCTGCCCTCCCACGACAGTGCAGAGGGCGAAGAGCGATGCGGAGAACCCGCAAGCCAGGATGACCGGCAACGCGAACTCGAATTCTGGCCAGATGGTGGGACCGAACAGCCACATGCCACCGGAGATCGCCCCGGCGCCGAGGAACCCGAGCGCCACTGCAACGACCATCAGTCGCCGTTCGCGACGCTTCAAGCCAGCGTTGTGGGCAGCTTGGATCAGCGAGACGATCGGCAGATAGAGATACGTGATGCCGGTCAGCGGGCGTACCACCGCTTGATATTGTCCCGCATCCTCCAACCCCGCGACCGTCGACAACGCATAGGTATCCGTCCAGGCCATGAGGAAGGCGCTCAGCGACAGGACGAATCCCGGAATGATGACCTTGGCGTGAGTGCGCAGCACCCGCCACGAGACGAAGCGCGGCAGCTCCAGCCGATAAGAAAAGGCCGCGCTGACGAGTGCACCGGCCATGGAGGCAACGGCACTGCCACCGAAGCTGCCGACAATGCTGCCGAGCTTGGGCGCGTTCTGCCACACCAGATTGTGCTTGGTTGCGATGCGCTCCTCGCCCAGCTGGATCGCGCCGGAGGAATGCGCCTTGTTCGGTGCCAGCAGGAAGGCAGTTGCGCAGCCGGCGGCAAGGATCCAGCCCATCGGGTTGCTGGTCAGGCCCACCAGCACGCCTAAGACAACCCCGATCAGGCACACCACGCTGCTCAGGAAGACAGCGGATTCCCGCAGTTCAACGCGATCCTGCGCGGGAAGCGCTGCCCGCAGTGATGCGTTGTAGGAGCCCAGATCCCCGAACTGCAGGGCGCCTTGGATCACGGACAGGCCAAGCACGACGCCGGCGAATTCCAACGGCCCGAGGTTCCTGGGCAGGAAATAGAATTGCGCCGCCGCCAAGGCCGCCGTCACGAAGACGAAAGCCAGATAGTGGACTGGGCGGATCTTCCGGGCTGCGCGGCGTTGGCCGGCACCGCCGGTGACCAAATCGCGGTATTGGAACGGCTTCTCCAGTGCTTGAATGCCGCGCCGACCCGGCCTCACCACACTGCTAGGGCATTATCAAGCAGCTTCTTGGCCATCGGATCCTTGGGGGAACGAATCCGCCTCACCAAAGCCCGCGAGGCCAAGCCGCCGGAGAAGACCACCCGCCAAGCAAAACGCGTAACGGGATTAGGTCGGAACTGATGGACATAGTAGGCATATGTGTGGCGACCCCACATGCCGGTGAGATCCGCCGGTGGCGCGATCCCCTCCCCCGGCACCGCATACACGGCATCATCCTCGACCGGGATATCGGTCAAGTCGAGATCGTCCTCGGCTCCAGCCTCGGAACCTCCCACCGCATGATAAGCCTTGGCTGCCGACACGATGCGGACCCGCAGGCCTGCATCCAGAACGCGCTGACAATATTCGATGTCCTCGCCATACATGAACCACCGCGTCGAGAGGAGTCCCACTCGGTCGATGGTGCTTCGTGGCACGAACAGGACGGCACCCGACGACCATTCCACATCGTTGTCCTCATCCGAATGATCCTTGAGGAACAAATGCCGGCCACGCAGGAACCGGACCTTCGGGAAAGCCTTGCTCAGGCCCGAATAGTGAGTGAAAAGAGGCCACAACCGCGGCTGCAAGCCTGCGGACATGACCTCGATGTCGTCCTCGCCGGCCACCACCGGTGACGCGATTCCGATGGTGGGATCTGCCAGCACGGCGTCCTGAAGCAACCGAACGTCACGGATCTGGACACGGGCATCGGGATTGAGGAAGAGAATGTCGTCATCTCCCGCCCGCTTGATGAGCTGATTGGTGCCGGGCGCCCAACCGGGATCGTCAGGGCTGAGCACGAGGTCATCGATCAGTCTGGCCGCTTTCAGCTTCTTCAGCGTTTCGGGGGTGGTGCCGTCGGTCGACCCGTTGTCCCAGACCCGCACTCTGATGGACTCGTCCCGATCTCGAAAGGGCCGCAGACAGTCCAGCATCAGCGCCCCGGAGTTATAGGTCACCAGGCAGACGGACAGCGGGCGGTAATTCCGCTCCACTCCCTCTTCAACCTCCACAATTATCCCCTCACGAGAGACTTTGGACCGCTTCCACGATCGCAGCTCGATATTGCCCCACTGTAAACCTCGACACTACGGAAGCCCGCCCCGATGCCGCGAGGCGGTGTGCCGCCTCCGGATTCTCCATGGCCCAGAGACAGCGCAGGACCAGGGTGGCCGCGTCCTCGCTGGGAAAAGTCAGGCCTGTTTCCTGATGAGTCACGATCTCGGTGAGGCCCTGCACCTCGGCCACCACGGTGAGAACCCCAGCGGCCATGGACTCTGCCGCAACGGTCCCGAAGGGTTCGATCCTCGACGGCACGACAGCCATGTCGGCCGCCGCGAGATGAGGCCGAATGTCCTTGGCGAATCCCGAGAAGGTGACGCGATCCGACACTCCGAGATCATTGGCCATCTCACGCAGATCTGCCTCGAACCACTCATAGCCCGGGAACACGTCGCCCACCAGGTTGACACGGACGTCCTTGCCGAGCCTGGTTAGCTCACCCAAGGCCTGCAGAACAACATCCTGACCCTTTCGGGGACTCAGCCGCCCGACGACCACGAGGGAGAAACCTTCATGCGTGCGGGGTTCCAAGACCCTGTCCACCCCATAAGGGGTCCAGTCCTTGCCGTTGTAGATGACACTCAAACGCTTCTTGTCCAGCACGGGCAGCGTACGCGCGATCTCGCCCATGGTGGCCTTCGAGTTGGAGACCACCGACGTCGCCAGCAGCAGCGGCGACAACAATCCGATCCGGACCACACGCGGAAGCTGTGACTCGTTCTCCCGCACATGGGTCAGGACGGGGACCCGCGCCAGCCGTCCGAGCACGGTCCACCATGGCTGCGCGATGGTGTTGACATAGAGCACATCTGGTTGGGCCGCAGCCATGATCTGCCGCATCGTGCCGATCGAGCGCAGGAGCCGGCCGGCGAGGCGCACGAGACCGACCGGGCGCATATCGGTCTTGCGCAGCACAGGAATGTCTGCGACGTGAACTTGGGCACCGGACGTGTGCAGAAGGTCGACCAACGGTCCGGATGCTGGGAGCGCGACCGAGACTTCGTGGCCAGCCTCCCGCAGAGCGATGACGGCTTCTGCTGCCATGCGGTCGCTGCCATAGAGATCCGCGGACGGATGGGTCAGCAATACTCTCACCGCCCGGACTCTAGCCCACTGTCCGAGCCCACCCTGGTCGGCGTCGAAGCTACCGTGGGCAGTCCCCGCGGGGCTCGAACCAAGGCACGAATCGTGACCCGCTGAGTCGGCACAGAAGTGGACGCAAACGGTGGTTCACCCAATACTTGGGGAGGTCCTTGATCAATACCCGCGGCGGAATCGGAGACACCATGCTGCATGAAGGCGAGCCAACCCAGGGGAGCTTTCCGATTGCCAGGCCCTCGATCGCCATGGTCGGGTCGCGTGGTTACCCGAGCTATTACGGCGGTTTCGAGACCTTGGTCCGGCAGCTGGCCCCTTTTCTGGCCGACCGCGGCTGGGACGTAACCGTTTATGGCCGCCCGGATGCCATCCGGCACGACGACCCGGAGCGAGATCCACGAGTCAGGTCTCTCCACACAGCGGGTTTGGACACCAAGTCGCTCAGCACGTTGAGTTTCGGTCTCACTTCCACCGTTGACGCAGCCCGGCGCCGACCGGACGTGGCCTTTGTGATGAACGTGGCCAACGGCTTCTTCCTCCCCCTGCTCAAGCGTCGGGGCATCCCGACCGTGGTCAACGTCGATGGGATCGAGTGGGAGAGGGAGAAGTGGGGACGAGCCGCCAGAACCGCCTTCCTCACCGGCGCTCGCATGACCGCAAAACATGCAACCTCGATCGTGGTGGACAGCGTCGTGATCGGTGACCGCTGGTCGAACGAGTTCGGCCGCACGGGACCCACGATCGCCTATGGCGGCGACCGTCCGCGCGAGCTCCCCGTGCCAGAAGGACTGGAGGCCGGGAAATATGCACTCATCGTGGCCCGTTTCGTCCCCGAGAACTCGGTCGAGGAATTCTTCCAGGCCGCGGAGGACCTGAGCAATGACTGGGATGTGGTCTTGGTCGGCTCAACGGGCTATGGCGGTGAACTCGACGAACGCGCACGGCACTTGGACGAGACTCATCCCCGGATCAAGTGGTATGGCCACATCCACGATGACGACCTCTTGTTCGCCCTCTGGCAACACGCCGGGGTCTATTTCCACGGACACAGCGTCGGCGGCACCAATCCCGCCCTGGTCCAGGCCATGGCCTGTGGCGCACCCACCGTGGCACGCGACACATTGTTCAACCGGGAAGTTCTGGGCTCTGAGGGACGATTCGTCGAGCCTGAGCCTGCCGCGATCAACGCCCAACTGCGCGAGGTCCTCGAGGATGCCGAACTCCAGGAGCAGCTGCGCGCGAGCGCATTGCGAAGACAGGCAGAAAGTTATACGTGGGAGCGGGTCTGCAGCGCCTACGAACGAGCATTCCAAGAGGCCATTCAGGCCCAGGCACGGTGAAAAGGCTTATTGCACATGAGAACGTCCAAATTCTTCAAGAACGGTCGCGCGATGCGCAGACTCATTACCCTCGTCTCCGCCGGCATCCTCGGCGCGGCGCTTGCGGCCATCGTGGCCGTCATCGTGCCGCCGACATATGAGGCGACTGCCACTGTCTATGTCACCTCCGTGACCAGGCCGCTCGAAGACGGCACCGCACTGCAGCAGCGCTCGGCCTTGGTCGAGACCCAGGACGCGCAACAGAAGACCCTCACCCTGGCCAGCCTGGCAACCTCGGACGTGGTTGCAGAGAGGGTGATCAACACCCTGGATCTTCCCATGACGCCCAACCGGCTTCTGGACCGCATTGACGCGCGAGCACTGCCCCAGACGGTGCTGATCGAGATCTCGGCCCGCGACCGTTCACCGGCGATGGCTCGAGAGATCGCGAACACCACGGCTCTTGAGTTCAGCGACTATGCCGAGCGCCTGAACACCGAGACACAAGATGCAGCGGCTATCACCACCGCGCGTCTCGTGGACCCCGCGCTCACGCCCCCGAAGCCGATCGCCCCGACCGTCCCCGCGCTCATCGCCCTGGGTCTGCTCGCCGGCCTCGGTGTCGGTGTGCTCGTGCTGTCAGTCCTTGAACGCACCGATGCCCGCATCCGTGACGGAGGTTTGCTCCAGTCCCTCACCGCCCTGCCCTACCTAGGTTCGACCCCTTGGGTGCGCACTGGGGGCAAGCGCAACCTCTCGGGTGTCACCGCCAACGAGACTCTCGCGGAGAGCGTCAAGGCCATCCGCACCAACCTCATTCAGCTCCTGCCCGATCTTCGGGGGCGTCTGCTGACGATCGTGAGCTCCGAGGATGACAGCGGCAAGTCAGCGCTCACCCTGGGTCTCGCCCGCGCCTTTCAGCAGGCGGGCTTCAAGGTCCTGATCGTCGACGGCGACCTCCGCCACCGCAGCCTGACAACCAGCCTTGGCCTGGACAAGGAGCGCGGCCTGGCTGACCAGTTGATCGCCGGCAAGAGCGCAGGCGAGGTCATTCAGACCGGAATCCTCGACCGCATCGATGTGATCAGCGCTGGCCAGCCCAGCGAGTATCCGAGCGAGCTGCTCGGCTCGGAAGCCTTCAGCCGAGCCATCGAGGAGCTCCGCGGGCACTACAGCTTGGTCCTCATCGACACCCCGGGGATCAAGGACTTCACCGACGGCGCGGTCATTGCACGCAACACGGACGGCGCGGTGCTGGCGGTGCCGTTCCACCGGCACGATCCCCAGCAGGTGTCGTCATCGATCGACGCGATCCTGAAGGGCGGTGGCGCTGTGGTGGGCACGGTGATGACCCTGGTTCCCGAGTCGGATCGCAGCTGATCATCGACAGGTCCTAGGCCACCCGAAGTCACAACGATGCCCCGGTGCAGTTTCGCACCGGGGCATCGTTGTCAGTCTTCTGTCTGAGACGGCAGGGCCCAGGGGCCGTGCAGCGAGGTCACCTCAGCCGAGCAGGTCTCTCGCGGCCTTGGTATAGAAGTCGCTCACCTCAAGCATGAACTGCGCCTGCGCCCGGGCCATGGTGTTCACCCACTGGATCTGCGTGGACTCGGCGAGCGACAGCTGGAACTCCAGCATGGTCCGCAGTGTCTGCTCATAGGTGTCGAGCACGCGATGGCCGGAGGCCGAAGCCGACGCGATCATCTCTTCGTTCACCTGACGGATGCGCTCAATCGTGGCGGCGGCTTCCTCCGTGAACTGCTCGGCGGCTGCTGCGATGGACTCGATGGGTTGGCTGTCGACCATGACTCACTCCCTGTTGCTGCAAGGACGCACGGAACTTCCGGCTCCGCACGCCACGTGACAGCCCCGATCCTAGTCGGCTCCGCTCAATCGACGACACGGATGGTGCCCACCGCCCCGCGTTCGGCCAGTGACATCTGATGATTCACCAGCGAATAGTGGCCCGCCTCCGGCATTTCCAACTCCACGAAGCCGCCCTGGCTGGCCAACAGCCCCAACGTCTGGCTGCCACCCGGGCCGGTGTCCGTGCAGTCCCCCGCAGCGGCATCGCCCGGTTCACCGCAGCGCAGCTCCCAGGCCCCTTCCCGCCAGACCGAGTCGAACTGCCCGCCAACCACGTGGAAGGCCAGCGATTCGTTCGGTCCGGCATTCAACAGCCAGATCCGCACCCGCTCACCGGTCCGCGCCTCCAGCGGGACCCGCGCGTACTGTCCCGGATAGCCATTGAAGACCACCGCATCCGGCGTACGCGCGGCGATCTTGTCCATGCTGCCGGCGGCCTCCTGCGGACCCCAGTACTGCTCACTCTGCACCAGCACGAACTCCCGATCGACCTGCGGCAGATCGGGCGGATCGATGATGACCGTGCCGAACATGCCGTTGGCGATGTGGAGAGACATGGGGTGGGCGGAGCAGTGATACATCCAGATGCCCGCGCGCGTCGCGGTGAAGCGATAGGTCAGACTCTCCCCCGGCGCGATCACCTGCATCGGCCGGTCCGGTGCGAGCGCTCCGGCGTGGAAGTCGATGCCGTGCCCGATCGTGCCGTCGTTGACGAACGTGATCTCGAAAACGTCGCCGACCTTGCCCCGCAGGGTCGTTCCGGGCGCGGTGCCGTTGAAGGTCCACAGCGTTTGCCGTACGCCGGGCGCGACTTCGGTCACCTTCTCCTGCACCGTGAACGTGTGCTCGTGGACGGTGCCCGTGGCGGCAGGGGCCAGAACGGGGTCGCGCACCCGGAAGCCGGGCCCCGGTTCCGCATGGGGATCGGACACGACATCGGGAGCATCGGACGGCGCAGCATGCCCGATGTGTGCGGGGTCGCCACCGATCGCGTTGACGACCATCGTCATCCCCATCTGGCGGTGACCGGCGATCGAGCACCAGCCGTCGAGGGTGGCACCGATGATGCCGACGTCGACCGTGGCGCTCGCGCCGGGAGCGAGCCGTCCACTGCTCACCCCGTTGGCGAAGACGAGGTCGTGGACCTGCCCCGGATCGGTGTTGGTGAGTTCGACCACCAGCCGGTCGCCGACGGGCACGTCGATGACGGCGGGGATGAACTTCATGCCGATGGCCTCGACCTGCACGGTCGTGGTGTTGCCCGTCGGAGTCACGTCGGCTGCCCCGGCCGCTGCGCCGCCAGGACCGACGGCATCAACAGCCGGCGCGGGTGCGACATAACGGCCGACGACTGCAACCGGATCCACCATGGCCGCGGCGACCACGAGCAGCGCGACGACCCCCACCACCGCGGCCGCTTCCCCGCTACGCCGCCTGCGCCCGACCGCCGGGCCCGGGGCAGTCTCGGCACGTGTGCGCGTGGGCGTCGACTGCTTCACCGAGCGCACCGCACGAAGGCCGGTGATGACGGTGCCCAGAAGAACGCCGAACGTCCACACGAGCGCCCCGACGGCAGCCAGACTCAGGGTGATCCTGACGAGACTGGGCAGCGGCAGGAGATAGAGAATCGCGCTGAGGTTGAGCAGCAACAGCCGCGGCCCCGCCGCCCGCTCGGCGAAGGCGACCGACAGGCGTACCACCGAAGGGCCACCCCCCACGATCACCGGCAACAGATAGGTCAGCGCGCCGACCAGGATCTGCGCCACGAACCCGACTGCGAAGGGCCCGACGAGCCCCCGTACGCCCGCCACCCCCGCGACCAGGTCCGGCGCCATCGCCAACTGGAGCGCCGCTGCGACGAGACAGCCGATCCACCACAGGAATCCGGCCAGCACCGACCAGGGTCCGAACGAGTCGGGTCGCTTGGCCAGACCGACGCGGAGCAGAGGGCCGGCGATGAGTGCGAGACCGAGGATGTACGCCAACAGTCCCAACACCGCCACCCACCGCAGCCCGGCCAGCCCACCGGCCATGACCAGTGCGACCGCGATGACGAGCATCCACCAGCCGCGTCGGCCGCTGGAGACCGCACCGTCGTCGGCGCGCGTACGCAGCATGGTCGGCCACAGAGTGATGAGCGTGCCTGCGATGGTGAGTCCGACCCAGCCGAGGACGTTGGCCCCCAGGTGCGCGAGCAGCAGCCGGGCGTGGTCGGTGGTGGCTCCCGCCAGGCGTACGCCGAGCCAGGCGCCCACCGGCAGGCTGAGCGCGGCGGCCACATAGAACCGGACGGCGATGGCGAACTGTCCGCCCAGCCCGACGCGGAGCTGGTGCAGGAGTCCCGCGACATGGGTGACGGCCGCGGCGCCGAAGACCGTTGCCCCGGCGATCAGGATCCAGGGCGATCCGGAGCCACCACGAGCGGGATGGAGCAGCAGACCGATGACGACACCGAGGGCGCCGAGGTTGAGAGCCGCGAGCACGATGCGGTCCCGCCGGGGATGACCGCCCGGCACCCGCAGGACGGCGTCGGAGAAATAGGTGGACCACACGACGATCGCGTTCGACACCGCGCCGAGCAGCAGCAGATGCACCATCAACCAGGTGGCCTCGGCGACGAACGGGTGGGTGACGACGAGCACGAGGTCCGCGATGAGCCAGGCGAGCATGGGCAGGGAGCGGAGCAGCATCGTGCGACGCCGACCGGTGGGTTTCCGCTCCGGCGCCTGGGGGCGAGTGGAGATCGCGAGGTTCATGGCGAGACCCTCCCCACCGGCCCGGCCCCGACCGTTGCGCTGGGCTCAGGTGTGTCGGCGCCCGGAGACCGGGCGGTGAGGACGCTCACCACCGCCGTCGCCACCAACGCCAGGAGTGCGACGACGTTGAGCGCTCCCCCGACCTCTCGCGCGGAGTCGATCCCCAGCAGGTCGGCAACGACCCGCAGCAGGAGCGATCCGTGCAGCAGGACCAGCACGACCCAGAACGCCGGCCCATAGGGCAGTGGACGTCTGATGACCGCTGGAAGAATCACGGGGGCGTGGGCGAGCACCATCGACATCACGAACCCGAGGAAGGTCGCGTGGAGCACCGCGTCATAGCGGTACCCCTCCAGTTGCGGCCGGAGCCACAGCAGGCCGGCGACGACCAGCCAGGCGTACGCCGCCAACAGCCCCGCCGCACTGAATCGCGGCAATCCGGTCGACCGAATCGTCCGCCGCGCCACATCCCGCCAGGCGAAGACCCCGGCCACCAGCAGCAACGTGACCCCGAACGCGGGCAGCCCCCACTGCGGCCAGATGGTCGCGAGCGCGATGACCAGAACGAGCAGCATCGACAACACCAAGGCCTGGTTCTCCCGCCGTTCCCGCACCGCCACGGCATCGAACAGCTGCCCGACGCGCGCCAGCTCCACCCGCTCCCCCGCGATCGTGAGCACGAAGAAGCCGGTCAGCCACGGCACGACCATCGGCATGGCCACCCCGCGCGCCCACAGCGCGCAGGCCCCGACAGCGAGAAATGCGCCCAGCACCTGGATCGCCACCGCCGGGTCGTGGTTGCGTTGCCAGAGCGGTCGATAGGTGAGGAGGAGTACGCACGTCCCGGCCAGCATGACGACCCCGCCGACCCACACCGGGGCCGGCGAGAGGGTGAGGAGGGCACCGAGCGCCATGCCGAGCGGGCCGGCGTACGCCCATCCTCCACCCCGCGCGACGGCTCGTTCCAAGGCAATCAACGCGCCCACGAAGCCGATCGTCATGAGCATCCCGTGCACATCGGGCAACCGCTCCAGTGTCAGCGGGGCGGGCAGCCCCAGCAGGAGCAGGCCGGCATCGAGCCCCAGCAGCAGAGCGATGCCGCAGGGCAGCAGCAGAACCAACCGACCGTTCGCCTGAAATTTAAACACGGAATCATTGTATTAAATACCGGAGGGTTGAGCCACTCACATCTTGATCTCGCCCAACTCCGACCAACCGTCGCCCGGTGCCTGGACGGACACGATCTTGGGCCGTTCAACCAGATAGCGCCCCAACTCACCCATCGCCTTGGCGAAATGCTCCGAGTTCACGTGCGGACCGGCACCGTCATCGGTGAACGCCTCGATCAGCACGAACGTGTTCGGATCGTCCAGGCTGCGCGACCAGTCGAACCAGAGGTTGCCCTCCTCGGCCCTGGTTGCCTCGGTGAACTCGGCCACAAGGTTGGGCCACTCCTCGACGTGCTCGTCCTGCACCACGAACTTCACAGTGATTGCGATCATGGCTCGATCCTGTCATCCGACTCGCCGGCGGAGGCGGCACCCTCCGCCGCCCGAGCCCGGCCCCGCTCCTCCAGACGCAGGACCAGGAAACCGCCGAGACCGATCAGCGCACCGCCTCCGACCGCATAGAGCAGCCGCCAGTCGGCGGGTGGTTCGAGGCGGGTGAGCACGTAGGCAATGGCGAACAGGGCGATCAGGCGTACGCCGTGCGAACGCTGGGCCGACGGATCGGGCCGGGTGTGACCGATGCGGACGAAGCGAAAGGTGAGGAACGCATAGAACAAGGCCGCTGCGATGAGGAGGATCACGGCCAGCAGCCACGTCATCGGCGAGTTGTACAGCGCCAGGCCATAGCCGACGCCGACCAGCGCCGCCAAGGTTCCGTCGACCCACGGTGAACGCGGGGCTGCGGGGGTGGGGCTGTCCTGTGGCACCTGGGCGGGCTGGGGTTCGGGCATTGGGACTCTCCTCGGAGCTGCTCGAAGCGACGGGACGACGGTCCCAGTCTGCCCCCGGATCAACCTAGGCTGGCGCCGTGACCGATCGGAACGAGGAGAACTGGCCGGTGTACGGGGAGCTTCCGTCCATCGACCTTCCTCCCGAACCGCAGACGTGGACGGTTTATGGCGACCGTCTCCGACCCGCCTCACCGGCGAGTCCCGCACCTGCGGAGGGCGCCGACCTCCACGAGCGCCGCCGCGCCGATTTGCGTCGCCTCGCCCAGCGCCCGCCCCAGGACCCGAAGCCGGTCTCGAAAGAGCCCCTGCCCACAGCGGCCGAGGAGGAAACCCCGGGCATGCGCCTCCGCACGGCAGCCAGGCCGCTGGTGCTGTTGCTCGCGGTGGTGTTCATCCTGGTCGCGGGCGGTTCGTCCTATGGGCGGCACCGGCAGGCGGCGAGGGACGATTGGGTGGCGGCGGCCCGGGCCAAATGGAATCCGGGCTTTGAACGACCGGACCGCGCGAGCGTGAACACGGCGACCATGGATGTCGACCTGGAGGGATGGGATCGGATCCGCACGAGTCGCCACCCTCCGAACACCTATGGCGCCGTCGCAACAGCCACGTTTGTCCGAGACGGGGTCGAGCTCTTCGCCACCGCCCAGTTCAGCAACGACTCCGACCCGATCTCCTATGGCACCGTCACGCAATTCGACGAGGGCGTGCTGTGCAGCGAAAGACACGGGTGGGCACGGCAGTGCATCGCACCGATGGATCGCGGGTTCATCGAGGTTGAGACCGTCTCGGCCCAGATCACTCTCGATGAGCTCGCTGCATTGACTGCCACCCTCTATCGCGCACAGCCCTGAGGGCTGACAACGTCGGCACGCGGCTGCTAGGTTGAGCGCGCGAAAGGGAGTAGTCCCCAACAGCCCCGTCGACACACTGGCCTCCGGGCCCGGCGCGCGGCAGGCACTCACCCAGGGCGGACGAGACTTTCGGCCACGCAAGAATGCCTGGCCGAAGTGCGTCCCCCGTGGCTCCCTCGGTTCAGGTGGGGAGAGGGACAATGGACGGATTCTGGTACGCCCTGCTGCTCAGCACGGGCGTCATCTTCGTCGCCGAGCTGGGTGACAAGAGTCAACTGATGGCGATGACCTTCGCCAGCCGCTATCGCGCCCGCGACGTGCTGATCGGCATCACCGTCGCAACAGCACTGGTGCACCTGGCGTCGGTGGGCATCGGCTTCTTCATCGGCGACTTGTTCGCCGCCCAGCAGCACTGGATCGCCATCATCGCCGGACTGGCCTTCCTCGGCTTCGCAGCCTGGACTCTCCGCGGTGATGAGCTCACCGACGCCGAGGCAGAGAAGGCCAGGCGCAGCAAAGGACGCGCGATCATCGCCGTCGGCCTCGCCTTCTTCCTGGCTGAGCTCGGGGACAAGACCATGCTGGCCACGGTGACCCTGGCGACTCAGGAGAACTGGGTCGGGACCTGGATCGGCAGCACCGTCGGGATGGTGCTCGCCGATGCCGTCGCCATCATCGTCGGCGCCGTGCTCGGCAAGAAGCTTCCGGAGCGCGTGATCAAGTACGGCGCCGCGATCCTCTTCGCGCTCTTCGGCCTCGTGCTGATCGCGGAGGGCCTCGGCTGGATCTGAGCCACAGGACGCGACCGAGCGGCCCGGACTCGGCCGACCGGCCTCAGCATCCGGTCCGGGCAAGGCCGCCGCGGCTCTCCTTGACACCGGTTCTGGTCACGGGCACCTGCACCCCGTCGGGGAACTGGGCACCGGCCTTGGCCGGATCCTGCTCCTGTTCCGACCGAACCGTCGTCGGGTCGAAGGGCGCGGGCTCATCCGGAACAACCGTGGCCGCGGGGCTTTCCGCAGCCGTGGGCTCGGGCGCCATGCTCGGATCCGGGGTGACGGAGTCGCCGACCATCGGGGTTGCCTCATCGATCATGGGGCTGGGGTCGATCGTGGGGCTGGGGACGATCGTGGGGCCGGGGACCGGTGCTGCAGTCGGCAGCGAGGAGGCGGGTGCCTCGAGGGTGTCCGCTTCAACGGTCGGCTCCGGCGTAGCGGCGCGCGCTGTCGTAACCGAGCCTGTCGGGCTGGCCGCACGTGGCGTTGGCGACGGATGGACCTTGGTCGGCGTCGGGCTCGGAGTCGATGCCACCCGATGCACGTCTGCCACCACCCGAGCCGGAATCGGTGTCGGTGTTGCGGACTCGGCCGGCATAGGAGTCGGAGTCGGAGTCGCAGACTTCACCGGCATCTTCGCCGCTGCCCGGGCTGGCATGGGGATCTTGGGCGTCGGGGCAACTTCCGGGCTCGGCGTCGGGGTGACCTTCGTGGTCGGGGTCGGCGTGGCCTCCGGCGTCGGGGTAACTTCCGGGGTCGGCGTCGGGGTGACCTTGGGCGTCGGGGTCGGGGTGACCTTCGGGGTCGGGGTCGGCGTGGCCTCCGGCGTCGGGGTAACTTCCGGGCTCGGCGTCGGAGCGACCTTGGGCGTCGGGGTCGGGGTGACCTTCGAGGTCGGGGTCGGCGTGACCTTCGGCGTCGGGGTCGCCTTCGGCGTTGCCTTGGGCGTCGGGGTCGGCGTGACCTTCGGCGTCGGAGTCGCCTTCGGCGTTGGCGTCGGCGTCGGCGTTGCCTTGGGCGTCGAAGTCGGCGTGACCTTCGGCGTCGGAGTCGCCTTCGGTGTTGCCTTGGGCGTCGGGGTCGGCGTGGCCTTGGACTGCTTGACGTCGAAGCGATAGAGGTCGAACTGATCCATCAGCCGCACGATCATCGCCGTGTACGCCGGGTCCGTCGCATAGCCCGCCCGGTGCACTTCGGCGATGAAGCGCTTGGGATCGTCGGGATAGTTGAAGGCCGCGCGATACCGGCTGTTGACGTTCAGGAACCGGCCGTGGTCGCGGAACGAATCCGTCGGGTCGTCATAAGTACGGAATCCGTCGATGATGAACGTCGGTGTCCCGTTGAACACCTCACGCGTGCGCATGTTGATGCAGCCCGTGGCATAGATCCCAAGGTTGGTTGAGCACTTGATGCCGAAGAAGGCGTTGCCCCGCGTGGTCAACGTGGACTTGCCCCATCCGCTCTCGAGGATGGCCTGGGCCATGGCGACGGAGGCCGGCACGTTCCACTCGCGCTGGCCCTCCTGGGCGAGCGGTGCGATGGACCGGATGAAGGCGGCCTGACTCGATGTGTCGATAGCCGCGGCGGCGCGGGCCGGTCCCGACACGACGGTGCCGATCGCGGCCGCGGTGGAGCCGAGAACAGCGGTGGCGGTCGCAACCGCCAGTCCCCTTCTCAAACCGTTGAGGAGCTTCATCGAATCGTCTCTTTCGCCACGCTGATCCCGGACAAGGTGTGACCACGTTTTGGCCAAGTCAGTCGAGACGTTAAGCCGCAAGGCTCGAGAAAGGCATGCGGTGCCAGGAATCCCTCAAACGCCGCACAAGCGAATCACATCAATGTAGGTCCAAGCAGGGCGCGGCCCAGAGCGTCACGTGCGGCTGGCGGCGTACAAAAAAAGTAACCTGAACCTCAACCACAACTTGACCCTCAAACCCATCCTGCTGCGGGCTATTCCTCGTCCTCCAGGACGACCAGCGCACGGGAGGGGCAGAGCACGACCGCCTGCCGGACGGCTTCCTCGCGCCCCGGTGGCACGTCGAGGATTCCGTCGACAACGAATCCGTCCTCGTCGAGCTCGAAAATGTCGTCCGCCACAGCGAGACAGCGGCCCGCGGCGATACACAGACGCTCGATCGCCTGAACTTTCATGGCTGTCCTTCCTAGGCCCGGCTCACTCCCCAGCCCAGCACGAATGCCAGTCCGAGCGCACTGCGGGGTGAGTACGCCGCACGCCACAGCCCACCCGGCACCGCCTTCAGGGCTTCCTCGCGCCAGGGCTCCGTCACCGGCGCTCCCCCCGTGTGCAGATCGTGCACCAGCAGACCCGCCATCAGCACATTGCTGGTGGAAGGGTTGAACACATCGACACCGAAGTGGTGGGCGCCCGCGTAGGCCGCCGCCAGCGCCCGGTTCTTTGTCACCGAGCGCGTGCGGGTGGGTGGGGCGACGAGGAGCGAGACGGGTACGCCGGCGCGCCGCGCCACCGTCGCCCGCCACCGCTGGACGCGCTTCGCCAGCAGATAGTTCGGCCCCTGCTGGGGAATCACCGCATCCACAACCCCCGGTTCGGGTCCCGGGCGATAGTTCCGCTGCAGCAACCGGCCACCGCTGACAGCCTTGAGCACAGAGCGGAATCCTTTGATCCGCGCCCGGTCATAGGCCGCTGCCGAGAACTCGACCACGTCGGCCGGCACCCCGAACACGTCCGTCGGCGTCGCGAGATAGGCCAGCGACACGTCCTCACGGCTCCCGATCAGTCGCAGCGCCAGCGCATCGGTCGCCATCGAGAGGCGCAGGTTGAGGGCTCCGTCGGCGTACGCATAGTTCCCCAGCACGAGCGGACCCTCGAACGTCGCCAACCACTCGGCCACCGCAGGCAGGTCGTGGAGCAGGTCCACGCCGCTGCGGTCACCGATCTGTGGCACATGAAGAGTCCCGGCGCTCGCCTCCGCGATCCGCTCCAGACGGCGCCACAGGTCCGGACGCGGCAGATCGACCGCGATCACCTCGGCACCCCAGGACAGCAACGCCTGCAACGGTCCCATCTCGGCACCAGCGCCGAGCACCACCACCCGGCGGCCCTGCAGCGGCAGCCACTCCGGATGATGGGCCAACTCCCGCACCGCCTCGGCCGCCGAGGGCTCCAGCGCACCCCGTTGTTCCCACAGATCGAGCTGAAGCAACAGAGTCTCGTCCTCGAGCCGACGACCGCCCACGGGGAGCGTGAAGGTGTCGGGCGACGCGATGCCGGTGATGGTGCGGGTCGTCACTGTTTCACCGGCGGGTTGATCGAACACCTCGGCCAGCGGCACCTCGACACCCGTGGCCGTCACGACACGCATCCGCTCGTGGAGGGACCGCAACCCGGCTTCCGCGATCGACACCGCAGCGGATTCCTCCGGCAGCCCCGCCTCCACCAGACGACGAAGGTGCGGCAGATAGCCGCTGCGCCACTCGTTCACCCGGAGTGCCGCCTCCGCGCCGATCGGATCGACGGGCCTGAGCGCATCCCCGACGACCGTGCGCCCGAGGGCTGTGCTGCTGCGTCGGCCCTGCTCATCGGCCGGCAGGACCACGCCTGCGGTTTCCACTGCGGTCATCCGTCATCTCCCCAGAACAAGTGCTCGACCACCTTGCGGGCCCGGCGTGCGACGCGTTGCCAGTCGGCCACCAGGTGGGATGCCTCTCCCGCGCCGTACCCCATCAGCACCGCGACCGCGGCCAGCTCCCGGGCATCGGGCGGGAGCGTGTCGGACGGCTTCGACCGCACCAGGGTGATGCGGTTGCGGAGTCGCGAGGCCATCACCCAGGCGTTGCGCAGTGCCTCGGCGTCCTCGGCACTCAGCAACCCCAGCCGTTCGGCGTCGGCGATGGCCGGGAGCGTCCGCGCGGTGCGCAGTTCGGGGTGCAGATGGGCCTTGTCCATCTGCAGCGCCTGGATCGTCCACTCGACATCGGACAGACCGCCCGGCCCCAGCTTGAGGTGCCGTTTCGGATCGGCACCCCGGGGCAGCCGTTCGCTCTCCATGCGTGCCTTGAGGCGCCGGATCTCGCGCCATTGGGTCGCGGTCAGCCCGCCGTCGGGCCACCGCTGGCCATCCATGAGCTCCAGCAGCTGACCGGTGAGCTCCGCGCTGCCCGCCCCATGGTTGGCCCGGACCAGCGCCTGGGCCTCCCAGGTGGCGGACCATCGGTCGTAATAGCCCGCGTACGACGCCAACGACCGCACGATCGGACCGCCCTTGCCCTCGGGTCGCAGGTCCGCGTCGATCTCCAGCTTCGGCTCCGGACCCGGCCGGGCGAGCAGCGCCCGCACCTCCTTGATCAGGTTCTGCGCCTGATCGATCGTCTGCCGGTCGTCGTCGGCCACGACGAACTGGGCGTCCGCGTCGGAGGAATAGTTGAGTTCTTCCCCGCCCCAGCGCCCCATGGCGACGATGCCGAGGGGGACGGTGGGGGTACGCCGACCGGCGACGAGCAGCGCCACATCGATCGTGGCCGCCGCAAGATCGCTCAGTCCCTGGCCGACCTGATCGAGATCGAGCACGTTGAGGACGTCGCCCACACCGATGCGGAAGAGTTCCTTGCGGCGGACCGCGCGTACTGCGTCGATCGCGTCGATCGGGTCATCGAGGCGCTCCGCAACGAGCGTCATCTCCCGGACCAGGGCGGACTTGGGGCGAGGGCTCAGATAGCGGCGATCCGACAGCATCTGCAGGATCTCGGGCGAGCGCTTGAGCAGATCGGTCAGGTAGCGACTCGATGACAGGATGAGGGCCAGCCAATTCGCCATGGCGCCCTCGTCCCGGAGGGCCCGGAGATACCAGGGCGTGGTGCCGAGCGCCTCCGACACCTGCCGGAAGGCCAGCAGACCCGCATCCGGGTTGGGCCCATCGGCGAACCACCCAAGCATCGCCGGCAGGAGCTGGCGCTGGATCTCGGCCTGTCTGGTCATGCCCTGGCTCATGGCCTCGATGTGCTGCAGGGCCGCCTTCGGGTCCAGGAAGCCGAGCGCCAGGAGTCGGGTCCGGGCAGCTTCGGTGGTGAGCCGCACCTCTCCGGAGGGAATCCGGGCGACCGCCTCGAGGAGCGGGGAATAGAAGAGGCGACGATGCAGCGCCAGGACTCGGCGCGACCGCCTGCGCCAGCCCTCGGTGACCTCGCTCGGTGACAGACCGAGGCTGCGACCGATGCGCCGCAGATCAGCCTCCGCAGTCGGCAGCAGGTGGGTGCGGCGCAGCCGGAACAGTTGGGTGCGATGTTCGAGTACGCGGACGAAGCGATAGGCCTCCCCCAGCTCCCGGCCATCCGCCCGGCCGACATAGCCGGCATCCACGAGTGCGGTGAGCCCGGGCAGTGTCGCACTCGCTCGAATGCGTTCATCCGTCCGGCCATGGACGAGCTGCAGCAGTTGGACGGAGAATTCGACGTCGCGCAGGCCCCCTTCGCCCAGCTTGAGCTCGCGGCCCTGTTCCTTGGCGGGGATGTGATCGATCACGCGCCGCCGCATGCCCTGGGAGTCCTGCACGAAGTTGTCGCGTTCAGCGACTCGCCACACCCGCGGCATGATCATGTCGACGAAGGATTGGCCCAGTGCGCGATCGCCCGCCATGGGGCGGGCCTTGAGCATGGCCTGGAATTCCCAGCCCTTGGCCCATTTCGCATAGTAGGCCTCGTGGCTCGCGAGGGTCCGCACCAAGGGACCTGCCTTGCCCTCCGGGCGGAGCGCGGCATCGATCTGCCAGATGGTGCCGGCCGCGGTGTGGGCGGAGCAGATCCTGGTCAGGCTGGAAGCCAGGCGGGATGCGATCTGCACGGCCTGATCGGCGCTGACCAGCGGCTCACCATCGGGTCCCGGCACCGGCTCGGCCAGATAGAGCACGTCGACATCGGAGACATAGTTGAGTTCGCGCGCGCCGCACTTGCCGAGCGCGATGATCGCGAGCCGGGTCTTGGCGGCCTGGTCGGGCCCCACTTCTGCGCGGGCGATCGCCAGTGCGGCTTCCACTGTCGCATCGGCCAGATCCGAGAGTTCCCCGGCCACGTCGTCCATCAGACCGATCGGATCGGCGCTGCTCAGATCCCGGGCGGCGATGCGCACGATCTCATCGCGATAGGTCATGCGCAGTTCGTCGCTGAGGCTCACCTGCCCCACGGGGGCGGTCTCATCGGGGTCCGCCCCGACCGATCGCAGCAGACGGGCTCGCATCTCGGCGGCCGAGGCACGCCTCGCCTCAACCTTCAGCACCTCCAGTCGTGCCGGGTGAGCGGCCAGGTGGAGCTGAAGGGTGGCACTGGACGCCAGCACGTCGATAACCTGCCGCGCCCACAGTGGGTCTGCCGCGAGGTCGGCGAGGATGGTGCGGTCGTCCCGGGCGATCCTGTCCAGGCCCTCGAATGCGTGATCCGGATCACACGAGGCGGCCGCGAACTCCACCAGAACGGCGGCGTGGTTCTCCGCGAGATCCCAGTCCACCAAGCGGGCAGCCGCCTGTTTGGCCGACTGGAATCCCCGTCGCGCCAATGTTCCGGTCATCGACCCCGATCTGGCCACGAGGTCGAGGCTACTAGCCGCGGCCCTTCGCCGAGCCCCCGCCGCGGCCACATCACCCGTGCACGTTGCCCCGACGAGCTGCCTTTCCGCAGCGCGTGCAGTTGGACGGATCTGGATGCAGCAGGCCGGTGGTCGGACAAGCTTTGTTCACACCGGAGCAATCTGGGGTCCACACTCGGGCTCTAGAGTTGCCAGGTGGGAATTGCAGCGCAGCGGCGAACCGCGGTCAACGGAGTCATCGATCAGGGCCATCACCTGCTCGATTTCCTGGGCTCCCTGCGACCCGCGGAATTCGGACGGTGCGTTCCGGGCACCGACCTGGCGGTCACGGACGTCATCGCGCGGCTGTTGGTGGGTCAGAACATGGTGTTGACGGCGCTCGACCGCCCCACCACCCAGCGGCCCACGGCGCTCCCGGCCTATTGCGCCAGCAGCGGTTTGGAACGTCACCGCAATGCAACCCTGGCCCGGGAGATCTCCGACCACAACGCCGGATCAACGCTCCTCGCGCAGTTCCAGCAGACGCAACAGGACCTTGCGCACCGGCTCTCCGCATCCGACCTGCCCGAGGTCATCTCCCACACCCGGGTCTCGCTGAAAGTGGCCGATGTGCTGCGCCTGCTCAGTCTGGAGTGGGTCCTGTACTCCGACGATCTCACTCGTGCCGTCCCCCGTCAGCGTCCGGTGATCGTCCCACGAACGAATCTCGCCGACGCTGTCCGGCTGCTCGCAGATATCGTCCGAACCCGCCATCCCGGTGGATCGGTGGAAATCCGAGTGGCCCCGTTCGTCGCTGTCCAGTGCGGTGCCCCGAGCGAGCCCCGCCACACCCGCGGCACTCCGCCCAATGTGGTCGAGTGCCAGCCGCTGCCGTTCATCCGTCTGTGTCGGGGTCGCGAGACCTGGTTCGAGGCGATGCGGTGGAACCATCTCACCGCGAGCGGTGCGCGGGCGGACCTCTCGGAGTGGTTCCCCCTCTTCTGACGGACGTTCTCGATCAGAGCACCGGCAGATAGCGCTGCAGTTCCATCGGGGTGACCTGTGCGCGATATTCGTCGAACTCCGCCCGCTTGTTGCGCAGGAAGAACTCGTGCACGTGCTCACCCAGGGTTTCGACTGCGAGCTCGGAGTTCTCCATGGCCCGGATCGCCTCGTCGAGATTCCGCGGGAGGGGCCGGATGCCGAGGGCACGGCGTTCCCGTTCGGTCAGTGACCACACGTCGTTCTCGGCTTCCTCCGGCAGGTCATAGTCACCTTCGATGCCCGCCAATCCGGCATTCAAGATGAGTGCGAACGCCAGATAGGGATTGGCTGCCGAGTCGATCGAGCGCAACTCGATGCGGGCCGAGGAGCCCTTGTGCGGTTTGTACATCGGCACCCGCACCAGCGCAGACCGGTTGTTGCGCCCCCAACAGACGTAGCTCGGTGCCTCCCCGCCGAAGGCCAGCCGTTTGTAGGAATTCACCCATTGATTCGTCACTGCCGAGATCTCCTCCGCATGGCGGAGAACACCCGCGATGAACTGCTTGCCCGTGCGCGAGAGGTGATACAGCGCCCCCGCTTCATAGAAGGCATTGGAGTCCCCACTGAACAGCGACATATGGGTGTGCATGCCCGAACCGGGGTGCTCGCTCAGGGGTTTCGGCATGAACGAGGCGCGGATGTCGGCGTGCTCGGCGACCTCCTTGATCACCGTCCGGAACGTCATGATGTTGTCCGCCATGGACAGGGCGTCGGCATAGCGCAGGTCGATCTCCTGCTGACCGGGTCCGTTCTCATGGTGGGAGAACTCCACGGAAATGCCCATCTGCTCGAGCGTCGTGATCGCACGGCGTCGGAAGTTCGACCCCAGGTTGCTCACCGTGTGGTCGAAATATCCCGACGAGTCGATCGGCACGGGCTGTCCCTCGGGCGACAGCGCCTTCTCGAACAGGAAGAACTCGATCTCGGGATGGGTATAGAACGTGAACCCCAGATCAGCGGCCTTCCCGAGCGCACGTTTGAGGACATAGCGGGGATCGGCATAGGACGGCGAGCCGTCCGGCAGGGTGATGTCGCAGAACATGCGGGCGGTGCCGCCCTCATCGTTCGACGCGCGCCACGGCAGGACCTGGAAGGTGGAGGGGTCGGGGTGCGCCACCATGTCGGATTCATAGATGCGGGCGAAGCCCTCGATCGCCGAGCCGTCGAAGCCGAGGCCCTCTTCGAAGGCGCCCTCGAGCTCGGCCGGCGCAATGGCCACGGACTTGAGGAAGCCCAGCACGTCCGTGAACCAGAGCCGGATGAAACGGATGTCCCGCTCCTCGATCGTGCGCAACACGAACTCGGTCTGCTTGTCCATGGACACAGTCTGCCCCGCCCCGTGTTTCAGTCGGGTTACGACCCCTCCGAACCCCTTGTTGTGCCGTTAGGGTCAGTGCAGCGATCGTCGGCCGGACAGAGGAGTACGCCGTGAGAACTGGGCGTCCCGCGTGGCTGATTCCCGTGATTGCCGTCAGCGTGATCGCGGTCGGTGCGATGGTGATCGGCCTCGCGTTGATCGCACCCCTGTGGTCGCAGGTGAGAACCTCGTCTGCCCCGTCCCTCCCCACCAGCTCTGCCACGGGACAGGGGACCCGGTCGGCACCGGCCGGCGTACGGCCCGGCCTGATCGCCGAGGAGCTCTGCCATGTCGGCGAACCAGAGTTCCGGGGCAGTGACTCCCAACCCGGCCGGCTCAACGGGGGCGGCCTGTCACTGCCACTGCCCACCGACCTTCCGTTCGGCGACCCGGCCCGCATGCCGTATGCCTTCGATGTCGCACTGGTGGACTCCCCCACGGACGCGTCGTGGGCAGGAGTGGGGGCCGTACGGATCGAGGAGCCCTATCACACGACCGAACAGGCAAGCGGCACGGTGACCGCGTGCCTGGCCCGCGCGTACGCCGACTCCGACCTGCAGGTGACCGAGGCCGCTTTTGTCACGATTCCCGGGACCACGCAAGCCCACGAGCGCACCGGACGGACCACGCGGGACGGCACCACTCACGATTTCCGCGTCCTGATCGCCGACGCCGGAGGCCCGGAATCGCTTGCCGTCTATGTGCGGGTATCGCGGCCCAACACCGCAGCCGCCGACGCTCTCAACCGTGCCGAGGCCGGTCTGGCCGCGCCCTGAATCCGGTCAATCGTCGTCGTCCTCGTCGTCGTTCCACTTCGGGTCGTTCTCCCACTCCTCATTGCGTGCGGCAACCCGCTCCAGCGCGGCCTGCGCTTCAGCACGAGTGGCGAACGGACCCAAGCGATCCGTCGATTTGCAGCCGTCCCACGGCTCGACGGCGCGGTGCTTCAAGCAGAAGTAGTATTCGTTCTCCGCAGCCATAGCATTCCTCCTGCCGACGGCCCAGAGCGGTTGTCCTCCGGGACACCCAGCATAGGATGTGGCGTCGTGACCGCTCTCAAGCCCTATCCCGTCTCGCCGCGCCTGCCCGTTCCCGCGCACATCCCCCGCCCACACTATGTGGGCCTCACTGCGCCGAAGCCCTATCGCGGCTCCCACGTGCAGAGCGCGGAGACCATCGAGAAGATGCGGGTGGCCGGCAGGATCGCCGCGCAGGCGCTGGCCTATGCCGGCACGCTGGTCGAGCCCGGTGTCACGACCGACGAGATCGACCGCAAGGCCCACGAGTTCATCTGCGACCACGGGGCCTATCCGTCGACGGTCGGCTATCGCGGTTTCACGAAGTCGATCTGCACGTCGATCAACGAGGTCATCTGCCACGGCATCCCGGACGCCCGCCCGCTCGAGGACGGCGATCTGGTGAAGATCGACCTCACCGCGTTCTACGACGGTGTCCACGGCGACAACTGCGCAACGTTCTTCTCCGGGGACGTCGATGAGGAGTCCCGGCTGCTGTCGGAGCGCACGCACGAAGCAATGATGCGCGGCATCCGTGCGGCCAAGCCCGGGCGTGAGGTGAATGTGATCGGCAAGGTCATCGAGGCCTATGGCAAGCGCTTCGGTTATGGGGTGGTGAAGGACTACACCGGCCACGGCGTCCACACCGCTTTCCACTCCGGCCTTGTCATCCCGCACTACGACGCGAAGCAGTTCGACGACGTCATCGAGGTCGGCATGACCTTCACGATCGAGCCGATGATCGCGCTCGGCGGCATCGACTGGCACGTCTGGGACGACGGCTGGACCGTGGTGACCAACGACTTGTCCCGCGTTGCACAGTGGGAGCACACGGTCGTCATTACTCCCGGGGGCGCCGAGATCCTGACGCTGCCCTGACCCCGCGGTCGCGCTGACCGCGGGTGGTCGACGAGCCACCCGGCCTTCCGGAGCAGGGGCGCTGGGGTGAACCCGGCGAACTGAAGTCCGTTAAGGTTGGCCATCAGGTTCGGACGATCAGGAGTTCCCCATGCACAGGCTTCGCCCCGGTCTCGCCGCAGCCTTCACGGTGATCCTCCTGGCCGGCTGCAGCGCCACCCCGGATGCGACCCCCGCCCAATCGCCCGCACCGACGCAGACTCCCGCCGCGCCGACCGAGATCACCGAAGAGGTCGAGACAGCCGACGGCACGGATGATCCCGGTGATCAGGCGACCAGCCTGGCCGACGCGATGATCGAGGCCGACGGAGTGGGCCCGATCCGGATCGGCATGTCTCTCGCCGAAGCACAGGCCCATGGCTGGGCGGCCCGCAGCGAGGTGTGCGACCGCTGGGATGCGTCCCCGGCGCTCATCGATCAGGGGCTCAGCCTGACGTTCCTGGACGATCGGCTCTATGAGATCTGGGTGCACGAACCGACCTTCGGGACAGCCGCCGGGATCAAGCCCGGCGATTCACTGGAGGACGTGCAGAAGGCCTATGGGGAGGACCTGCGCACCGAGGAACGTGAAGGCGCCGGAGGCCGATTGCCCGCGTGGTTCGTCGTGGACGACGAGCATGAGCTGCTGTTCGTCGAAGTGGATCCCGGGAAGGATCAGCAGATCAAAGCGATCCTCGCCCGCACGCACGGCACCCCGGTGATCGAGGGATGCTGACCGTGCGCCGGGTCCTGGCTGGGATGGCCATCGTCGGGCTCCTGTCGGGTTGCTCCGGGGGCGCGGGCGAACCGGGCGGCGACTCCACCGAGCCGCAGGTCACGCCCACGCCCACACCAACCGCCGAACCGTTGGTGACGAGTTCTCCGACGCCGTACGCCGGCCCGACCGGGGCACCCGAGCGCGCCGCCTGGCAGCTGACCGCGCAGAGCCTGGGCCCGCTGGAGCTGGGCATGACCGTGCCCGACGGGGAGTCGAACGGCTGGGTCGCACGTCTCCCCCACTGCGACCGGTGGGGGTCCAGCCCGGCACTGCGCCAGGAGGGGATCGACCTCGTGTTCGACGACCAGGACCGGTTGGCCGAAATCTGGCTGGGCAACTCCGTCCATGCGACAGCCGATGGAGCTCGGGTCGGCATGGCCATCGAGGAGATCGCCTTCTTTCACGGCACGGACCTGGAGTTCGAGGAGCGCGACAGCGTCGGGGGCAGGCTCATGGTGCCGTTCGTCCGGGCCGGTGAACACGAGCTGGTGTTCTATGCCATCGGGAACGAGAACGAAACACCGGGCCCGCGCGCCCCGGTGACGGCTATCGGCGCCCGCGCGTACGGAAAGGACGTCGTCCGCCCGAGTTGCTGAGGCCGTCGCCGCACTGACCGCAGCGCGATGGAAAGCCCGATAGAATGGGACGCTGGACGAGGCGGCCAGGCGATCGCGGCGCTCCTGTCAGCGTCGAGGAAAGTCCGGACTCCACAGAGCAGGGTGGTGGGCAACACCCACCCGGGGTGACCCGCGGGCCAGTGCCACAGAAAACAAACCGCCTTCGACGCTCGTCGGAGGCAAGGGTGAAAAGGTGGTGTAAGAGACCACCGGCACCCCAGGTGACTGGGGTGGCCAGGTAAACCCCACCCGGAGCAAGACCAGACAGGGAACGCCCGAGGGCTGCTCGCCCAAGTTCCCGGGTAGGTCGCACCAGGCCGTCGGCAACGACGGTCGCAGATGGATGATCGCCCTCGACAGAATCCGGCTTATCGGCCGCCTCGTCCTTCAATGCGCGACCGGGCGCCGGGACAATCTGGACCCGGGGGGGATGCCAGCATTCGTGGTCGCGCCCTTTCGCTTGGGTGCCAAGGCTTTCGTTCTGCGCATAGACCTCGCAGCGCAATCATGATTCGGTTTGACAAGCGGTCAAGAAAGCGGCTGAACATCCCCCAAACCATGGAGAACCACGGCGATGGTTGCGATTTCGGCCGAGAACCGCCCTCTTTCCCCCGCCCGCCCCGGCACCACCACGAACAACCGGGTGTTGACCGCTTCCACAGTCACCGACCACGTCTGGCTGGCAAAGGCCCTTGCGAATCGGTATCGGCGCCCCGATCAGGACTACGACGACCTTTTCCAGATCGCCTGTCTCGGTCTCACCGAGGCTGTGCATCGGTTCGACCCCGAGCTGGGTGAATTCCTCCCGTTCGCGTCTGCGACCATTCACGGTCTGCTCAAGCGCCACTTCCGGGATCACGTCTGGTCGGTGCGCCTGACCCGTTCCAGCCAGGAACTGCTGCTCCAGATGCGCCACGTCTGGCCGCAACTCGCCCAGGAACTGGGGCACGTCCCCTCACATGAGGAGCTGGCCGAACGACTCGGGGTCACGGTCGAGGAGGTGGCCCTCGCCGACCGCAGCTCCCACGCCTTCCACTCCACGTCCATCGACGGCGTCAATGACCACCAATCGGTCCTCCGGGACTGCGACAGCAACCAGACCCAGCTCATCGAGGCCCGCCACATCGTGGCCCGGCTGCTCACCAAGCTGAAGCCGGAGGAGCGACGGCTCATCTATCTGCGCTTCTATGAGGAGCGCTCGCAGACGGACATCGCCGAGGTCATCGGCACGAATCAGATGCAGGTCTCCCGAGCCCTTGCACGGTTGATGCGGCGGATGCGGAGGCTCCTCGAAGAAGGGTGAGGCAACGCGGGTGGTTCAGCGACGGTGCCGCCGTGGGGTGACATCCGTGAACTCACTCACACCTGTCGTGAGATCCACTGAGCGCAGTCGGGCTTCGATGTCCTGCCCCAGGGGCAGTTGGGGTCCCTTCACCGGGGCCTCGACGGCCGGATCGTTGATCATGAAGCGGCCTCGCCCGCGCTTGGTGTCGACGTCGACGACCGTGCCCACGAAAATCTCACCCTCGCGGCCGGAGAGCACCAGGGTCTCGGTCAGATCGACGATCCCACGCTCATACTTCTTGGCGCGCCGACTGGACTGCGCCATCGTCTCCGGCAGCGTTTCCAGCTCGTTGATCACCCATTCCGGCACGTCCACCTCCGCACAAATGGCGGCACAGATCTCCAGGACGTAGCGATCGACCAGTCTGCGCAGGGGTGCGGTTGCGTGCGAATATTCGATGGCCAGCGCCGCGTGCAGCGCATCCGCCGGCAGCACCCCGTTGAACGCCTGATAGCCCGCGCCCCGGAAGAGGGTCGTGCAGGCGTACAACATTGCGGCGTGGTCCCCCCGGCGCGAATCCAGGGAGCGGACGAACTCGGGATAGTCCATCTCCGACGGCCAGTGGATCCGCAGGGCTTTCGCCACGTTGCGAAGGCGGCGGAGGGATGCGTTGTCGGCGGGCGGGAGAGTACGCAGGATGCCCACGTCCGCGTACATCATCAAATGGGCCGCCGCCATGCCGGTCATCAGCGAGATCTGGGCGTTCCAGCCCTCCACCGGCAGGGTGCTGCGGAATTCCAGTTCCCAGTGGCCGTCGTCGGAGACCCGGATCTCCTGCTCGGGAATGTTGAGGCTGACGCCACCGCGGTCACGCTCGATCCGCTCCCGCAGCAGGCCCACCGTTCTGAGCAGCGTGAGCGACTCGGACGCCGTGCCGTTGTCCAGCTGATCCTGGACGTCGTCATAGGTCAGCTGTTCACGGCTGCGGATCATCGCCCGCTCGACGTGCGGCATGGCACAGTCGCCGTGCGCGTCCAGGGGCAACCGCCACACCAGCGCCGGGCGCAGCTCGTTCGGCAGCAGACTGGCCGCACCCTCGGAGAGGACCGGTGGGTGCAGTGGCGTACGCCCGTGGGGCGCGTAGAACGTCTGTCCGCGGGCATGCGCCTCCCGGTCGATCGGGTCGCCCGCGGTGACGAAGGCTGCGACGTCGGCGATCGCGTACCAGACCACGAAACCGTCACCGTGTCGTTCGATGAACAACGCCTGGTCAAGATCCCGGGCCCCGGGCGGGTCGATGGTGACGAACTCCAGATCCGTGCGATCCAGCTCCGGGAGCCGGGGATTGGCCACCGCCCGTTCGGCAGTAGCGAGCACGTCGGCGGGGAACTCGGTTGGCACCTCGAGCTCCCGCCGCAACCGTTCGAGGCCTTCGCGCAGCGGTGGGGGGACGTCGTCCCGCAGGCGGACTGGACGCAACGGCATGGTTCCTCCTGGTGGAATCAGGCGGGCAGACCCGAGCGCGAGGTTCGGATGAGGATGCGACCGCACTCCTCGCACGACAGCAATTCGTCAGGGGCTGCACTGGCAAAAGCGCTGACCTCGGCCGAATTCAGGTCGAGGCGGCAGCCCTCGCAGCGGCGCTCCACCAATTCGGCGACACCGACCCCGTCCCGACGGTCCCGGATGCGTTCATAGTGCTTCACCAGCGCGGGTGGCATCTTCTCCACCACCGTCTCCCGCTTGGCTGCCGCGTGCTGCAACTGGCTGTCCAAGGCGGCCAGCTCGCTGTCGCGCACCACCATCAGCGACCGGATCGTGTCCTCCATCTCGATCCGACGGGCTTTGATCGCCGCGAACCGGGCGCTGGCCTGCTCCGCCTCCTCCATCAACTCCAGCTGCGCATCCTCCAGCACCCCGATCCGTCTGGTCAGATGCTCGATCTCGGAAATCAAACCCGTCAGGGCCTTCGGATCCGCGGCTCCAGCATCGACCCGTTCCTGGTTGCGCACCTTCCTGGCGCGCACCGGTTCGAGGTCCGCCTCCGCCTTGGCCTGTGCACGCTCCAGGTCCGCGACACGGGTCTCCGCCTCGGTGAAATCCTCCAGCAGCCGTTTCCGGTCGGTGAGGAGCGCAGTGATCCTCGCCTTTTCGGGGAGATGGAGCTTGCGGCGGTTCAGCGTGGCGATCTCTGTGTCGATCCCCTGCAGCGTCAACAGCTTCTGCTGGTCGGACGGTTCGGCTTTGATGGCGGGCCTCCTTGGTCTCAGCCCGAGCACCGGGACGGCGCCGGTATCGCGGATCCTAGCGCGGCCCTTTCCGCACCCCGACGCCTATCATGGCCGGGTGAGTGAGGAACAGCCGAAGACCCGCAGCCGCGCCCTCCCCTATTCGGAGGCGTTCAAAGAATTCATCCCGATGGGCTGGGCACCGCATTCCCCGGAGCTGCCCGCCCCGCTGCCGGCCACCGCGTGGACCCAGGCCCGCCGGGACGCCCTCAGCGCCCAGTTCCCTGGCGACCGGCTGGTCATCCCGGCGGGCGGGCTGAAAGTGAGATCCAACGACACCGACTATCGGTTCCGTCCTCACTCGGCATTCGCCCATCTCACCGGCCTGGGGTCCGACCGTGAGCCCGACGCGGTGCTGGTCCTGGAGCCGACGGACACCGGCCACGATGCCACACTCTATTTCCGGCCGCGCGCGCCCCGCACGTCGGAGGAGTTCTATTCCAATGCGCGCTATGGCGAGATGTGGGTCGGCCAGCGGGAGTCGCTCGCGGAGATGGCTGCCCTCACCGACATGACCGTTTCCGATATCGCCGACCTCGACGAGGCCTTGGCCAAGAATGCGTCGGCGACCAGGATCCGGATCGTCCGCGAAGCGGATGCCAGCCTCAACGCCCGAATCGACGAGCTGACGCATCTCGGCTCGGAGGAAGCCGATGCGGAGCTGTCGACCGCGCTGTCCGAGCTGCGCCTGTGCAAGGACGAGTTCGAGATCGAGCAGATGCGGGAAGCCTGCGCCAAGACAGCCCTCGCTTTTGAGGAGGTGGTCCGGGCACTGCCCGAGGCGGTGCGCCGGGGCCGCGGTGAGCGGTGGGTCGAAGGC
The DNA here is from genome assembly GCA_012839035.1 of Propionibacterium sp. GTDB lineage: Bacteria > Actinomycetota > Actinomycetes > Propionibacteriales > Propionibacteriaceae > Enemella. The sequence continues at coordinate 68,333 of DUOB01000076.1, forward strand.
GTGTTCGGCCTCCACGCCCGGCACGCAGGGAACGCGGTCGGCTATGACACGATCGCGGCGGCCGGGGACCACGCGTGCACACTGCACTGGATCCGCAACGACGGCGATCTGCGCGGTGACGAGCTGCTGTTGCTGGACGCGGGCATCGAGCTCGACACGCTCTATACGGCGGACATCACCCGGACGCTGCCGGTCTCCGGCCGATTCTCCCCCGCCCAGCGCAAGGTCTACGAAGCCGTGCTGGAGGCCCAGGAGGCCGGCATCAGGGCCGCCCAACCGGGCGCTGACTTCCTCGCGCCCCATCTGGCCGCGGTCGTGGTGCTCGTCAAGCGACTGGCGGAGTGGGGCTTCCTGCCCGTCAGCCCGGAGGAGTCCGTGGACCCGGAGAACGGCGGACAGCACCGACGCTGGATGGTGCATGGCACCTCCCACCACCTCGGGATCGATGTGCACGACTGCGCCCAGGCACTCCGGGAGAACTACCGGGAGGGCACCCTGAAACCGGGCATGGTGATCACCGTCGAACCGGGGCTCTATTTCAAGGAAACGGACCTTCTGGTGCCGGAGGAGTTCCGCGGAATCGGCGTACGCATCGAGGACGACATCCTCATCACCGCCGACGGCAACGAGAACCTGTCCTCCGCTCTGCCGAAGGATCCCGACGAGATCGAGGCCTGGATGGCGGGCCTGTTCGATGGCTCCGCCGACCGTGGGCACTGAACCGCACGGCACTCCCCGACGACGTCGCCCGACGCTCCGGCGGCCACGGACCCTGATGGCGGCGGACGGTGAGCCGCCGGACTCGGTGGTGGCGTGGGGTCTCTATGTCGAGGGGGTACGCCAGGACGGCGACGACTTGGACCTCGCTGCCCAGCGGGCCATGGCCGGGGAAGGTTTCGTGTGGCTCGGGCTCAAGGACCCCTCGGATGAGGACATGGCCGGATTCGCCGAACGGTTCAACCTGCACCCGCTGGCTATCGAGGATGCGGTCGAGGGCCACACCCGTTCCAAGCTGGAGGAATTCGGCGACACGCTGTTCTGTGTCATTTCCACCGTCGCGTATGTCGAACATGCGGAGCTCACCGACAGTTCGGAGATCGTGTCCACGGGACAGATCATGGTGTTCGTCGGCAAAAACTTCGTGATGACCGTCCGACGTGGTGAGCACGCGCAGCTGCAGGAGATGCGGGCCAGGTTGGAGGCGAAGCCCCAGCGGCTCGCGCACGGCACCTATGAGGTGCTGTACGCCGTCCTCGACAAAGTGATCGAGGACTACATCACGGTGGTGGCGGAATTCGAGACGGATATCGAAGAAGTCGAGACGGCGGTGTTCTCCCGTCAGGGGACCAATGAAGTCGATCGCGTCTATCAGCTCAAACGAGAGCTGATCGAGTTCAAGCGATCGGTCGTGCCGCTGGGCACGCCTCTTCACGCGCTCGCCACGCGACCGCTCGCCACCATCCCGGGCACGGCCCAGGCCTATTTCCGGGAGCTTTCGGACCATCACCTGGAAGCACGGGAGGCGATCCAGTCGTTCGACGAGGTGCTGAGCACGATTCTCTCGGCGGGGCTCGCTCGTGCGTCGGTCGCGGACAATCAGGACATGCGGAAAATCTCAGCGTTCGTGGCGATCGTCGCGATTCCGACGATGATCGCCGGCATTTATGGAATGAACTTCGACAACATGCCCGAACTCCATGCCCGCTATGGCTATTTCATCGTGATCGGCCTGATGGCGACGATCATGGTCGGGCTCTATGTGGGGTTCCGGCGCAACAAGTGGTTGTGACGGTCGGGCCTCACTCGAAGGCAGCGGCCCGCACGCCCGGCATGCCCTGCAGCATTTCGCGCGCCTTCATCACGTGCTTGTGCTCACAGAGAATCTCATATTTGCTCGGAATCGTCGTTCGCACCGAGTTGAAGTCCCGCCGGCCACCCGAGGTGGCATAGATGACGGCCCCGAAAATGACGTTGAGGACGATGGCTATGCCCAGTGCCACCATCATCATGGGCAGGAACTGGCCCTCCGGTGAGAAGAGCACGAGCAGAATGCCGACCAGGAGGCCGGTGCTGATGCCGGTGAGCACGGACTGGGACAGCACAGAACCCCAATTCTTGCGGCCCGTCACCCGTTCGACCAGTTTGAGATCGGTGCCGACGATCGCGAGGTTCTCGACCGGGAACTTCTGATCGGAGAGATAGTCGACCGCCTTCTGGGCATCCTCATATTTCTCATAGACCCCGACCGAATGCGGATATTCCAGCTCGAACTTGAGTCCTTGGAACTGCGCAGCCATTCCCTGCCCCTTTCCTATCGACATCATCAAGCCTACTGGGCCACGCCAGATCATCCCTCCGCGCGCTCACCGCTGGCCGACAACCCCGCGGCGCGTCCCTTGGCCACGATGCGCTGGGCCACCTTCATGCCGGCCTCGTCGACCATCTCGTCGTCCACGACGATCGCTCCGACCGCTCCCCCGGCCTCCGCCGTGGCGGCGGCGTAGGCATCGATCATCCGCAGAGCCCGGTCGAAGTCGGCCTGCCGAGGCGTGAAGATCTCGTTTCCGGCCGCGATCTGATCGGGGTGCAGCACCCATTTGCCGTCATAGCCGAGGGCTGCCGCGGCCCGGGCCGATCGCCGGAACCCCTCCAGATCGCGGATCGCGACATAGGGGCCATCGATCGCGGCAAGCCCGTGGGCCCGAGCGGCGACGAGGATCGAGAACAGGACGTGGTGGAAGGCATCACCCCGCTCATAGCCCTCCGGCTGCTCCCCGACATTGGTCGAGGCCATGCCCATCGACGCCATGAAATCCCCGGGACCGAACACCAGGGACCGCATTCGGGCACTGGCACCGGCGATCGCCTGCACATTGAGGAGCCCCGGTGCGTCCTCGATCTGCGCTTCGATGCCGATCGCTCCCGGCACCAATCCGTGCGTACGCTCCACCTGCGTCAGCAACAGATCAAGGGCGACGATGTGCTCCCGCGACTGGACCTTGGGGAGCACAACGGCATCGATGCGGGCCCCGGCGCCGCCGACGACCTCGACCACGTCCGCGTAGGTCCACGGAGTCGTCCAGTCGTTGACACGCACGGTGACAACAGGTGCCGCCCATTCCGCGCCGAGCGCCGCCACGATCTGTCCGCGGGCCGCGGGTTTGGCTGCCGGGGCGACGGCGTCCTCGAGATCGAGAAAGACGGCGTCGGCCGCCAGCCCCCGGGCCTTGGCCAGGAATCTCTCGGACGATCCGGGCACCGCCAGGATGGTTCGACGGACCTGAACGGACGTGTCGGGCACTGCAGCAGTCACGGATGCCAGCCTAGCGACGGGCCATCCTCCACGCGGTTGACCTGACCAACTGACCGGGCGACCGCGGCCAGCGGCAATCGCGTCTGTCGATCAGGCCTGCGGCTGCCAGCCGGGATCGCGACCGATCAACCCCATGAGCCGATCGACAGGGTGGGCGTCCTCCGCGACCGGCACGGGCTCGCCGAACTGGCCGGAGGCTTGGAGGCCAGGTCCCATCGCCGAAAGACCGGCGTGCATCGCGGTGGCCGAATCCTCGTCGAGCTCAACGCTTTGGCCGGTGGCCTTGCCAAGGTCCCAGGCATGCATGAACAGATCGCTGCTGTAGAACCCGTCGATCACGGCAGCCAGTGGCGCCTGCCCCATCGGGCCGAGGTCGATGAGGTGACCCGCCGCCTCGGGCTGTTCCAGCAACTGCTGAACGGCGTCGGTCTGGACCCGGAACGTCTCCGCACGGTCCCCGGTGGGCTCGGGGAGCTGCACGCCCTGGGCGCCGAGCATTTCGCGGGGCCACGTGGTCACGTGATCGACGATGTCGCCGGCGGTCCATTCCTTCACCGGACTCGGGGCGGCCCAATCGGTGGTGCCCTCGATGAGGTCGGCAAACATTGCGGCCACGTGGCGGTGCCGCTCGGGCGGGGTGGCTTCGGTGAGCTTTGACATGGGGACCAGTCAAGCAGCCGCGGATGACATTCCGGGAATCGCGCGGCACGCTACCCTCTTTCGCGTGACTCACGCGACGTCAATCTTCATCTCTCGTTTGCGCGGCCTCCCGGTCGTGGAATCCGGTGGAGACCACATCGGCAAGGTACGCGACGTCGTCATCCAGGTCCGCACCCAGGGCAGAGCCCCCCGGGCCAAGGGCCTCGTCGTCGAGTTGTTCGCGCGGCAGCGCATTTTCGTCAACACTGCGCGGGTCTTCTCGATCGATGCCATGCAGGTCGTGATCTCGGGGACCATCAACACGCGCCGGTTCAGCCGGCACGATGCGGAGACCCTGGTCATCGACGACCTCTTCGATCGCCGCGTACGCCGCACGGGATCCTCGGACGAGTGGTCGGTCTATGACATCTCCATGCGGGAGGTCCGGAATCGCGAGTGGGAGCTCTCCGAGGTGGCTCTCGCCGAGATCCGCCACCGAGGGTTCGGCCGCAAGCCCCACGTCACGATCGTGGACTGGTCCGAGGTCGACGTCCTCCGTCCGACCGCCCAGGTCCAGCATCACGAACAGGTGCTCGCCGAGCTCGAGGACATGCACGCGGCGGATGTCGCCCGGGAACTCCACGACATGGACCCGGCTCGGCGTGCGAAGGTCATCGAGGCCCTCGATGACGCCCGGCTCGCCGACGCGCTGGAGGAGCTGCCGGAGGACGAGCAGATCGAGGTGATCTCCTCACTGGAGCTCGAGCGCGCCGCCGACATCCTGGAGGAGATGGATCCGGACGATGCCGCCGACCTGATCGCGGAACTCGCGGAGGACAAGGCGGAGGAGCTCCTCGGCCTCATGGAGCCGGAGGAAGCATCCGATGTGCGTCGTCTGCTGGTCTATGAGGAGTTCACCGCGGGTGGCCTGATGACGCCGGAACCGGTGATCATGGCCCCGGATGCCCGGGTCGCGGATGCCCTCGCCATCGTGCGCATTCAGGAGCTCACCCCGGCGCTGGCCGCCATGGTCCACGTCTGTCGCACGCCGCTCGAAACCCCGACAGGGCGGTATCTCGGCAGTGTGCACATCCAGCGCCTGCTCCGCGAGCCCCCATCGACGCTCATCTCCCACCTCATCGACACCGAGCTCGAGCCGCTCCTGCCGGACGCGCCGATCGAGGTGGTGAGCCGGCATTTCGCGACCTACAACCTGGTCAACGCCGCAGTCGTTGACAGTGAACAGCACCTTCTCGGTGCAGTCACCGTGGATGACGTGCTCGACCACATGCTGCCCAACGACTGGCGCGGTGAACAGATGGAAGGACAGTGAGTCATGGCCCCACCCGATCGCGGCCGTGACCGCGCTGACCGTGAGGACCGGCTGAACACCCCCGGCCGGGACCGCAGCCGCATTCCCCGGTTGCGCGTGGATGGCGACACCTTCGGTGCCTTTGCGGAGGCGTTTGCCCGGTTCATGGGCACGGCACGCTTCCTCATGTACATGACGGTGTTCATCGTCATCTGGATCATCTGGAACGTCACCGTTCCGCCCGCCCTTAGGTTCGACGAATATCCGTTCATCTTCCTCACGCTGATGCTGTCGCTGCAGGCGTCCTATGCCGCACCACTGATCCTTCTGGCCCAGAACCGCCAGGAGGCCAGAGACCGGATCAGCGTCGAACAGGACCGCCGGCAGGCCGCACAGAGCCGGGCCGACATGGACTTCCTGGCCAGGGAGATTGCGAGCGTACGCATGAACGTCGGCGAGCTCGCCACCCGCGATTTCATTCGCAACGAACTGCGCAATGAGCTCCGCGAGGCGCTGGCCGGCGATCCCGAGGAACGTCGCAAGACCTGACTCTGACACATACGTGATCCACGCCACGCCTCGCGTACGCTGGCCCACATGCCCGAAATCCAGACCAACAATCCTGAGCACGCCCTGCTGCCCGCGATCACGGCAGCACTGGCGACGGTGAACGACCCGGAGATCCGCAAACCGATCACCGACCTCGGCATGGTCGAGCGCGTCGACATCGACGAGGCCGGAGCCGTGTTCGTGAAGATTCTGCTGACCATCTCCGGCTGCCCGCTCAAAGGCCCCATCCAGCGTGACGTGACCGCCGCGGTGGCAGCGGTGGCGGGGGTCACCGACGTACGCGTCGAGCTGGGGGTCATGACCGACGAGCAGCGCAGCGAGCTGCGACGCACCCTCAGCGGCGGCCGCGCTGAGCGGGACATCCCGTTCGCGCGCACCGACTCAACGACCCGGGTGATCCTCGTGGCGTCCGGCAAGGGCGGGGTCGGCAAGTCCTCCGTGACCGTCAATCTCGCGATGGCGCTGGCCCAGGCAGGTCACAGCGTCGGAGTGCTCGATGCCGACATCTACGGCCATTCGATCCCCGTGATGCTCGGGGTCGCGGAGGCGCGACCCACCTCGATCGGGGATGACAACGAGTCCATGATCCTGCCGGTGCCGACCAACGGCATCCAGGTCATGTCGATCGGCATGCTCAAGCCCGAACGTTCCCAGGTCGTCGCCTGGCGCGGGCCGATTCTCGACCGGGCACTCACCCAGATGCTCGCCGACGTGCACTGGTCGGATCCCGACTTCCTGATCGTGGACATGCCGCCCGGCACGGGCGACGTGCAGATCTCCTTGGGTCAGAAATTGCCCAATGCCGAGGTGATCGTGGTCACCACCCCCCAGGCTGCCGCCGCGGAGGTGGCGGAGCGTGCCGGCACGATGGCCTCCATGATGAACCAGAAGGTCATCGGTGTCGTCGAGAACATGTCCTATCTCGAGGTCGAGTGCCCGCACTGCTCGGAGCACCACCAGGTGGAGGTCTTCGGGTCCGGTGGCGGCAAGGAGGTCGCGGACGTGCTGACCACGCGGCTCGGTTATGAGGTCGATCTGCTGGCCCGGGTCCCCCTTGATCTCGAGTTGCGCAGTGGCGGCGACGAGGGCTCCCCTGTCGTCGCGTCCGCGCCCCACCACCCGGCATCCGTGGTGCTGCGACAGCTCGCGGATCAGATCGGGCAGCGCCGCCGATCTCTGGTCGGGATGCGGCTCGGGCTGACTCCCACCGGCAAATAGTCGCTCAGGTCGCCTCGGGATCGAACGGTGCGCCGGCGCGGACAGCGTCGGCCACTGCCGCCGGGCGGGCCTGATCGAGAGCCTCGAGGTTGCCGCGCACTTGGGCAAACTCGGCGCGCACTTCGTTCTCGACCTCTTGGAGGTCCTTCTTGACGTCGTCGATGACCGGCTGGATGTCGTTGAGGAGATAGGACTTGACGAAGGCCTTCGGATTGCTCAGGTCGACCTCGGTGCCGAGCTCGCGGGAGAGGGATTCCTGGGCGTTGTTCGCGATGCCGCGCAGAAACCGGACGATGCGGGCCGCTTTCCTGGCCAGCTCCGGAAGACGTTCCGGGCCGAAAATGATGACTGCCAACACGGCCAAGACGGTGATCTCAGCAGGCCCGACGTCGAACATGGGGCCCACACTAGCCCGCTAGCCAACCTTCTCACCCAGCGTGACCTGCACCGGACCACGATCCCGGATGGTCAGCTCCACAACTTGACCGGGCCGATGGCTCCGGACCCGCACGATGAGGTCGGTCGGGGTGTCCACCGAACGCCCGCCCACCGCCAGCACCACATCCCCGCTCTTCAAACCGGCGGCTGCGGCTGGACCGCCGGGAGTGACGTCGGACAGCCGTACGCCGTCCGTGTTCGGTGAGACAGCGGCTCCGATGACCGGATAAGTGGCATGGCCGTCACGCAGGATTTCGTCGGCGATGACCCGTGCCTGGTTCATCGGAATCGCGAAGCCGAGCCCGATGTTGCCGCCACTGCGCCCGGTGGTGGAGCCCCCCAGGGTCAGAATGGCCGAGTTGACCCCGATGACCCGGCCCGCCGAGTCCGCAAGCGGACCGCCGGAGTTGCCGGGATTGATGGAGGCATCGGTCTGGATGCCGTTGATATAGGTCCGCACGGCGTCGTCCGAGGTCGCATCATCGCCGACACCGAAGGGACGGTCGACCGCCGAGACGATGCCTGCGGTGATGGATCCGCCGAGCCCGAGCGGGGCCCCGACCGCGAGCACTCCCTGCCCCGGTCGCACCGCGGACGAATCCCCGAACTCCACGGGCGTCAGCCGCGGTCGATCCACGCGGATGACCGCCAGGTCATAACTGGGACTGCGGCCGACGATGTGGGCGCGCACCCGCTGGCCGTCGGTGAACTCCACCATCAGCTCGGTGCGGCCATTGGCCGCGCCCTCGATGACGTGGTTGTTCGTGATGATGTGCCCCGCGTCATCGATCACGAAGCCCGATCCCGTCCCCCCGGTCGTGTTCGAGCGGTACGCGATCGTCACCGTGCTCTCGAGCAATCTCTCTGCCACCCTGACGGTGTCCTCCCCCGTCGGAGGGACGACCGCCTGTGCCGGCGCGGCGGTTGATTCCGTGGGGGTCGTTCGAAGGTACGCCGCCCCGAACCCCGCTCCCGCACCCACGACCAGCGACACCACCGTGGCCACCACCACCGCCGGCCACCAGCGCGGCGAGGAGGGGCGATCCGCAGCGCGCCTCGGCGCAGGGCCGTTGTCCGGTGTGCCGGGAGCGCCAAAGACGGGTCCCGCTGGGCCGTCGAAGACGCGTGTGCCGGACGCGTCAAGGCCGCGTGTCCCGGGCGCGTCAAAGATGCGTTCCCCTGGGGCGTCAAGGGCTGGCGGCTGGCCCGGGGGCTGCGGACCAGGGCTGAATCCCGGCTGTCCTTGGCCCGTGGGACGGGGTCCATAACCGAACTCCTGCTGCGATTCGTCCACGGGCGCCGGCTGGGCGTACCCATATCCCTGCCACCAGGAATCCTCCGACCTGGCCCGCTGAGGCGCCCCGGCGCCGCCCCCCGACGCCCAGGGATCCTCCCGGTTCGGACGTGACCACGGGGAGGGTGGATAAGTCATCGTTCCTCCCCCAACAGATGATTCCAGCCCGCCAGGATCCGGCTGGAGTGACTCCGGAAGACCGGCTCACTGTGCGGCAGTTCCTTGATCGCCCGTTCCGCCACTGCAGTCGGCGCATCGGTGACCACGGTGAAGATGCTTTCGCCGGACTGCCAGGAATACATCGTGGTCATTCCGAGACTGCGATACACCCCCTGCTCGGGATCCCAGACGAATCCCGAGGGGGTGTCGGTGAGTGTCCCCTTCTGCTCCAGCACGCTGAGGGTGACGACATCGTTGCCATAAACGGTGTGGACCATTCGGTCGTGCGGGGATCTGCGGATGGTGACCAGCTCCAGGTCAGCGACCTTTCGACTGCACAGCCAGCCCTGGCTCCGCAGCCCATCGATCAGCACGAGGTCCAGCGTCGCAACATCACCACGGCGCACAAGTCGCGGTGGCAGCGACCCGTGCGAGTCGACCGGGCCGATGGCAACACTCCGGAATCCGGCGCTCAGTGTGATCCGTCCGTCGTCATCGAACAGCTGTTGCCACAGCACCAACCCGGTGTCGATGTCCAGCCACCAGCGAGCGACCGGGCGCCCGGCGCGGTGCGCCTCGACAATCGTCGAGTCGCGTCCCGCAACCTCTGGGCCGGGGCCGGTGAGCAGTTGGTGGGTGGCTGACAGGGCACCGACTCGGCCAGGGGTCCGAACCGGTAGGAGCGCTGACCTGCCTGCCCCGATTCGACCGGGGAAGGTCACGCGGGTGCCATGCTCAGGGTGCCCCTCGACATCGACCTCTGCCACCCAGAAGCCGGCGAGATGACGGACCTGCACCAGCTGGCGCCCTGCGAATGACGTGTCCAGAGGAGCGGCGTCCGCACGCTCAAGCAGCTCCCGTGCACCGTTGCCGAGCAATGGACCACCGGCGTCGGGCGGCCCGTGGAGCTGCCCGGTCTTCGCGTCGGTGAACTCAACCGCCCGGGCACCGATGACCGCTGGATTGGCGAGCGGCCGCTCCGTGAGCACCGCAGCAAATTCGTCCCGGGCGATGGGTCCTGGGTCGATGACCACTGTTTCCGGCGTCGGGGCGGCAGCCCAGCCGACACCCACGAGCCCCGCAATCACCACACACGTGACCGTGAACACCCCGAGCACCACGCGCCGTGTCTGCTGGCGACGACTGGGCAATACCCCGGGACCGGGCAGCGCAGGCACGAAGGGACGGGCATAAAGGGGTTCGGCGGCCTCCGAACCGGCAATGGAGACAAGGCGATCCGTCAGCTCCCTGGAGGCAGCCCCGTCCGGGGGTGCACCGCGCAGTCGATCACGGACGTGGCGCAGCGCATCGAATTCCCTTCGGCAACCCTCACAACCCACCACGTGGGCTCTCAACCGTTCGGCTTCCCGCACACCGAGAGCCCCATCGACCAGTTCGGCAAGCTCCCTGCGCCGTGATGGACAAGGTCTCACCGCACCTCCTCCATCACCGGACCTTGCTCGGCTTCCACACCGAGGTAGCGCTCTCGGCCTGCGGACGGTTGACGGTGGGCCAACGCTTCGCGCAGTTGGGCGCGCCCACGGTGAATGCGGCTGCGGACGGTGCCAATCTTGACGTCCAACACCGTCGCGACTTCCTCATAGCTGAGCCCCTCGATGTCGCAGAGCACAACGCAGGCGCGGAACTCCGGTGAGAGCGCCGCAAGAGCGGCAGCCACGTCATGGTCCAAGCCGGCGTCGGCCAACTGCTCACCGGGAGCCGGTTCGGACCCGGGCAGCCGTTCGTCGGCACCATCAACGAGGCCGTCGAAACGAATGCGTTGACGACGGCGGGCGGAATCGAGGAAGAGATTCGTGGTGATGCGATGCAGCCAGCCCTCGAAGGTGCCGGGCTCGAACCGGTGGAGGGACTTGAACACGCGGATGAAAACATCCTGGGTGAGATCCTCCGCATCGTGGGCGTTGCCGGTGAGACGGAGTGCCAGACGATAAACCCGCGCCGAATGGTCGCGGACCACTTCTTCCCAGGTGGGCGGCACCCACGGCTCGGCACTGTCCTCCCGGGGATCCACGGCAGCGCCGTCACGCGGGTCCTGGGCAGGGTGTTCGCGTCTGCGACTGATCGGCATCCGGCCCCCCCTCCGCAGGACATGACTCACGAGGTGCAGCCATCCTAGGTGGGTTTCGGCCCGTCCGGGCCGGCGTACTCCCTGGACCTTCCCTGATTCAGAGCGTCAGAGGAGTTCGGACTTCCGCAGGCACTCAGCGAAGGCCTCGGTCTGCTCCGGTGTCGCCTCGACCTGGGGTGCGCGGAGTCCACCGACCGGCCGGCCGATCACCCCAAGACCGGCCTTCACCAGGATGCAGCCCTGGGTGGCGAACACGCCGGTGAACGTGGGCTGGAGGCGCCGATGCAGGGCGAGGGCCTCGTCCACTCGGCCCTCTGCGAACGCGACCATCATCTGCTTGGCCGCCCGGCCGGAGAAGTGGGTGGATGTGCCGACCAGGCCCACACCGCCGACCGACATCAACGGGAGGGTCAGCGCATCATCGCCCGAATAGAAGGCGAGATCGGTCTCGGCCATCACCCGCGCGGATTCGACGAGCTTGCCCTTGGCATCCTTGACGGCGACGATCCGCGGGTGCTCGGCCAACTCCAGCAGAGTGTCGGTGGCGATCTCGATGGCGGCCCGGTGCGGGATGTCATACAGCAGATTGGGGAGGTCCGTCGCGTCCGCGACGGCTCGGAAGTGTGCCAGCACCCCACTCTGCGGCGGCTTCGAATAATAGGGAGTCACCACGAGCAGACCGTCCGCACCGGCCTCGGCAGCCTGCTCTGCCAAGTGCACCGAATGGGCCGTGGAGAAGGTGCCGACACCTGCGACGATCTTGGCACGCCCCCCGACGGCTTCCACGACGGTCTTCAACAGCGCCGTCTTCTCCTCGTCGGTCGTGGTCGGCGCTTCCCCGGTGGTGCCGGAGATCACGAGAGCATCGTTGTCCATCTCTTCGACGAGGTAGGTGGCCAACTCAGCCGCGGCCGGCAGGTCCAGTGCGCCATCCTCGGTGAACGGCGTCACCATGGCGGTCAGCAGGCGGCCGAAGGGCATGGCAGAGGTCGACATGGAAGGAAGCGTACGCACCTCCGCGCGCCAAGGGCGAATCGACACAAATTATCCGGAACGGCGAATCATCCAACAGTGAGAATCACCAGCGGGTCACCGTCATGAACGACATCCCCCACCTGGATGACAATCTCGGACACCGTCCCGCTGACCTCCGCCAGCACGGGAATCTCCATTTTCATGGATTCCAGAAGGCAGACCGCGTCGGTCGGTGTCACCTTGTCCCCCACAGCGACTTCCACACTCATCACTCCGGCCACCAGCTCGGCGTGAACGGTGTGCACATTGCGTGCGGAGGGTGAGCTCATGCACCCATGGTAGAGCTTGCCCGGCAGGGGGACGCTAGGCTGAACCGCGTGAGCGAACAAGGTCAGGTCACCCCAATCCCCAGCGGCGCGTCGATCGCCTTCGCGGAAGGCTTCCGGCCCCAATCCGAGGCCATGCACGCCGCCCGCCGGGAGGCGGCTGAGCTGGGCGTGGTCCCCGTGAGCCCGGGATCGGCGTCCATGCTGACCGTGCTCGCGCGGATGATCGATGCCAAGGCCGTCGTCGAGATCGGCACCGGTGCGGGCGTCTCCGGGCTGGCGCTGTTCGCGGGCATGGAGCCCAACGGCGTGCTGACCAGTGTGGATTCCGAGCACGAAGTTCAGGCTGCGGCACGGCGAGCGTTTCTCGCCTCCCAGATCCCCAACCGGCGGTTCCGGCTGATCGCCGGTCAGGCCTTGGACGTATTGCCGAAGTTGAGCGACGGCGCCTACGACCTCGTGTTCATCAACGGCGACCACCTCGAGTTCGGCGAATATGTCGCCCAAGCGCTGCGCCTGCTGCGTCACGGCGGCGTCATGATCGTCAATCACGCGCTGTGGTCCAACAAGGTCGCGGACCCCGACAATCAAGAAGACGAGACAATCGTCATTCGGGAGGCGTTGTCAGCGGTGCAGGACATCGAAGAATTCACCGCCGCGCTCACTCCGACCGGCGACGGGATGGTCGTCGCGGTCAAGAGCTGACGCCAAAAAGGGGAGCACATAGGATCCGATCCCACGCGCTCCCCCGGCCTCAGCGTTCAGAACCCGCCGGTCCGGGCGCCCATCAATTCCTGGTCACCCGGGTGCCCTTGCCGACGACGGTGATGCCACCGGCGGAGACGGTGAAGCCGCGTGCCTTGTCAGCCTCGGGGTCCACTCCGATCTCACAGCCGTCCTCGACGACCACGTTCTTGTCGAGGATCGCGTTGTGCACGACCGCGTTGCGGCCGATCCGGACGTTGTCCATGAGCACGGCGTGCTGGATGTTGGCCCACTTGTCCACTCGGACATTCGGGGAGAGCACCGAGGCGTCGACATCGCCACCGGAGATGATGCAGCCCGAGGAGACGATCGAGTCCTCGGCATTGCCGCGAAGCACGAACTTCGCACCGGGGCGCTGGGGTTGGTAGGTCCAGATGGGCCAATGTTCGTTGTAGAGGGAGAAGTTCGGCACCACGGACACCAGGTCCATATGGGCTTCGTGATAGGCGTCGATCGTGCCGACATCCCGCCAATAGTCGCGGTCCTTCTCCGTCGCACCGGGCACCGTGTTGGCCGTGAAGTCGTGCACCTGTGCCTGACCGGGCGCGACGAAGCGGGGGATGATGTCCCCGCCCATGTCGTGGCGTGCGGTCGCATCCGCTGCGTCGGCCTCCAGTGCTTCGACGAGCGCCGCGCGGGTGAAGATGTAGTTGCCCATCGACGCGAACGATTCGTCCGGGCTGTCCGGCAGGCCGGGTGGATCGGCCGGCTTTTCCAGGAACTCCCGGATATTGGAGTCGGTATCCGCGTCGATGATGCCGAAGGCACTGGCCTCGCTGCGCGGCACGCGGATGCCGGCCACCGTGCAGGCCTTGCCGGACTGGATGTGCTGGTCAAGCATCTGGCTGACGTCCATCCGATAGATGTTGTCGGCGCCGAACACGACGACATAGTCCGGGTCTTCGTCGCGGATGAGGTTCATGGACTGATAGATGGCGTCAGCCGACCCCTGATACCACCTCGGGCCGAGCCGCTGCTGAGCAGGCACCGGGGTCACATAGTTGCCGAGCATCGTGGACATGCGCCACGTAATCGAAATGTGCCTGTCGAGGGAGTGTGACTTGTATTGCGTCAGCACAGCGATCTGCCGCATGTCACTGTTGACGAGGTTGGAAAGCACGAAATCGATGAGCCGATAAGTGCCACCGAAGGGAACAGCAGGCTTGGCGCGATCCATGGTCAACGGCATCAGCCGCTTGCCTTCTCCGCCCGCCAGAACGATTGACAAAACTTTGGGCCGCAACGGTCTCACCTCGTGTTCGATGTGCTGGAGACGTTTTCCACCTTATCCCTCCCCGCCCGCCTTGGCCGAGGTGCCCGCAAAGCCGAGTGCTGGTTGTGAAAGCATCACCTCATGAGCATGCGAATCTCGCTTTTGACCAGGGAATACCCACCCAGCATTTACGGTGGCGCGGGCGTCCACGTCGCCCAGCTCGTGCCCCAGCTGCGCAAGCTGATCGACGTTGATGTGCAGTGCATGGGCGAGCCGCGCGAAGGGGCCACCGCGCACGCGGAGGACTTCCCCCCGGGCGCCAACGCGGCCCTCCGGGTGTTCGGTGCCGATCTGAGCATGGTCGCGGCGATCCCCGAGGTTGATCTGGTGCATTCGCATACGTGGTACGCATGCCTGGGCGCCCATCTGGCCGGTCTCTATCAGGACATTCCGAGCGTGGTCACCGCGCATTCCCTCGAGCCCGACCGTCCCTGGAAGGCCGAGCAGCTGGGTGGCGGCTATCGACTCAGCTCGTGGGCGGAGCAGACAGCCTATGAAGGGGCCAGCGCCGTGATCGCCGTCAGCGAGGCCATGCGACCCGCAGTGCTCAATGCCTATCCCGCCCTTGACCCGGCCAAGATCCACGTCGTCAAGAACGGCATCGACACCGATGAGTTCCTGCCGACCACCGACTACGACGTCCTCACCGATCTCGGCGTGGATCTCGATCGCCCGATCGTGTCCTTCGTCGGCCGCATCACCCGGCAGAAGGGCTTGGTCCATCTCGTTCGGGCCGCGGAGCAGTTCGATCCCGACACCCAATTGGTTCTGCTCGCCGGTGCTCCGGACACCCCGGAAATCGCGGCCGAGTTCGATGCGGCGTTCAGCCATCTCAAGAAGGCGCGGGGCGGGGTAACGTGGGTCCAGGAGATGCTGCCGCGCGAGAGCGTACGCCAGGTGCTGTCGCACTCGACCGTGTTCGCGTGCCCGTCGATCTATGAACCGCTCGGCATCGTGAACCTTGAGGCGATGGCCTGCGAGACGGCCGTTGTCGCTTCCGCCGTGGGCGGCATCCCCGAGGTGGTCGTGGACGGCACGACCGGGCTGCTGGTCCCCTATGACCCGCAGCGTGCCGACGATCCGCAATTCATCGGAGATTTCGAAACCACGTTCGCCGAGCAGGTGAACGCCCTCACCCGGGATCCACAGCGGGCGACCACGTTCGGCAAGGCCGGACGTCAGCGGTGCATCGACGAGTTCTCGTGGGCCAGGATCGCCCAACAGACCGTGGACGTCTATCGCGCTGCCATCGAGCGCCACGGCGGTTGAGAGCGACGGTGCGTACTGCTCCTTCAAAGACAAGCCGGACGCGGGACCCGACAATCGGGCCCGCGTCCGTTCTCGTTTCAGTTCTTCAGCCGACGACGTCCTTGAGCGCAGAAGCCAACTCAGTGGCCTCATCCGCGTTCATCTCAACGACCAGCCGACCGCCACCTTCCAAGGGGACTCGCATGACAATCCCGCGACCCTCCTTGGTG
The DNA here is from genome assembly GCA_012839035.1 of Propionibacterium sp. Taxonomy (GTDB): domain Bacteria; phylum Actinomycetota; class Actinomycetes; order Propionibacteriales; family Propionibacteriaceae; genus Enemella. Next base: position 84,182 of record DUOB01000076.1, read on the forward strand.
ACCTCCATGGGACCGTCGCCGGTTCGCGGTTTCATTGCTGCCATCGGGTAACCCTCATCTCTCCTCATATGGACCTCACGGTCCGTGTTCAATCCCGGCAGGAGCCGGGTGGAACCCAGTCGCTCGAAGCGAACCACCGTCCATTATTCCGCATCACCGGAAACACCGTGCCTCGTGGCTCGTTCCGTCGGCGCTTTTTCACCGCCGTCCGCGCTCTCTTCCCACAGCGCGAGCTCGCGGGCCAGGCGCGCCATCCACCGGTCCACCTCGGCCATGTCATAGCCCATCGGAGTGACGCCGAACCTGATGTTCTCCAGGTCATCCGACCGCAGCCGTTCCTCATCGGGCAGCGGCGGTTGATAAATGTCGCGCACCGGTTCGGGCTGTTGTTCACCGAACCGACCAGCCGCCACGAGCGCTGCCAGCCCGATCACCGCCACCGCGATGAGCACAATCACCAATTCCATAGTCGCCCCACTATTGCCCGTCCGCGGTCGACGGGGTCGGACGCCCTGGAGGCGTCGCGTTCGCGCGGACCATTTTCTCCACCACTTCGTCGACGTCGTCGGTGATGAACAGTCGCCTGACGTCGGCCTCGTTGATATAGCCCTCGGCAAGGGGCTGCTCGACAATCCAGTCCTTCAGCCCCTGCCAATAGCCGGAGCCGAACAATACGACCGGGAAATCCACCACCTTTCGGGTCTGCACCAGCGTGAGCGCTTCGAACAGCTCGTCAAATGTGCCGTAACCGCCCGGCAGCACCACGAAACCCTGGGAATACTTGAGGAACATCGTCTTGCGCGCGAAGAAATAGCGGAAGTTGATCCCGAGGGTCACATATTCATTGATGCCCGTCTCGAAGGGCAGCTCGATGCCGAGCCCGACCGACGTGCCCCCGACCTCGAACGCCCCCTTGTTCGCGGCCTCCATGATCCCCGGCCCGCCACCGGTCATGACCGCGAAATTGGCTTCCGCCAGGCGCCGTCCGAGGGTCTGGGCTGCGGCGTACATCGGATGATCCGGACGCGTCCGCGCCGACCCGAACACGCTGACGGCGGGGCCGAGTTCGGCGAGCGTGCCGAAGCCCTCGACGAACTCCGACTGGATGCGGAGCACCCGCCAGGGGTCGGTGTGGACCCAGTCGCTCGGTCCGCGGGAAGCCAGCAGACGCTGGTCCGTCGTCGTGGGCAGCACCATGTCCCGGGCGCGGATCACGGGACCGGTGTGGCGACGCTCGAAACTTCGGCTCATTGGGTCTCTCCCTCGGGCTGCAGCCAGCGCATCAGCGCGTCACGGCACGCATAGACCTGCCAGGCCGGGCAGCATTCGTCGTCCGCGTGGGCCTTGGCGGGGTCGCCGGGGCCGAAGTTCACGGCGGGTACGCCGACCTCGGCGAAGCGGGCGACATCGGTCCACCCGTGCTTGGGCCGGGCCTCACCGCCAACGGCTGCCAGGAATTCGGCAGCGGCGGGCAGATCGAGCCCCGGCCGGGCGCCGGCGGCCAGATCCGTGAGCTCCAGTTCGTAGCCCGACAGATAGTCCCTGATCCAGGCCACGGCCTCGTCCGCGGACTTGTCGGGGGCGAAGCGATAGTTGACCTCGACCGTGCAGAGGTCCGGGATGACGTTCCCGGCGATGCCGCCGGTGATCGAGACCGCGTTGAGGCCCTCGTGATATTGCAGCCCGTCCACCCACGGCTGGGCCGGGACATAGTCCTTGAGCCGCGTGAGCAGCTCGGCGGCCTCGTGGATGGCGTTGTGTCCCATCCACGTCCGTGCCGAGTGAGCGGCCTTGCCCCGCAGCCTGGCACGGACCCGCAGGGTGCCCTGGCAACCGCCCTCCACGACGGCACCCGTCGGTTCGCACAGCACCGCGAAGTCACCGGCGAGCCATTCGGGCTCCTCCCGCGAGATCCGAAGCAGGCCGTTGCGTTCCGCCTCGACCTCCTCGTTGTCATAGAAGATCCAGGTCACGTCATGGCGCGGCTCGGCGAGCGCCGCGGCCACGCTGAGCTGCACCGCGACGCCGCCCTTCATGTCGCAGGTGCCGCGCCCGATGAGGATCCGGTCGTCCCCCTCCCCCTCGATCCGGCACGGGAGATTCGGCTCCGCGGTCAGGGGCACCGTGTCGGTGTGTCCCGCGATCACCACCCGGGTCGGACGCCCGAGATGGGTCCGGGCGATGAGCGCGTCGCCGTTGCGCAGGACCTCCAGGTGCGGAAAGGACCGCAACGCGGCCTCGATGGCATCGGTGATCGGCCCCTCGTTGCCGGACACGGATTCGATGTTGACCAGGTCGCGCAGCAGATCCACGACGTCGCCGGTCAGATCCAGCACAGGTTCAGGCATAGGGCACAGCCTAGCGATCGAGTTCTTCCGCATACGCACGCCGAGTCTCGCTTGTGGCTGCCTGCACGGAGCATCAGTAGGGTGGACCCCATGACTTCGCAGCACGACGACGCCGCCCCGCAGCAGGCCTGGGGTTGGGGTCTGGTCTCAACCCATGACAACGGACAGATCCTGGACACGTGGTTTCCTGCGCCCGCACTGGGCGCGCCCGCCGACGCTGCCGAGCCGAGCGATCTGGCCGCAGCCGCCGGGCGGGACGACGCCCGAGCGGTGACCACCTCGGTCGAGCTGGTCGAGATCGATCTGTCCGCGGCTCCGACGACTGTGCCGGATGCCTATCTGCGGCTGCATCTGCTGAGCCATCGGCTGGTCCAGCCCAACACGATCAACCTGGATGGCCTGTTCGGCGTGCTCACCAACGTCGTGTGGACCTCCGCCGGCCCGTGCGCAGTCGAGGGCTTCGAAGCGACGCGGCTGCGCCTGCGCGCCGCCCGGGGCCACCTCACCGTGTTCAGCATCGACAAGTTCCCGCGCATGGTCGACTATGTGATTCCTTCGGGGGTACGCATCGGCGACGCCGACCGCATCCGTCTCGGTGCTCACCTGGCGTCCGGGACGACCGTGATGCACGAGGGATTCGTCAACTTCAACGCCGGCACCACGGGGGTGTCCATGGTCGAGGGGCGCATCTCCCAGGGCGTCGTGGTCGGCAACGGCTCCGACATCGGTGGCGGCGCCTCCACGATGGGCACGCTGTCCGGCGGCGGCACCGAACGGGTGTCGATCGGTGAGCGTTGTCTGATCGGCGCCAACGCCGGTGTGGGCATCGCGCTCGGCGATGACTGCGTGGTGGAGGCCGGCCTCTATGTGACTGCCGGGACCAAGGTCCGGGTCAACGATGAGGTCGTGCGCGCGGCAGACCTGTCCGGGCAGTCCGGACTGCTCTTCCTGCGCAACTCCCTGACCGGTGAGGTCGAGGTGCGCGGTCGTGAAGGCCGCACCGTCGAGCTCAACGACGCACTGCACTCCCACTGAGCGGGCGACGAAACGCCGAGCGACCACCGGTGCGCAAAGGTGCCCGCGGGCTGCTCGGAGTGGTGGCCGTAGGCCTGATCATCGTGCTGGTCGGCACCGTTGTCACGCTTGCCTGGTTGCGGGAGCGGGGTCAGGTCCCGCCGCTGCCGTTCGAGCAGCGCTGTGTTGCCACCACGCCGGACAAGCGCGTGGTGCTCACCCTGGATCAGGCGCGCTGGACGGCCATCGTGGTCGGCGTGGGTGTCGGCCGGGACCTCGGGACACACGCGGCAACCATCGCCATGGCGACCGTCTATCAGGAGACCGGCATCCGAAACCTCGATTACGGGGACCGGGACTCCGTCGGGTTGTTCCAGCAACGACCCTCGCAGGGCTGGGGCACGCCGGAGCAGATCATGGACCCCTGGTATTCGACGACCCAGTTCTATGACGCGCTCGTGGAGATCCCCGGCTGGGAATCCGGCGACGTGAACGACACGGCGCAGGCCGTGCAGCGCAGCGGCCACCCCCACGCCTACCGCAAGCACGAGACCAAGGCGCGCGCGCTGGCCGCGGTGTTCGCCGGGGATGTCCCCGCCGGGTTGTCGTGCTTCGACGAGCGGTCGTTGCCGGGTGATCCGGACACGTTCCGCACCGAACTGCAGCGGACTTTCGGATCGCTGAGCGTGGAGACCGACCCGACCGGACTCACGGTGCGGGCCCAGTCCGACAAGGAGGCTGCCGCGATCACGGCCTTCGCCGTCGCCAACGCCGGGCGGCTCGGGATCGCTCGTGTGGAGAGCGCCGGGCAGGTCTGGAACGCCACCGATCCCGGTCTCCCGGTGTGGCGCACCGGCGGCGGGACACCCGACGATGTCGTCGGGATCGTCTTTCGCTGATGCGCTCAGACCAACGCGTTCAGACGCTCAGCCGCTGCCTGCACACGCTCGTCCGTGGCCGTCATGGCAATGCGCACGAACTCTCCGGAGACCTGACCATAGAAGTCACCGGGCGCCACGAGAATGCCCTGTTCGGCAAGGAACGCCACGGAATCACGGCACGGTTCCCCGCGTGTGGCCCACAGATAGAGTCCGGCCTCGGAGTGGTGGATCGTGAACCCCACGCGCTCCAGAGCCGGTCGCAGGAGCTCCCGCCGCGTCCGATAGCGCTCCCGCTGCTCCTCGACGTGCCGGTGATCGCCGAGCAGCTCGACCATCACCTCCTGCATCGGCCCAGGCATCATGAAGCCCGAGTGCTTGCGGACCTCCAGCAATTCCGCGAGCAGGACCGGGTCTCCGGCCACGAACCCTGCCCGGTAGCCGGCGAGATTGGACCGCTTCGACAGCGAGTGCGCGATCAGGAGATTGGCGTGCGAATCCCCGCAGATATCGGGATGCAGGATCGACTGGGGATCAGCGTCCCAACCGAACTCGAGATAGCACTCGTCCGCCGCGAGAATCGCGTCGTTGGCACGCGCCCATTCGACCCAGCCCCGCAGCAACTCGGGAGATGCCACCGCACCGGTCGGATTGCTGGGCGAGTTGATCCACGCCATCGCCGCGGGCGGCGCCTGGCCGGGGTCGTCACACAGGACGATCCGGCAGCGGGCAAGTTCTCCGCCGACCGCATAGGTCGGATAGGCCACCTCGGGAATGACGAGGGTGTCGTCGGGGCCGAGACCCAGCTGATGCGGCAGGTCCGCCACAATCTCCTTGGTCCCGATCGCGGGCACCGCGACAACCGGCCGATCACCCGTCGGCGTCACGCCCGGGTCCACAACCCCCAGCCGTCCGGTGAGATATGCAGCCATCGCATCCTGAAGAGCCGGCGTACCCAGAACCGTCGGATAACCCGGCCACTCGGTCGCTGCCGCCAAGGCGCGCCGGCCGATCTCCGGAACGGGATCGACCGGCGTCCCGACGGACAGATCCACCATCCCGCCCGGATGCTCCCCGGCGCGCGCCTTGGCGCCGGCGAGCGTGTCCCAGGGAAAATCGGGGAGGGACGCGGTGTGCGGTCTTCTCACGCCTCGTCGTGCTCCTGGGGAGGCAGCTCGGCAACGAGCGGGTGATCGAACTCGATCGGGCCGTTCTCCTCCTCGTAGCGCTGCGCGCCCCCGGGGCTGCCCAGCTTGTCGAAGAACTGCACGTTCACGTCGTAATAGCTGGCCCACTCCTCCGGGACATCGTCCTCGTAGTAGATCGCCTCGACTGGACAGACGGGCTCGCACGCGCCGCAGTCGACGCACTCGTCAGGATGGATATAAAGCATCCTCGCGCCCTCATAGATGCAGTCCACGGGGCACTCGTCAACGCAAGCGCGGTCCTTCAGATCCACGCACGGCTGCGCGATGATATAGGTCACGGTCACTCCCTGAATGATGTGGTGCGTCGGGCCCGGGCGCTGTGTCCCGACGACGCACCCCTCAGACTAATCTCCCCGTGCACGCCGAAGAAAAGGGCCCCGGCTGATGAGAACCGATCCGTTACAGAAACTTGCTGGGCTGCGGGTGGGCGTACGAGTGTCGATGCGCGTCGAAACGCCGGAGGGCACGGCGGACCGACTCGGGCTGGTGCTCGCGCTCGGGCCCGACCATGTGGTGCTCGAGGATCGTGCGGGCGTGCGGCACCGCGTTGAGCGGGCAACTGTACGCCTCGCCAGGCGCGTCCCCACCGTTGCGCGCGGACGCAACCCCCGCCACGCACCGCCCGATCTGCTGCGAGCGTTGGCCGCCGACGCCGGGCTCGGCGCTCCCGTCGGAGCACCCTGCTGGATCGCGCGGCTGTGCGACCTCGTCGATCACCTGGACGACACCGGCGTCACTCCTCCGCCCGGCCACGCCGACACCCGGGGGTTCGCCGCACGGGACGGGTCACGGGGGCTCGTCAACGGCGAGTGGGCCGCGTTCCGGCTGGTCGAGGCTGAGTCGCTGGAGCCGCTGGCGGCTTGGGCGGCACGCCGGAACGCACGCAACGTGGTGCTCACGAGCTCGCTCCCCACGGAAGTGCTCGACGACCTCGGTCTGGCACTCTTGGACCCATGACCGACGCGACCATCACGCGACACGACGACCGTTCCCGCTATGAGGCGGTGCTGGACGACCGGGTTGCCGGCCATGTCGAATTCCAGCTGGCCAACGATCTGATCGTGATCACACACACCGAGGTCGACCCTGCCTTCGAGGGGCGCGGGGTGGGCAGCGCCCTCGCGCGCACCGTCCTGGACGATGTGCGTGCCGACGGGAGCCGCAAGGTGCTGATCGTGTGCCCGTTCATCACCGCGTGGATCGGCAGGCACCCGGAATACGGGGATCTGCTCTATGGCTCACGCCAACAGCCGGGGTGACTCCGTCCCCACACCTCAACGGGTGCAGCGGATCTCGTCAGTCGCGTTGTATTTCCAGGACTTGTCCTCGCGCTTGACGACCTCACCGTTCACCTTGAACACGCGGTAGTAGCTGGCGGTGAAGCCCGGCGAAGCCGACTGCGGGTTGCAGTCCGCGCTGTTGTCGGTGATGGTCCGGCCGCTGTAGAAACCGCTCTTGCGCGGTTCCGGGGACTCGATATCCCACTTCTTGGTGCCCCAGATCCGCACGGTGATCGAGCCGCGGGTCCCGGGCGACGATTTGCTCGTATAGCTCTGGAGATAGATCGCGTTGTCCGTCGTGTTGCGGAACTTCACGTCGATATGCCCGGAATAGATCGTGGACTCGCGGCCGGCCGGATAGCGGTCGAAATACATCGTGTGGGGCTGGTGCTCGACATCTTCCAGTCCGGCGAACCAACCGGCGTTGAACACCGTGGTGGCCGATTGGGAAATGCCGCCCGCGTTCTCGCGCTTGAGCCGCGATCCGGACACCACCCAGCCATCGACATAGCCGGCGGCCGCGGTGCGCGGACCCAGGGCCTTGTCGAGGGAGAACACGTCGCCCGCGGGAACGGTGGTGCCGTTGATCTTCGACGCTGCGAGCGTCAGGTTGGTGTTGCGATAGGCCGCGTGGGGGTAATAGGTGGTGAATTCACCGATGACTTCTTTCGGCTTCTGCGCCTCCGCCATCTCGGTGGTGAACTTTGGCTTGCTCTCGACCAGCTCCGCAGTCACCGCACGCTCGGGCAGCAGCAGGGCAGGCATCACGGCCTTTTCGAAATTCTCCTTCGTCAGCTCCGCACCGTTCACTGACGGAATCACCGTCGGGGTGTCGCCCTCGAAGGAATATCGGGCGTTGCGCGCCCCCTTGAGATCGAGCGTCTCGATCGCGGGCTGCGCATGTTCGTAGAGCTTTTCAGGATCGGTCCTGACCACGACCTTGCTCTCCTCCACCACGAACTCCGAGGCGTTGCCGATCATGGCCGGAGTGACCTCGAATGTTCCCTCCCCCGTCTCGACCTTGATGGGGCCCTGGAGGGCGGGCGTCGCGTACTCCTCGACGGCCTGATCGATCTTGGCATCGGTGACAATCGGGTCGATCCGCCGCACCTCACCGGTGACTTCGGTGGTGTGGGGGAAAGCCTTGCGGAGCGCGGCTGTCAGGTCGTCCTGGGCCAGCTCGATGGCCGGCTCGCCCGGGGTCCGCTTGATCTCCGCTTCCTCGAAGGTCGCGGTCGCGTCGACAGCCAGCCTGTCGGTGTCCTCGGCCAACCCCAGGACGGTCTCGGACAGCTTGGCCTCATCAACCGCCACGACCGGGGCGACCTCCCCGCCACCGGTGAGCACTCGCCAGATGTGCACGGGGGAGAAACTCTTGCCCGCGCCGCCGGCCCGGACGGTCGCGGGAACATCGATCTCGAGGCCGGACTCCGCGGGGAGCACCTCATAGGAGGCATCCTCGATCTTCACCGTGATCGGCGTGAGCACTCGCGGGACATATTCGGAGTTGAGCTTGGCCTCCGCCGCGGTCACGTCCAGGCCACCGATCGCGATCCCCGCCACACTCGTGTTGCGGGGCAGCCGGTCGCCGGCCAGCACATAACCCGCCGCGTACGCACCGCCGACGAGTGCGACCAGCAGCATGCCGACGATCAGCGCAACCCGGCCACCGCGCCCTCGACGCCGAGGCACGGTGTCCGGCTCGGCCACGATGGTGGCCGCACGCTCGGGGAGGGGCTCTGCGCGCATGGCATCGGCACCCGCTGGCTGGGTGGGATGAGGCTGGGTCGGCTCGTCGCTCAAGGCTCGCACTCTCACTGAATGGGACGGAATACTGCTTTTGGATAGTACGGGACAAGGGGCTGTGTTTCCTTGTCGAAAGATCACGCTACGGAACAGTTCGGTCCGGGATTCCCAAGTCGAGAAAGCCGCCGCGGAAATAGGTTAATGGCGTGGCACCGTCCTGTTCATTGACCTCTGCGCCCATGACCTCGCCCAGCACAATCGTGTGATCACCCGCCGGCAACACCTCGACCGTGCGGCATTCGAGCCAGGCGAGCGCTCCCTCCACCAAGGCAGCACCCGTGTGCCCGGAGATGCGGTGGGGCACCGCCGCAAACTGCCGAAGCCGGTCGCGTCCGGGATCGGCAAAGTGCCGTGCGACGTCGCCGTGGCCGGTGGCGAGCACCGAGACCGCCCAGGTGTCGCTCGCGAGGAATTGCTGGTGGAACCGGCCCTTCTGGGAGGCCGACACCATGACGAGCGGCGGGTTGAGGGAGATCGAGGTGAAGGAATTGCAGGTCATCGCATGGTGCACACCGTCCCGATGGCAGGTGATGACCGTGACTCCCGTGGCGAAGTTCGCCATGGCTCTGCGCAGGCCCTGGGCCGCTGCGTCCCGCTCGACCAGGTCGTCACGCTCATCCGGGCGACTCATGTGCTCAGCTCACCGATCCTTCACGACGTCACGCTCGACGAATCGCGACAAGGTCCAGCCTGCCGGACGGGCCGAGCCGGACGTCCGCGACCCGGTCGGAATAGGCGAACGGGGTCGAGGCGAACCACAGCGGCATCGACGGGGGGTCGTCGTGGAGCACCAGCTCCGCCCTCCGGTACGCCTCGTTCGCGCTGTCCTGACTCGTCGCCTCGAGCGCGGCGTCGAGACTGGAGTCGAATTGGGGATTGCGATAACGCACCAGGTTCAGCGCCGACCCGGTCCGGAACTGCTGGAGGTTCGCATTGGGAGACGGATAGTCCGCTGTCCAGCCCTGCCGCACCGCACCCGTCAACTCTCCCTCCTGCAGGGCCGCCACAACCGCCTGCTGGGTGGGCAGCAGATTCACCTGGCAATCGAGTTCCAGGGCGTTCTTGAGCTGATTGCACAACGCATCCGCCCACTGCTTGTGGCCGCCATCCGCGCTCACGGTCAGGGTGAACTCGCCGGCGTACCCACCGCCCTCGCGGAACAGGGTCCGGGCGCGACTCAGGTCATAGTCGCAGAGGTCACCGCAGGCATCCGCCTGATAACCGGGCATGGCAGGTGTGACCCAACTCGTCGCCGGGGCCCGCGTACCCGCGAACACCTGGCGCGCGAGCAGCTCCCGGTCGACCGCCATCGAGATCGCCTGGCGTACGCGGGGATCGGTCAGTTGCGGGTCCGTGGCGACGAAATTGAGTTGCTCCAGTGATTTGGTGTCGGCGGAGCCGAAACGATTGCCCAGATCCTTCTGCCAGGCGTCATCCACCAGGAGATCGCTGGGGATGATGTCCGTGAAATCAAGGTTGTTGGCCACGACGTCGTTGTAGGCCCGGTTGGTATCGAGCCCACGCTCGGGCTCCTCGTATTTCTTCATGCGCACCGTCGCGACCCGTGGCTTCGGGCTGCCGGTGTAGTCCTCGAAGGCCGACAACTCGATCTCGTTGGGTGTGTTCGCCGCGATGCGGAAGGGACCGGCGCCGACGGGCAATCGTCCGAAGGCGTCCTTGCCCTCGTCCTCGGCGAAGAAGGCATCGGGCAGCGGACTGAACACCGGATGCCCGAGCCGCGCCTGCAGGTCCACCATGGGCTGCGCAGTCTTGATGGTGAACGTCCAGTCATCGACAACGGTCAGGCCGGACAGTTGGGTGGGCCGGTCGTCCTTGGAACAGGCACCGGTCGCTGGGCAGTTCATCGCGGCCCCGCCCTCGATGATCGAGAACCAGGTCTGGGCGGGCATTCGGTTGGGACCGTACGCCGCCCAGTTCCATGCCGACACGAAGTTCCTGGCCTTCACCTCGGTCCCGTCATGGAAGTGTCGCCCGCGCGCCAGGCGCACCGTATAGGTCTGCGCATCCGCCGTCTCGATCCCGGTCGCGAGATCCATGATCGCCGGTCCGCCCTCGGGGTCCGGTCGGACCAGCCGGGCGTTGATCGCCTCCGCCACCGCGAGACCACACGAGCCCAGGGTTTCGGCCGGCAGCAGCGGCCGCTCGGGCGAGCAGCCGCGGACGGTGATCTCACCCTGGGGTGTCTCCGGCCCGTGGAGGGGTGGGTCCGGGGGTCCGTCCGTCCCGGTGCAGCCGCTCAGCAGCAGCGCACCGGCGGCCAGTCCCGCGAGGAGACGTTTCATCCCGGCACCCGGCTCATCCCAGCACCCGGCGCGGCTCCGCGAAATGGCAGGCGGAGGCATGCTGGCTGATCCCGTCGGGTCGGTCCTCGAGGAGGGGCTCCTCGACCTTGCAGATGTCCTGGGCCTTCCAGCAACGGGTATGGAAACGGCAGCCCTTCGGGGGGTTCGCGGGGCTGGGGACATCACCGGTGAGCACAATCTGGTCGCGCTTGTCACGCAGGGTCGGGTCCGGGACGGGGACGGCCGACAGCAGCGCCTGCGTGTAGGGGTGCGTCGGGTGGGCGTAGATCTGGTCCTCGTCGCCCAGTTCGACGATCTTGCCCAGATACATGACGCCGACCCGGTCGGAAATGTGGCGCACGACCGAGAGGTCGTGGGCGATGAAGACGTACGCCAGGTCCAGTTCCCGCTGCAGGTCCTCCAACAGGTTGACGACCTGCGCCTGGACCGACACGTCGAGGGCGGAGACCGGTTCGTCGCAGATCAGCACGCTGGGATTGAGCGCGATGCCCCGGGCGATGCCGATGCGCTGCCGCTGGCCACCGGAGAACTGGTGCGGATAGCGGTTGATGTGTTCGGGGTTGAGGCCGACGAGATCGAGCAGCTCCTGGACGCGCTTGCGGCGGCCCGCCTTCGGCACCGCGTCGGGATGGATGTCGAACGGCTCGCCGACGATGTCGCCGACGGTCATGCGCGGGTTCAGGGACGTGTAGGGGTCCTGGAAGACGATCTGGATGTCGCGGCGGAGCTTGCGCATGGCGTTGCCGCGCTGCGCGTACATGTCCACACCGTTGAAGGTCGTGCGTCCCGAGGTCGGGTCCTCAAGGCGCATCAGCAGGCGGCCGAGTGTGGACTTGCCACAGCCGGACTCCCCCACGATGCCGAGGGTTTCGCCCTTGTAGAGCTCGAACGACACCCCGTCGACGGCCTTCACATGACCGACCGTCCGGCGCAGCACGCCCTTCTTGATCGGGTAGTGCTTGACCAGGTCCTCGGCCTTGAGGATGACGTCCTTCGTGCGTACGCCGGTCGCGGCGGACTCAGAGCTCATCGTTCAGCACCTCTCTCGCGAAGTGACAGGCACTCGTGCGGCCGCCGAGATCCAGCAGCGGCGGGGGCGGGTCTGCCTTGCAGATGTCCTGGGCATATTTGCAGCGGGGATGGAACGCGCACCCGGCCGGGATCCGGGTCAGGTTCGGCGGCAGACCGCCGATGGCGGACAACGTCTCGCCCTTCTGGTCCAACCGTGGGATGGACTCGAGAAGCCCCTTGGTGTAGGGATGGGCGGGTTTGGCGTACAGATCGAAGACATTGGCCCCCTCGACGAGCCGCCCCGCGTACATGACCGCGATGCGATCCGCGACGTCGGCGACGACGCCGAGGTCGTGGGTGATGAGGATCAGTCCCATCTTGCGCTCGTCCTGCAGGTCGGCGAGCAGCTCCATGATCTGTGCCTGGACGGTGACGTCGAGCGCGGTCGTCGGCTCGTCGGCGATCAGCACGGCCGGGTCGAGCGCGATCGCCATCGCGATCATGATGCGCTGCCGCATGCCGCCGGAGAACTGATGGGGATATGCCTTCGCGCGCTCGCGGGCCGCCGGGATCCGCACGCGCTCCATGAGGCGCACGGCCTCGTCGAGCGCATCCGACTTGTTCAGGCCACGGTGGACCCGGAACATCTCGGCGATCTGCCAGCCAACCTGGAAGACCGGGTTGAGTGCGGAGAGCGCGTCCTGGAAGATCATCGCGATCTCCGTGCCGCGGACCTTCTCCCGCACGCGGCGCGGAAGCGTCAGCAGGTCCTTGCCGCAGTACTTGATCGCACCGCCGGTGACGAACCCGGGCGGGCTGTCGAGGATGCCCATGATCGCCTGTGCGGTGACGGACTTGCCCGAACCGGATTCGCCGAGGATCGCAAGCGTCTCGCCCTCGTCGAGGGTGAACGAGGCACCATTGATCGCCTTCGCGACGCCCTCACGGGTACGGAATTCGACGTGCAGATCCTCGACATCCAGGAGGCGACCGTTGACCGGCTCCCAGCGCATGGTTCCGTTCGTGCGCCGGGCCGGGGTGCGGTCGTCGAGCTCTTCCTTCGCCATGCTCAACTCACTCATCGGGACTTGGGATCGAAGGCGTCCCGCACGGCATCGCCGAGCATGATGAACGCCAGGACCGTGACGGACAGGAAAAGGCTGGGGAACAACAGCATGTGCGGTGCCGCGCGGAGCATGCCGAGCGCCGAGGCTGCGGAGATCATCACACCCCACGACACGGTCGGCGGCTGCAGCCCGATGCCGAGGAACGACAGGGTGGCCTCCGTGGCGATGAACACGCCGAGGTCGATGGTGGCGACCACGATCACCGGGGCGAAGGCGTTGGGCAGCACGTGTCCGCTGATGATCCGCCCCGGGCTGGCGCCGAGAGCCCGGGCCGCCTGCACATAGTCCTGGGGCTTGACCTGCAGGACCGAGGCGCGCATGATGCGCGCGATTCGCGGCCAGCCGAGGATGCCCAGCGCGACGACGACCTTGCCGACCACGAGCAGATAGGGCGTGGTGAAGTCGGAGGGGAAGGTATAGAGGATGAGGATGCCACCGAGCAGCAGCGGCACCGCGAAGAAGATGTCACCGAGCCGGGACAGCACCGCGTCCAGCCATTTGCCATAGAACCCGGCGAAGATGCCGATGACGCTGCCGAGGACAAGGGTGAACGCCGTCGCCAGCACCCCGACGAGAATCGAGGCGCGCGCCCCATAGATCGTGCGGGCATAGACATCGAAGCCTTGGCCATCCCGACCGAACCACGCCGTGGGTCCGGGCTTCTCCCGGATCCGGTTCTGGTCCGCGAGGTAGGGATCGGGCTCCGGGGAGAAAAACGTGAACAGCTGGGGCGCGATCGCCATCGTCACCATGATCAGGATCAGGATCGACGAGATCCAGAAGATCGGCTGGCGGCGGAGTTTCTCCCACGCATCGGAGCCCAGCGAGCGGGCCTTGTCGGACGTCGGCTCTGCGCCGGCCGTGATGCCGACACTTTCGGGGGCCACGTCGGTCGTGGAGCGTTCAGTCATGGGAGATCCTCGGGTCGAGCACGCCGTAGAGCAGGTCGACGAGCAGACTCATGAACAGATAGACGAGCACCAGCAGGGTCACCGTGGCCACGATGGCCCCGCCGTCCTTGGTGTTGATGGAGTGCCAGATATAGCCACCGATGCCGGGGATATTGAAGATGCGCTCTGTGACGATCGCCCCACCCATGAGAGCACCCAGGTCGAAACCGATGAAGGTGATCACGGGGATCATCGAATTCCGCAACGTGTGCAGACCGACGGTCCGTCGCCAGGTGAGGCCCTTGGCCTTGGCGGTGCGGACATAGTCCGCGCCGAGGTTCTCCACCAGGGAGTTCCGGGTCAGCCTCGCGATATAGGCCATGGACAGGGTGCCCAGCACGATGCCGGGCAATATCAACTGTTCCCACGTGCCCGCTGTCGCTGTCGTGGGGAACCAGGCCAGCCGCACACCGAAGACCAACTGGGCGACCGAGCCGAGCACGAAGCTCGGGATCGAGATGATCGCCAGGGTGCTGACGAAGACCAGGTTGTCGAGAAAACCGCCCTTGCGCAGACCGGCCAGGACGCCGGCGGCGATGCCGATGATCGCCTCGACGATGAGCGCGATGACCGCGAGCTTCATGGTGGTGGGCCAGCGGGTCAGCAGTTCGTCGGCGATCGAGACCCCGTTGAAGCTGGTGCCCAGGTCGCCGGTCAGGATCCGGCCCATATAGAGGAAGTACTGCACGAGCAGGGGCTGGTCGAGGTTGTATTCCTCCCGGAACGCCGCCACGTAGGCGTCCGGGCAGGGCCGCTCCCCGCAGCGTCCGACCGTCGGGTCGCCGAGCGAATAGACCATGGCATAGATGAGGAACGTCGTCCCCAGCAACACCGGGATCATCTGCAGCAATCGGCGCACGATATAGGTCGCCATTCAGATTCCCCTCCCTGCACGGGGCGAACCGCGCCCCCGTAGCGTACAGACCCCCAACCGGCCAACCGGCCCGCCCCCCAACCGGGGAACGGGCCGGCCGCGCCGATCAGGCGATCGCAGACGTCACTCGTTGACCTTGATCGCGCTGAAGTCCAGCACGCCGAAGGCGTTGATCTTCACGTCGGTGACGCGGTCGGACCAACCGACGGTGGACGTCGGATACCACAGCGGGGTGGTGGGCAGGTCCTCGCCCAGCATCTGCTCGGCCTCCTGATAGAGCTTGTTCGCCTCGTCATCGGTGCCGGCAGCAGCGGCCTCGGTGAGCTTGGCGTTGAACTCCGGGTTGTCATACTGCGACCAGTTCGAGTCGGCGCCGGTCGCATAGATCGGGCCGAGGAAGTTCTCGATCGACGGATAGTCCATCTGCCAGCCGGTGCGGAACAGGCCCTGGAGCTCACCCGCATCGATCTGACGGTTGAAGGTCGCAAAGTCCGGGGTGACCTGGACGATGCAGTCCGCGCCGACGGCGTTCTTGATCGAGTTGCAGACGGCCTCCGCCCACTCGCGGTGCGCGCCATCGCCGTTCACGGTCAACGGCAGCGGACCCTCATAGCCACCGGACTGGTCATAGAGCTCCTTGGCCCGGGCCTCGTCGAACGTGCAGTATTCCCCGCACGCCGAGTCGGTGGCACCATCCACCACGGAGGGAGCCCAGCCCTTGGCCGGGATGACCGAGCCGTGCATGATCTCCCGCGCGATCAGGTCGCGGTTGATCGCCATCGACAGGGCCTGGCGCAGCTCAAGATTGTCCCGCAGCTGCTCGTCGTTCGGGGAGAACACGATGCCGGCGAATCGACCGGAGGCCCGGTTGAGGTTGCGGTCGGCCAGGTCGGACTTGTAGGCCTCGCCGATCATCTGATCCGACGGGATCTCGTTGGTGTAGTCGAGGTTGTTCGCCACGACGTCGGTATAGGCCGCCGCTGCCTCGGTATAGACGCGGAAGGTCAGCTTGTCGACGTTGGCCGGGTTGTCACCCGAATAGTCCTCGAACTTTGTCAGGACGGTGTTCTGGGTGTCCTTCGACTCGACCTGGAACGGGCCGGCGCCGATCGGGTTGTCCTCGAAGGCCTCCGGATCCTCGAAGAACGAATCGGGCATCGGTGCGAACGCCGAATAGCCCAGGCGCACCGGCAGGTTCGAGACCTTCTCGGTGGTCCTGATGGTGAAGGTGTAGTCGTCGACCACCTCGAGACCGGTCATGGTCTCACCGGTCGCGCCCTCGGCGGAGATCTCCTCCGCGCCCTCGATGGCGGACATGAAGTAGGAGCCGGACTGACCGTTCTTGGCGGCTGCCGTGTAGTTCCAGGCGTCCACGAAGTTCTTGGCCTTGACCTCGGTCCCGTCATGGAACATGTAGCCCTGCTTGAGCTTCACCGTGAACGTCTGGTTGTCCTCGGTCTCGATGGACTCGGCGATGTCCATTTCGGGCTCGGCGGTCTCGGTGTTGTAGTGCACGAGCTTCGCGGTGAAAGCGTCGACGATGTCGCCACCGCAGGTCTCACTGGTGTTGCCGGGAACCAGCGGGTTCTCCGGGGTGCAGCCCCGGATCACAATTTCTCCCCCACCGTTGCCGCCGGCGGCGGTCCCGCCTTCGGTTCCTGCGCCCTGGTTGTCGCCGCCACCACACGCACTCAGCACCAGCGCCATTGCGCTGATCGAGGCGGCCGCAACGGCCAGGCGAGAGCGTCCTCGCATGGATGTCCTCCTTGACGGATGCGCCCGGCATTGGGCGCCCTGATGATAGATCCGTTCTAAGACATCCGACCTCTGCGTGACAACCCTCCCACCCAAGCGCAACGCATTTGTGACCTGCGGGTAACCACCAGGCAAAATCGACGCCGGGACGCGAGCGCTCAATCCTCGGAACGCCCGAACTTCTCCACTGATGCAACCGCTCGGCGCAGAAGGTCAGTGGCCTCGGCCAGCGGGCGTCGGATCCCCGGGGCAAGCTCTCCACTCGCCAGCAGGTCCTCGGCCAGCACGAGCGTCGAACGACTGTTCGCGGCCGCCGGAAACGCGCGGGACACCACCTGTCCCAGCGCCCATCCGCTGCGGAAGTCCGCGGTGGCGTTGATCTCCCGGAAGAATCGCTCCACGAAACCCTCGGTCAGCTCGCTCTGTTCGGGCAGGAAGAAGCCCTCGGCGGTCGCATAGACCTCATAGGCACTGAGATCCGTCGGTCTCACGAGGTGGGCGAATGCCGCCCGCTTGGCCTCGGGGTCGGGCAGCGCGGCGAGCGCACGCGCACGATGCACCCGGCCGGCGGTGGAGCGATCCAGGTCGAACGCCTTGTCGATCAGCGCTTGGTCACCGTTGATGCTGACGAGCCGGGTGGTCGCCCGCCAGCGCAACTCCGCGTCCAGCTCCCGTCCGGGTGGCAGTTCCGTCCCGTCCAGCCAACCCATGAGTGCCTCCGTGTCGTCGGTGCAGCCCATGAGCGCACGCCATGCCGAGAGCTGCAGGTCCGTGCCCGGCTCCGCGGAGGTGAGGATCTTGAGGGCGGCGTCGGCCAGATGGCACAAGCGCTCCATCCGTTGCCCGGGCAGTGAATAGGGACCGGCCAGGACGTTCTGCCCCCAGTCGAGCAGCGCCCGGGCAATGATGTCCTCCGGTTCGTTGGGCAGTTGGTCGCAGAGCGTGGACAGCGCCAACGCGGGATCCAACTCGGTCGACCGCACCTGGTCCCGGATGCTGTTCCACAGCACGACCCGGGTCACGGGATCGGCAAGCTTCGAGATCCCCGGCCATTCCTCGACCGGTCGGTCGGGCCGGATGCGGGCCCACGTCTCGTCCGCAGCATCGGGGACAATCAGTTCGGCCGACGGCAGACCGTCGACGGCCCAACTCCCCGTGGCCGGGACGGTGCCCGTGCGGCGCTCCAGCTCCTGACCGTCCCGGGCGTACACCCCCACGCGAATCGCATGCTCGCGACCACCCCCGCCAGGACCGGGAATCCGCTCGACGAGGGCCCGGTCCTCAGTGGTCGTCACCGTCAGCGTGTCCATGCCCGCGGTCTCCAGCCACGCTGCGGACCACTCCTTCAGATCGCTCGCCCCTGCACGTTCCAGGGCCCCGAGAAGGTCATTGAAGTCCGCATTGCCGAACTCGTGGCGGGAGAAATAGTCGCGCAGCCCGGTGAGGAAGGTGTCCTCCCCGATGGCGGCGACCAGTTGTTTCAGCACGCCGGCCCCCTTGGCATAGGAGATGCCGTCGAATTGGGCGAGCGCCTCGTCGGTGTCCCGGGCCCCGTTGACCGCGATGGGGTGGGTGGTGGGCCCTTGGTCGGCGATGGCGCCCCAGTCCTTGCGGTTGAGGGCGAAATCGACCCACAGCGGATAGGGCGTGTGCTCGGCACACACCGCATGGGCCACATATTCCGCGAACGATTCGTTCAACCACAGGTCATCCCACCACCGCATGGTGACGAGATCCCCGAACCACTGGTGCGCGAGCTCATGCACGACCGTGCCCGCCCGCGCGGCACGCTCCGCCCGGGTGGCTGCACCCCGGAAGAGGAATGCCTCCCGGAAGGTGACGCAGCCGGGGTTCTCCATCGCCCCCGCGTTGAAGTCGGGCACGAACACCTGGTGATAGTCCCCGAAGGCATAGCGGTGACCGAACATGTCGTGGAAGGCATCGAGGGCGAGCCTGGTCACCTCGATGATGTCGTCGGCCTCCCTGGACAATTCCGCGGCCAGCGAGGCGCGCGCGTGCAGACCCAGGCGTACGCCATCGTGCTCGTCGAAAGTGGAGGCATAGGGGCCGGCGACGATCGTCACGAAGTAGGACGCCAGCGGCGGGGTCTCGGCGCTCTCCCACTCCCCCGGGCGGACTTCGGTGAACCGGCCGTTGCCCAGCACGATCCAGTCCTCCGGCGTCCGCACGCGCAGGACGTACGGAGCCTTCAGATCGGGTTGATCGAAGGAAGCGAACCAGCGTGGGCCGGCGTCGAGGAAGGACATCGCATATAGGTACGCCCGGTCGTCCGCCGGGTCCACGTGGCGGTGCAGGCCCTCGCCGTCGTTCTCGTACGCCGACTCCCCGCCCAGCACCAGGACATTGTCGACCGCCGGGGTGATGGGCAGCCGGCCCTCAATGAGGCCGCCCGGCTCGATCGGAACGCCGTTGAGCTCGGCGCGGATCAGCCGATCCGGACGGAAATCAACGAAGGTCCCCTCCCCCGGACACTCGTCGGCGAATTCGATGGTGGTGGTGGAGGTGAAGACGTCCGGGTTCCGGACGTCGAGATCGACACAGACCCGATGTACGCGAAGACGGTCGGAACGTGCTCGCGCCTCGGCCCGAGTGAGTGGCGGCATGGCTGCACGCTAGTCCACGCCGCCGGTTCTCTGCCCAGCACTGTGCCCAGTCCAGCGCCCGGCTCCTGCGGGTGATGGACCGCCCTGCACCGTTGACTGTCGGAGGGCCCTTTTAGGGTGGAGTCATGCGCTTCGGACTCTTCATTCCCCAGGGCTGGCGATTCGACCTCGTGGGCGTCGATCCGGCTGATCAGTGGCCCACCATGAAGGCGTTGGCCCAGCGGATCGATCAGGGGTCCGCGTGGTCATCGGCCTGGGTCTACGACCACTTTCACACAACTCCGCAACCCAGCGAGGAGGCCACCCACGAGGCCTGGACCCTGATGGCGGGTCTCGGCGCGGTGACCGAGCGGGTGCGGCTGGGCCAGATGTGCACGTGCATGGGCTATCGCCCGCCGACCTATCTGGCGAAGGTCGCGGCCACGACCGACCACATCACCGGCGGCCGGCTGGAGATGGGCATCGGCGGGGGTTGGTATGAGCATGAGTGGCGCGCCTATGGCTATGGGTTCCCCCGGGCCGGCGTACGCCTCGGAATGCTCGATGAGGGCGTCCAGATCTTCAAACAGGCGTGGGAAACGGGATCGGTGACGTTCATCGGCAAGCACTATGAGGTGGACGGCGCGCTCGTGCACCCACGGCCCCTGCAGGAGCCCCGCATTCCGCTGTGGATCGCCGGTGGCGGTGAAAAGGTGACGCTGCGGATCGCTGCGAAATATGCGGACTACACCAACTTCGACGGGACACCGGACGGGTTCACCCGCAAGTCGGAGATCCTGCGCGACCACTGCCGCGAGGTCGGCACGGACTTCGACCGCATCGTCCGCTCGTCGAACTACAACACCTTCATCGGCCGTGACGAGAAGGAGGTCGCCGAGCGCCGCCAGGCCTATATCGACCGGGTGAAGCCCCACCTGAGTGCAGCCCAGCTCGCCGGCCAGTTGGGGTCGTTCGACGGATTGCCCGGGACCGGGACGCCGGAGCAGATCGTGGAGAACCTGCAGGCGTTGAAGAAGCTGGGGATGACCTACGCGATCATCTATATGCCCGACCTGGCCTATGACCTGTCGGGACTGGAGCTCTTCGAGCAAGAGGTGATCCCGGCCCTGGCCGACTGAGCTCGGCAGCGAGATCGCCGGACGTTCACTCCGCCAGGGCAGTCCCCCGTTGCTCCGGCAGGGTGAAGGCCGCTGCTGCACCGATGGCGAACGAGATGGCGAACGTCGTGAACACCAGCCAATTCTTCCCGCCGCCGGCAGCGATGAGGACGGGGACCAGCAGGGGCGCGACGATGGATGCGATACGCCCGAAGGACGCTGCGGCACCGGTCCCCTTGCCGCGGGCTGCGGTGGGATAGAGCTCCGGACCGATCGCATAGAGGGCGCCCCATGCACCCAGGTTGAAGAACGACAATGCGCACCCGGCGGCGATGACCTGCCCGGGGGTGCCGGCCATGCCGAAGAGGCCGGCTGCGATCGCCGAACCGATGAGGAATGAAGCCAGCGTTGGCCGCCGCCCCCACTTCTCGATCAGATAGGCCGCGGCCGCATAGCCCGGCAACTGGGCCAGCGTGATGATCAGGGTGTATCCGAAGGACTGGACCAGCGTGAAGCCTTGACGGAACAGGAGCGAAGGCAGCCAGATGAAGGCCCCGTAATAGGACAGGTTGATGCAGAACCACACGACCCAGAGGGCCGCCGTGCGTCCCCGCAATTCGCGCGACCAGATCGATGGCGGCGGCTGATCGACGCTCACCACGCTGTCCGGCGATTGAACGGGGGCGATGCCCGAAGGTTCCTCGAACTTGCGCACCGCGGCCTCGGCCTCTGCTTCACGGTCCTTGCTCTCGAGGAACCGCACCGACTCCGGCAGCCCGAACCGCACGACGAGGGCATAGAGGGTCGGCACAATGCCGATCGCGAGCGCCCATCGCCACCCGTTGTCGAGGTTGGGGATCAGCAGATAGCCCACCAGCGCGGCCATGATCCAGCCCAGCGCCCAGAATGCCTCCAGCGCCACCACCACGCGCCCCCGGATCTTCCGCGGAGCGAATTCACTCACCAGCGTCGAGGCCACCGGCAGCTCCGCCCCGAGCCCGAGACCGACGATGAACCGCAGGACGATGAGCATGGCCACGCCGGTGGCCAGCGCCGACGCCCCGGTCGCAAGTCCATAGACGAGGAGGGTGAGCGCGAACACCTGCCGCCGACCGATCTTGTCCGCGAGCAACCCGCCCAGGGCGGCGCCCAGCGCCATGCCGACGAAGCCGATGGAACCGATCCAGCCCAGCGTCGTCGGGCTCAGCGCCCACTCCACGGCGAGAGCAGCCATCACGAAGGAGATGAGGCCCACATCCATCGCATCGAGCGCCCAGCCGATGCCGGAGCCGACGAGCAGGCGTCCGTGCTGACGGTTGAAGGGCAATCGGTCCAGGCGCTCGGCCCTGGTGAGCCGGTGCGGGCCCGTGTCCGTGACGGGGTCGGTGATCATGTGCAGCAGTGTGCAGCACGGCTCCGACAACAGGAGGACCGGCCCGTCGCCGGAAGGCCGCCGGCGTGCTCTCGCGTGAGTGCCATCACCTGGGAAACGATTGGTGCAGCGGTGACCCGGCCATTAGAGTTGAGCGCAGATTTCTTTGATTTTCTCAGGAGCTTCCATGGGTGCTTCACCTCGGCGCGCGGCAGACCCGCGACCAGTGGACCCCACCTCCTGGTGGATCGAGTCCGACGCCTGGGACGAGAGCCCGGCACCCGCCCCGCAACCCCGTCGCCGGGTCGAGGAATCGGACTATTTCGACGATCCGGCCCCGTGGGACGACACTGAGCCCGAGGGAGAGACGAAGATCACTCCTTCGCGTTCGCTGGGCTTCGCCCCCGGGCTCAAGGATGATCACGACGACACCTGGGACGAGCCAGAACCGGCTGAGGCCCCTGCCCGTTCGCTGGGCTACGCCCCCGACACGCCGGACGACGCCGAACCGTCGGAGTCCCCGTCACGCGCCTGGGCCGACGACGTCCGGGGCGCCCACGTCGCAGGCGACCCCCCGAGCGAAGCCGCTGGGGACGACGAGGAACCCTCCGGAGTTCCCGCCCGCTCGCTGGGGTACGCCGCCGAGGACGTGGACGAGTCCACGGCATCGGCCACCCCTGGCCGCGCTTGGGCAGACCCGCACCAGAACGATTCCGTCCCGGACGAGGACGCCCGGGACGCCGGATGGGCCGATGCCGAGCCGGTCGGCGTTCCTGCCCGGTCGCTCGGCTTCGCTGACGAGTCCCCTCGTGAGGGTCACGAGGAGACCGAACCGAACCCGGCACGTGCGCTCCCGGTCGAGGACGAGCTCCCCACCCGACCGTCCCCCATTCAGCAGCGTCGCGAGGTGATTCAGCAGCGTCGGGAGGCGACGGAGGAAGCCGCGGAGATCCTCCACCTGCCCACGCGTGCGCGTCGGGTCCGCCTGGGCTTCGTGGTGGGCAGTCTCGCCGCGATGGTCATCGGTGTCGGCGCTGCGCTCCCCAATATGGTCCCCGGGATCGCATCCGCCATGCCGTCGTTGGGCGCGGACGTCCCGTCACCGGCTCCCCTCCCCCCTGTGGCGTCCCAGCCGGCACTGGCTCCTGATCGCGCTGCGGACATCCCCCAGGCCACCCCCCAAGCGCTCAGCGAGATCTCTGTCGTGGCCGGCATCCCCGAGCCCTGCTCCATCGATGTCCGGATCACCGACGCGATGACGGCCGCCCAGATCGCCGACCGGACCGAGCAGCAGTGGGGATTCACCCTGACCGGCCCACAGTGGCGTCAGGATGACTACCGCGCCGTGGTGAAGCTGTTCGCCGAGACGCTCGACGCCGTCGACTGCACCGACTACCTCGACCGGGTCAGGGCCGGCAACGGTGGCACGCTGGAGATCAGCTCGCTGCCGACCCGCTCCTGGGCCTGGGGTGACTATGGCCTGACCCGACCGGGTGTCCTCACCCTTGATCTGGAGAAGTTCCGGGAGGGGTACGCCGACGGTCACCGCGGCCGCCTCGTTCGTCTGATCATCCATGAGCTCGCGCACTCCCTGAACGCCGATCGCCACGCCAACCCGGCGTACTGGCAGGCGTACAACAAGGTCTGGAACGCCAACGGGCCGGTCAGTGACTACGGCTCCGTGGCGACCGAGAGTTTCGCGGATGCGATCGGCTACTACGTGGCCCGGTGCGCTGCGGACAACCCGTACGCGACGACGCAGCACAACGCCTACTACGACTATGTGCAGACCCACATCTTCGACGGCCGGGAGTTCGGCGGCGAACCGGGCACCGAGCAGGACTGCGCGGTCGAGGGTCGCTGACCTCATCGGTGTCCCGACGGCCGCCGGGGCCGTTCGATAGGCTCCTCCAAGACGACCATCCCGCACGGCGGGACAGAGGAGGACTGGATGCCCAAGATCATCTACACGCTGACCGACGAAGCACCGCTGCTGGCCACCTACTCCTTCAAGCCCATCGTCGATGCCTTCGCCTCCACCGCCGGTGTCGACGTGGAGGTCCGCGACATCTCGCTGGCCGGTCGCATCCTGGCTGCCTTCAGCGAACGGCTGCCGGAGGATCAGCGGGTCGATGACGCCTTGGCCGAGCTGGGTGAGCTGACCCAGTCGCCGAAGGCGAACATCATCAAGCTGCCCAACATCTCGGCATCGGTGCCGCAGATGCGCGCAGCCATCGCAGAGCTGCAGGCCAAGGGCTATGACCTCCCGGAATACCCCGACAACCCCGAGACGGACGAGGAGAAGGAAGCCCGGGCGCGCTATGACCTCGTCAAGGGGTCCGCCGTCAACCCGGTCCTCCGCGAAGGCAACTCCGACCGCCGGGCACCGATCGCCGTGAAGCGTTATGCCCAGGCCCACCCCCACTGGATGGGCGAGTGGGATCCCGAGTCCCGCACCAACGTCGCTCACATGCGCGACGACGACTTCCACGGCAACGAGCAGACCGTGGTCATGACGCAGGACGATGACCTCAAGATCCAGTTGGTCTCCCCGCTCGGCAAGGTCGAAGTGCTGCGCGAGTCCCTCCCGGTCCAGCAAGGCGATGTCGTCGACTCGACCTTCATGTCGGTGAGCTCGCTGAAGGCCTTCCTGCGACGCCAGATCCGCCGTGCGCGCCAGGAGAACGTGCTGTTCTCGGTGCATCTCAAGGCCACGATGATGAAGGTCTCGGACCCGATCATGTTCGGGCACGTCATTCGCGTGTTCTTCACCGACGTCTACAAGCAATACGGCGAGATCATGGATGCGGCCGGCATCAACCCCAACAACGGCCTCGCCAGCATCTTCGAGAAACTCAAGGATCTGCCGCAGGGCGAGGAGATTCGCGCCGCCTTCGATGAAGCCATGGCCAAGGGCCCGCGGCTGGCGATGGTCGACTCCGACAGAGGCATCACCAACCTGCATGTGCCGAGCGACGTCATCGTCGATGCCTCCATGCCGGCGATGATCCGCAACTCCGGCCACATGTGGGGCCCGGACGGTGAGGAGGACGACACTCTCGCAGTCCTGCCCGACTCCTCCTATGGCGAGGTCTATCAAGCGGTCATCGAGGACTGCCGGGAGAACGGCGCGCTCGACCCGCGCACGATGGGGTCGGTCTCCAACGTGGGCCTGATGGCGCAGAAGGCCGAGGAATACGGCTCGCACGACAAGACATTCGAGATCCCCTTCCACGGCACGATCCAGGTGCTCAATTCGGCGGGCGAGGTGCTCATGGACGACATCGTCGATCCGGGCGACATCTGGCGGGCCTGCACCACCACCGATGCGGCGATCCGGGACTGGGTCAAGCTGGCCGTCACCCGCGCCCGCGCCACGGGCGATTCCACCGTGTTCTGGCTGGACCGCTCCCGCGCCCATGACCGCACGCTCAAGCGCATCGTCAAGCGCTATCTCGCCGAGCACGACACCGAGGGCCTGCGGATCCTGTTCATGCATCCGGCCGACGCCTGTGAGCACGCCCTGTTCCGCATGCGCAAGGGCCTCGACACGATTTCGGTGACCGGCAACGTGCTGCGGGACTACAACACCGACCTGTTCCCGATCCTTGAGCTCGGCACCTCGGCCAAGATGCTGTCGGTCGTCCCGCTCATGGCCGGGGGTGGGCTGTTCGAGACGGGTGCCGGTGGATCGGCACCCAAGCACGTGCAGCAGCTGATCAAGGAAAACTATCTGCGCTGGGACTCCCTGGGCGAGTTCCTGGCCCTCGCGGAGAGCCTGCGCCATCTCGCGGAACATCACGAGAACAAGGGCGCTGCGGTCCTCGCCGAAGCACTCGACAAGGCCACTGAGAAACTGCTGCTGGAGAACAAGTCGCCGGCCCGGAAGCTCGGCCAGATCGACAACCGGGGCAGCCACTTCTGGCTCTCGCTCTATTGGGCCAAGGAGATGGCCCGACAGGGGACCGATCCGGAGCTCGCGGCAGCCTTCCAGCCGATCGCGGCCGAGCTCGAGGACAACGCCCAGAAGATCAACGAGGAGCTCGTTTCGGTGCAGGGCAACGCGGTCGACATCGGCGGCTATTTCCGCCCGGACTATGACAAGACCATGGCCGTCATGCGTCCGTCGCAGACGTTCAACGAGATCATCGCGAAACTGCTCTGACCTGTGGAATACCGCTGGCTTTGCCGGTGTTGACCTAAGTGCGTGGCCTCATCCGTGACCCGGGTGGGGCCACGCGAGGTTTCCGGGCCCATCGTGCCTGTCGCCCTGATCGGATAGATTCAGCCCGTGCCCGATCAAATCCCGACCACGGGTCATCCACTTCCCGAGTTGAGCCCGATCGACCAGCGCATCCTTGGCGCACTGATGGAAAAACAGCGGACCGTCCCGGCGAGCTATCCGCTCAGCCTCAACGCTGTCCGCACGGCCTGCAACCAGACCAGCAGTCGAGAACCGGTCACCGACTATGACGCCCAGACCCTCGAAACCCAGCTCCAGGACCTCAAGCGCCGTGGCCTGGCCAAAGTGGTCTGGACCGGGAGACCGGCGCGAACACTGAAGTTTCACGAGCTGCTGACCGAGCGGCTGGGCCTGGCACCGGACGAAGCCGCACTGATCACGGTCCTGCTGCTCCGCGGCGCACAGGCCCCCGGTGAGCTCAAGACCCGCACCGAACGGTTGCACCGCTTCGCCGACCGACAGCAGGTCGAGGAGTGTCTCGACCGGCTCGCGGACCGGCACGTGCCCCTGGTCCGCAGGCTTGATCGGCAGGCCGGCCAGCATGATCACCGCTGGCGCCACCTGCTGGGCCCGACTCCCGGTGACACCCCTGCCCCCGCCCGGGTTCCGACCGTTGACCGGGAGGCTGTTCTCACTGACGGTTCGGCTGCACGCGACGCCCGGATGGTGGCCGCCTATGACTCGGCGGCTGAGGCGTACGCGGAGAGATTCGGCGCCCAACTCGACCACCAACCCTTCGACCGCTGGCTGCTCACCCGGGTCGCCGAGTTGACCGACGGGCCGGTCGCCGATGTCGGCTGCGGCCCCGGGCAGACAACCCGGGTGCTGGCCGATGCCGGGGCGGACGTCACGGGATTCGATCTGTCTCCCGGGATGGTGGAGGTCGCCCGCGCATCCCATCCGGACCTGGCCTTCGAGACCGGGGATCTGTTGAAGCTCCTGCGCCCGCCAACCGCCGCGGCCTGGGGAGCCATCACCGGATGGTTCGCGTTGGTCCACCATGCCGAGTCCGAACTACCGGACGCGGCGGGTGCGCTCGCCCGCGTCCTCGCTCCGGGTGGCTGGCTGGCCCTCGCCCTCCATGCCGGCAACGAGATTCACCACGACGCCGACTTCCTGGGGCAGGGAGTGAGTCTCGACTTCGTGCGGCACGATCCCGCCGCCGTCCTGCAGGCGATCTCCGCCGCCGGACTGGAGACCGTCGAACGCTATGTGCGGGGTCCTGTTGCCGGGGTCGAGGAATCAACGGACCGGTTCTACGTGCTGGCGCGCAAGCCTGCGTGACCCTCGGGGATCGATCCCGGCATGCCCGGCCACCTAGCTCACCCGGGGGCGATCCTCCTGGTGTGCTCACCAGATACGCATCAACAGGAGACCACCCCGGACGTCAGTACATTGGATGGCGTGACCGAACCGAACCAGCGCCGCAGGGTTGCGATCGCCTGTCAGGGCGGCGGCAGCCACACGGCCTTCACCGCAGGCGTGCTGAGCAGGTGTTTCGAGTCCGACGTGCTGGCTGACTACGAGATCGTCGGGCTCAGCGGTTCCTCAGGCGCTGCGGTCTGCGCCTTGGTCGCGTGGTCCACGCTCGTCCGGGATCTTCACGAGAACGCCAGCACCCTTCTGGAGCGCTTCTGGTCGGCGACCTCGACGTCGCTCCCGGTCGAACGAGCCCTCAACACGATGATGTTGTGGGGCTCCCGGGTGGCCGAACAATTCGGTGCCGCCAACCTGAGCCCCTATGACTCGTTCCTTTCGGCCTGGTCCACCGAGCACCTGCGCTCGATGGTGCGTTCGGTGATCGACTTCGAGGGTCTCTCCGAGCTGGCCACCAAGCCCAACGCCCCGCTGCTTCTCCTCGGGGCGGTCGACATGGTGTCGGGCCGGTCGACGACCTTCAACAGCCGCTCGGGCGAGGTCAACGCCGACGCCGTGCTGGAGGCCGCCGCGATCCCGAACCTGGTGCGCTCCCCCGCCCAGGTCTCTGCCTATATGGATGCCCACGTCGCCCAGAACCCACCGGTGCGGGGGCTCCTGGAAGCCCAGCCCGACGAAATCTGGGTCATCCAGATCAATCCGACGTCGATCGACTATGAGCCGAGCTCTGTGGCAGAAATCACGAGCCGCCGCAGTGAGCTGACCAGCAACCTCGCGTTGCTGCAGGAGATCGGCTCCATTGAGATCTTCGACGAGCTCATCGCACGCGGTGAGCTCAAACCCGAGCGGGTCCGACCGGTCACGATCCGGCTGCTCGAGATGGACCGCCCGCCCGGCTCCATGCGCTGGAGCCACAACTCCCGGCTCAATCGCGACCCCCGTTTCATCCGTGAGCTCATTGCGATGGGCAAGGTGCAGGCCGAGGACTTCATCGCAGCCACGCAGTTCGAGCGGGCCTGGCAGGCCCGCGACAGCGAGGGCATGCTCGATCATGTTGCGCTCGGGTGCACGGTGTCGGTCGATCTGCCCGGTTGGCAGCAGAAGCACACCAAGGATCCGGTGGTCGTCGAGCGATTCTTCACCGTGGATCTCCCCGGCAAAGTCACCATCAACCTCACCCGCAAACGGACCTATCGGCACGCGGTCACGTGGGAAGTGCGGACGCCGGGAGCCGATGCCTTCGGCCGCGGCACCGCCGAGGTCACCGTGCGTGACGGTTTGATCACCGACTTCAAACTGCGTTACTGACTAACCCGGCCCGAAAGGGATCATGGCAACCGACAGCGAACTTGGCCAACAACTCCCGATCCACGCACAGAGCGTCGAGGAGGTGGTTGCCGGCGGACAGGACGGTCTGAGCGCGACCGTTGCTGCGGAACGACTCGCCGCGCATGGCCCGAACGCCCTCCCCGCGGCCGAACCCGAGACTGCTCTGCGCCGGTTCCTCCGCCAGTTCCACGACCCGATGATCTATGTCCTTCTGGTCGCGGCCGTCTTCACCGGCGTGCTCGGTCAGGTGTTCGACACGATCGTCATCGTCGCGGTCGTGCTGATCAACGCCCTCGTCGGCTTCATCCAGGAGGGTCGGGCTGCGGACGCCCTGGAGAGCATCCGCGGGATGTTGCGGTTGGAGGCGAAGGTACGCCGGGACGGTGCCTGGACCGTCATCCCTGCGGAGGACATCGTGCCGGGGGATCTGGTCCGGCTGGCGGCCGGTGACCGGATCCCGGCGGATCTGCGGATCATCGACGCCACCAACATGCGCATCGAGGAGTCCGCGCTGACCGGCGAATCGGTGCCTTCGGAGAAGGGCCCGGAGGCGGTGGCCCGGGATGCGGCGCTGGGCGACCGGAGCTCGATGGCGTACGCGGGGACCACCGCCGTCAGTGGCAGCGCTCGCGGGATCGTCACCGGGACCGGCATCGACACGGAGATCGGGCGGATCACCGAGATGTTGGCCGACGTGGAGTCGATGGAGACCCCGTTGACCCGTTCGATGACGAAGTTCTCCAAGATGCTGGCGGTGCTGGCGGTGGGCATGGCGATCGCGATGGCTCTCATCGCGGGGCTGGTGCACCACTATCCCCTGGCCGAGTTGGTCATGGCCTCGATCAGCTTCGCGGTCGCCGCCATCCCCGAAGGACTCCCGGCGGTGCTGACGATCACCCTGGCCCTGGGCGTGCAGCGGATGGCCAACCGCAATGCGATCACGCGCCGGATGGGATCGGTGGAGACCCTCGGGTCGGTCACGACGATCTGCTCCGACAAGACCGGCACGTTGACCCGCAACGAGATGACGGTGCGGACAGTGGTCACTCCTGCGGACACCTATCTGGTGACCGGCACCGGTTACGATCCCGGCGACGGTGACGTCACCCATCAGGACGGTACGCCGGCCACGCTAGCCCATCACCACGATCTGTTCGCGATCGCCGAGGTGGCCGAGCGTGCCAACGACGCGACGGTCCAGCAGCGCGACGACCACTGGGCCGTCGCGGGTGACCCGACCGACGGTGGCGTCCGCACGTTCGCGCTGAAGGCCGGGGCCTCCGGGTCGGACCAGAACCGTCTGGCGGTCGTGCCGTTCGACTCGGCCCACAAATACATGGCCACCCTCGACAGGCACGTGAACAACTCCGGCGATCTCGTCATTCACCTCAAGGGCGCCCCGGACCGGCTGCTCGACCGCTGCGACCGGCAGGGCACCGGCCTGAACGAGACCGAGCCCCTCGACCGTGAGCGCTGGGAGGAGGAAATGCACCGTCTCGGGGGGCAGGGTCTTCGCGTACTGGCGGCGGCTGCACGCAAGGCCGAACCCGGCACCACGACCCTCGAGCTGGCGGACGTGGATGCGGGTGGGTTCGTATTCCTGGGGCTGTACGGGATCATCGATCCGCCCCGGCAGGAGGCCACGGACGCGATTGCGACCGTGCACAACGCCGGCATCGACGTGAAGATGATCACCGGCGACCATGCCGATACGGCCCGTGCGATCGCGAGTGAGATGGGCATCGGCGATCGGGTGATCACCGGGGCGGAACTCGAGCGGGCGACGGACGAGGAATTGCGGCAGATCGTCCGCGACCACGACATTTATGCGCGCACCAGCCCGGAACACAAGCTCCGGCTCGTGACCGCCCTGCAGGCCAACGGACACGTGGTGGCGATGACCGGTGATGGGGTCAACGATGCCCCGTCGCTGAAGAAGTCGGACGTGGGTGTCGCCATGGGGATCAAGGGCACGGAGGCGACCAAGGACGCCGCCGATGTGGTGCTCGCGGATGACAACTTCGCCTCCATCGCGGCCGCGGTGGAGATGGGCCGGACGATCTATGACAATCTCAAGAAGGCGATCGTGTTCATGCTGCCCACGAACGGTGGGCAGGGCCTGGTGATCCTCGCAGCGATGGTGGTGGGCATGTCACCCCTCCCGATCACACCGCTGCAGGTGTTGTGGATCAACCTGATCACGGCGATCACCCTGTGTCTGGCCCTGGCGTTCGAACCGCCCGAGCCGGGCATCATGAACAGGCCCCCGCGCGACCCGCGGGAGTCGTTGCTCAACGCCGAGGCGATCCTGCGGATCTCCTATGTGTCGGTCCTCGTCGGTGGCTTGGCGATCGGCGCTTTCCTGATCTCGCAGAGCCAGGGTCTGGGGGCCGCGGAATCCCGCACGATCACCGTCAACACCCTCATCGTCGGCCAGATCTTCTATCTCCTCGCCGCCCGCTTCAGCCGCGCCCGGTCGCTGCGCAAGGAGCTGTTCACCACCAACCCCATCGCCTGGATCTGCATCGGCTTGATGATCCTGCTGCAGTTGGCGTTCGTGCACCTTCCGTTCATGCAGGTTGCCTTCGGCACGACCCATGTCGGTCTGACCGACTGGGCAGTCCCCCTGCTGGCGGGCGTGCTCGTGTTCGGCGTCGTGGAACTGGATAAGGCGATCCGGCGTGCGATCGAGGCCCGCGCAACCGGCTGACGTCCGGCGATCGGCCCGGCAGCGTCAGGATCGCAAGACCGACGGCGTCAGGTTCTTCGTGCGCGCGACGACGTTCATGGCGTGGTGGGTGTCTCCCAGCTTCTGTCAGGCCTGACCACCGACAGGATCCGTTGGCTGATCGCCAGCATCTGCTCGACCTGTTCGGGTTCGAGTTGATCGAACACGAGCTCCCGGACGTCCTCGACGTGTTGGGGGGCGAGCCCTTCGAGGGCAGCCAGTCCGGCATCGGTGAGGGTGGCGAGCGTATACCGACCATCCGTCGGGTCCGGCTGCCGGCGTACCCATCCCCGCTTCTCCAGGCGGCCCACCATCTGCGACAGCCGAGACAGCGACGCCTGGGCGAACTCGGCGAGCACGCTCATGCGCAGCGTACGGTCGGGAGCATCGGAAAGCCCCGCCAACACGTGATAGTCGACGAGCCCGAGGCCGGCCGCCTTCTTGAGCCGCTGATCCAGCGCCGCCGGCAGCTGAATCGTCACCCCAACGAGAGCGAGCCAGGCCGCTCGTTCATCCGTGCTCAGCCAACGGGAGGAAGTCGCCATCACGTCAGCGTACAGCTTCACCGTTGAAGTGAAAGAGTCCTGTTCCGGGGGAATTGGCTACTCTTGAGTATCCCCCCTCAATTGGCCTCTGAACCTCCGGGAGCAGCCATGCCGGGCACGCGTGACCTCGACCAAGCCATCGCTCGACTCGCCACCGGTGTCGCGCGCTGGGCCAACCGCTCGGTGGCAGAGCGGGCCGCGCTCGTCCGAGCCACCCATGCAACGATCGGGGCCACCGCCGAGGCGTGGGTCGAGGCTGCCGTGGCTGCCAAGGGCGGACCGCAACCTCGAGTCGAGGCGGAGGAATGGCTTTCGGGCCCGTACGCCGCACTCGGCGGGTTCCTGGGCACCGCGAAGAGTCTCGATGCGCTGGCGAAGGGCCGCTCCCCCGCTGCCGGCCTCCGGGTCGGATCGGCGCCGGGTGACCGGACGACGCTGCGCATCCTGCCGACGAACGCTCAGGAATGGACGCTGTTCAACGGGTTCAGCGCCACGGCATGGCTGAAGCCCGGAGTGACGGCGGATCAGGCTCGCAAGGAGGCGGGACTCGGTGCCCGACGTCTGGGTGAGGACGGTGGAGTCGCCGTGGTGCTCGGCGCCGGGAACGTCAGTTCGATCGGCCCCCTCGACGTGCTCGATCAGCTCGTCGCGCACAACCGGGCGAGCGTACTGAAAGTGAACCCCACCCTCGCCGGCCTGCTCCCCGTCTATGAAGCCGCCCTCGCGCCCCTGATCGAGGCGGACCTGCTGTGGCTGATCGACGGCGACGCGGAGGTGGGCGAGGCCCTCGTGCACCACCCGGGGATTTCGCACGTGCATCTCACGGGCAGTCGGCGTACCCACGACGCGATCGTCTGGGGCACCGGCGAGGAGGGCGAGCAGCGCCGCGCATCCGGGGAGCCCGCCGTGACGACGTCGGTGAGCAGTGAGCTCGGCTGCGTCTCCCCCTGCATCATCGTCCCCGGCGAGTGGAGCCCGGCCGACCTGCGCTATCAGGCCGAGCACGTCGTCAGCCAGCGACTGCACAACGCCGGTCACAACTGCATCGCCACCCAGGTGCTCCTCATCAGCCGCGACTGGCATCAGCGCATCGAGTTCCTCACCGAGATCCGCAAGGTGCTGCGTGAATTGCCGGAGCGTTCGCCCTGGTATCCCGGATCCGCCGACGCCATGGCCCAGTTCGCCGAGGCGCACGTGCAGGCGGAGAAGCACGACGGCTGCTATCTCGTGGACCTGCCGGCGCGGCACGATGATCCGCTGTTCACCACGGAGTTCTTCGCCCCGGCCCTCGCGCACACGATGCTGGCGGGCACGGGCTCTGCGTACGTCCGCGAAGCCGTCCGCTTCGCCAACGAACGACTCGACGGCACACTCGGCGCCGGGATCATCATCACGCCCGAGTCACGTGAAGCGATGGGGCCCTTGTTCGACGAGGCGATCGCGGAGCTGCGCTACGGTGCGATCGGGATCAACGTCTGGACAGGGTTCATCTTCGCGTTGCACTCGGCGCCCTGGGGTGCGTACCCCGGCCACACCCTCGACGAGATCGGCAGCGGCATGGGGGTCGTGCACAACTCGCTCCTGCTGGCCGGGACCGAGCGCGTCGTCGCCGAGGGCCCGTTCCGGCCGTTCCCCGAGTCACTGAAGGCCGTGCGGCACGGGCACCCGGGGCTCGTCCGCAAGCCGCCGTGGTTCGTCACGTCACGGACGGCGTTGGAGACGGGGCGACGGATGGTGGAGTACGCGCAAGACCCTGCCTGGCGGAGCCTGCTTCCCATCGTGCCCGCGGCGTTCCGGGGCTGACGCCGCTGGTCAACACCCTGTGCAGGCGGAAACCGGGTGTTGGTGGCGACCTCCCAACACAAACCCCCACTTCCCAGCACGAAACCCGGGCCTTCGTGGCGACCTCCCAACACAACCCCCACTTCCCAGCACGAACGGTGGCCTTCGTGGCGACCTCCCAACACGAACCCCCACTTCCCAGCACGAAAGTGACCTCCCACCCTGCATGCGCGTTGGGAAGTGCATCTCATGCTGGGAAGTGCCCGGACATGCTGGGAAGTGCTCGATGAAGCAGGTCATCGCTCGGGTTTCAGGCCCTGAC